>DASTVB010000136.1:0-21532 GCA_035759315.1 Telluria sp. | reverse complement strand
GAGATGAGCCTGGCCAGCATGGCCATGCCGTGCGCGATGCGGCCGGGCGTCTTTACCTTCCCGCTGGAGTTCGCGTCGATGAAGCCGGTACTGCGCGCCTTCCTCGCCACGCTGTTCGAGGAGAACACCTACCAGTTCCGGCCGGTGTTCCGCGGCTTCTATTTCACCAGCGCGCTGCAGGAAGGCTCGGTGGCGAACCTGGCCTCGCAGCGGGTGGCGTCGCGCTTCAACGTGGAGCTGCCGAAGCGCGACGCCGAAACCCCTGCGGAGGAGGCGGGTGGCGCCCGCGGCTACTTCCTGCGCGAGCTGTTCCGCGCGATCATCTTCGCCGACAAGGACCTGGTGGCGCGCTACACCAGTCCTGCCCGCACGCGGCTGAAGTACGGCGCCTTTGTCTGCGCGGCGCTCACGCTGGGAGTGGCGCTGGCAGGCTGGAGCTGGTCGTACTCAAACAACAGCCAGCTGGTGGCCAACGTCGAGGCCGACCTCGCCAAAGTGGTGCAGCTGCAGGAAAAGCGCACCGACCTGCAATCGCGGCTGGAAGCGCTCGGGATCCTGCAGGACCGGATCGAGCAGCTGGAGAAGTACCGCGCCGACACGCCGCTGATGTTGTCCTTCGGCCTGTACCAGGGCGACACGCTGGAGCGCAAGCTGCGCGACGAGTACTTCGCCGGCGTGCGCGACGTGATGGTGCGGCCGGTCGGCGCCGCGATCGAGTCGCTGCTGGCTGACATGAACGCGCAGCCGGGCCAGCTCGATCCCGCCACGCAGGAAGGCCGCGGGGCAGGCCAGGCCGCCGGCCAGCCTTACCAGGCCGCCTCGCCCACCAGCGTGGCCGACACCTACAACGCGCTCAAGGCCTACCTGATGTTGGGCGACAAGGCGCATGCCGAAACCGGCCACCTGTACGACCAGGTGACACGCTTCTGGCGCATGTGGCTGGAGGCGAACCGCGGCGACATGCCGCGCGAGCAGATGGTGCGTAGCGCCGAGCGCCTGCTGACCTTCCATATCGCAAACGTCGCCGATCCCGCCTGGCCGCAGTTGCAGCCCAAGATCGGCCTGCTCGATACCGCGCGCGAAAACCTGCGGCGCGTGGTGCGCGGGATTCCGGCGCGCGAGCGCGTGTACGCGGACATCAGGGCGCGCGCGTCAACCCGCTATCCGGCCGTGACGGTCGCGCGGCTGGCCGGCCAGCAGGACGCCGCCTTCATCGCGGGCAGCCACGCGGTACCCGGCGCCTTCACCCGCGAGGCGTGGGAAGGGTACGTGCACGGCGCGATCCGGGACGCCGCGAGCAGGGAGCTGGCCAGCACCGACTGGGTGTTGCGGACCGCGACCAGCGACGACCTCACGCTCGAGGGCAGCCCGGAGCAGATCGAAAAGGCGCTGACGGAGCTGTACAAGGCCGACTACCAGGTGTTTGACAAGGGCACGCTGGACGATTCGGAAGGGCGCGAGGTCGACTTCCGCAACACCATCATCATCATGACCTCGAACGCGGGCTCTGGTCCGGTCATGCAGGCCTGCCTGAACAAATCGCCTGAAGAGATGCCTTCGCCGGCGGCGCTGGCCGGGATACTGCGCCCGATCCTGGTGCGGCACTTCAAGCCGGCCTTCCTGGGGCGCTGCACGGTGGTGCCGTTCTACCCGGTGGGCGACGACGTGCTGGGCGAGATCGTGGAACTCAAACTGCAGCGCATCCGCGAACGCATCTACGACCAGCACCACGCGGACTTCCAGTACGACGAGGCATTGGTGGATGCGGTGCTGGCGCGCTGCACGGAAGTCGACTCCGGCGCGCGCAACGTCGATTCGATCATCAACGGCAGCGTGCTGCCGGCGATCGCCGAGTCGGTGCTGGCCCGCATCGCGTCCGGTACGCCGATCTCGCGCATCAGTGCGAGCGCCACTGGCGCCGGCGAATTCGATTACGCCTTCGAACCCGCATAAGGAGCGGCCATGCTGGAACTGGAGCGGATGTTAAAGCCTATCGATGTCGCGATGCCGTCCGGGGAGGACATTTCCTTCTCCAGCGCGATCGACGAAATCGCGAAGGCGCGCGTGTCCGACGACCCGTCGCTCGACCAGGGCGCGTGGGAGACCGATCTGCGCGAGGCGGACTGGGGCTTCGTCGCGCGCTGCTGCGCCGAACTGATCGCCAACCGCAGCAAGGACCTGCGCCTTTCGGTGTGGCTGGCGGAGGCGGGCGCGCTGACCGACGGCCTGCGCGGCCTGGGCGACGGGCTGCGGGTGGTGGCGGGCCTGTGCGAGCGTTTCTGGGACGACGTCCATCCGCAGCCGGACGAAAACGGCCACGAACTGCGGATCGGCAACCTGTCCTGGATCGCGGCGCGCACCCCGCAGCTGCTTGCGTCCTTCGCGCCTGCGGTCGACGCCGGCACGCTCGGCCAGCAGGTGCTGGATGCCGAACACTGCATGAAGGCGATCGCGGAACTGGAAAAGGTGGTGGACGCGAAGCTGGGCGCCGAAGGGCCGGGATTCACTGCGGCCAGATCGGCGATGGAGCAGCTGCAGCGCGATATCGAGGCCGCCGTGCGCGCCGCCGGGGCGGGCGAGGAGGAGGGGGCGGGTCCCGGCCAGGCCGGCCAGGCGCAGGCCGCGCACATCGGCGGCGCGGTCCAGTCGCGCGCCCAGGCGCTGGCCCAGCTGCGGACGATTGCGGATTTCTTCCGGCGCACCGAGCCGCACAGCCCGGTGGCATACCTGGCGGACAAGGCGGCGGAGTGGGGATCGCAGCCATTGCACGAATGGCTGCGCGGCGTGATCAAGGATCCGGCCGCGTGCGCCCATGTGGAGGAGATGCTGGGCGTGCGGCCGCAGTAGCCGGCCCCGCGCGCGGCGGGACTGGCTGTGTGGTCAGCTCTTGGCTTTTGGGGCCTTCACGACCTTTTCGGTCGCCTTCGCGATCTGGTCCTCGACCTGCTTGACCGCGTCGCGCGTGGCGTGGGTGACCTGCTCGTAGCCCCGGAAAGCGTTGTCGATCGCGGCCTTGACGATCAGGACCGCATTCTCCGAGCCGGGCTTGACGTTCTGCGTTACGTCGTAGATCAGCGCGGACAGCGCATTCTTCGCCTCGACCAGGTGGGCGTCGGCGGCCGACGTGAACTCGTTGTGGATCTCGTCGATGATTTGCTTGAGGTCCTGGCCGTAGGTCACCGCGCTCTGCATGCCGGGCTGGGCCTGCGCCGCCGCGGTGGACATCGCCTGCTGCGGGGTGCTGGCCTGGCTGATTTCCTTGCCGCCCGCGATTGAACTGTCGACCATGTTGCGGGCCGTGGTCATATTGAGGTTCACCACCTGCTCGACGCCTTGCACGGTCTTGCTGGCCAGGGCGTTAAACGTATTCATCTGCAATTCGAACAGCGTTTTGGTGGCTGCTGCGAATTGTTCGGGACTGGTAAACATTGTCTCTCCTCCTGCTTTTGGGATGTGGATATGGACAGGTCAGCCAGGTAGTCATGCTGAAACTTAAGTGTATAACATGAAACTGGACGGCGGCGTTATCATCGCTCAGTGCGGCGCCAGGGGCGGCTGCGGGACTGGGGAACGGGAATGAGCTATAACATCGGCGAGGCGGCCAAGGCCTCGGGGGTCAGCGCCAAGATGATCCGCCACTATGAAGCGATCGGCCTCACGGGCGCCGCGCAGCGCACCGGCTCGGGCTACCGGGTCTACTCGGAGCAGGACGTGCGGGTGCTCCAGTTCATCCACCGCGGCCGCGAACTCGGTTTCTCCCTCGACCAGATCGCCGACCTGCTCGCGCTGTGGCAGGACAAGGGCCGTGCCAGCTGCGACGTGCGGGCCCTGGCGACGCAGCATATCGAGGAGCTCAACCGCAAAATCGCCCAGATGGAATCGATGCGCCAGACGCTCGAGCAGCTGGTCAGCTCCTGCCACGGCGACAGCCGCGCCGAATGCCCGATCCTGGAGGACCTCGCCTCGCACGCCTGACCTGGAATCTACTGGAGAAAGTGGGGGCAGGTCCCAAACAGGGGATACCCCCGGGGGTATGTGCCGCTTTGGCCGCTGTTTCGGGGATACCCCAGGGGGTATGCCAAAAGCCGGGCCGGAAATGAAAAACGCCGCAAATCGTTTGACCGATTTGCGGCGCTTTTACGGAATTTTTGGTGCCCACGGAGGGACTCGAACCCCCACACCTCGCGGCACATGGACCTGAACCATGCGCGTCTACCAATTCCGCCACGTGGGCATTTTTACTGCTGGTGCTGCTTTTACTTCCTGCTACATACAAAACGCCGTTTTCACGGCGTTTAGCGGAAAATCTACCGGAGTAGATTTGGTGCCCACGGAGGGACTCGAACCCCCACACCTCGCGGCACATGGACCTGAACCATGCGCGTCTACCAATTCCGCCACGTGGGCATCTTGCTGCTCTGCTATAATAACCGTCTTTGCAGTTTTGCGCCAGACACTTTCGTTTCCGTATCGCATCCCTGCCGACGTCTTCCGCTGCACTTATCGTGTTCGCGAAAGACCAAGATTATAGCGGAACATTTGGAAATGTCAAAGCGCCGCGACGACCCTTCAGACGCACGCTTGCGTTAGGCGAATCGCGCCTCTCTCCGTTACACTACACGCCAGAGCGTGTCAAATTTCCAATCAATCGATCCGGGTGCGTGACATGCGTTCGCGCCTCCACTAACAAAAATAAAGAACAGATTTGAACCAGCCAACCCATATCATTCCAAGCCGTGAAGACATTCTCGGCCTTATCCGCAGCTCCAGCGACGCGCTGGACATCGCAGGCATCGCACGCAAGCTGCGCGTCAAGAAAGCAGCCGTAGACGTGCTGACCCGCCGCCTCGCCGCCATGGCGCGCGACGGCCAGATCGTCGAAGACGACGACGGCAACTTCACCATCGTCGAACATTCCGGCTTCATCTCGGGCAAAGTCAGCGCGCATCGCGACGGCTACGGCTTCGTGATCCCCGACGACGCGACCCAGGAAGACCTGTTCCTGAACGAACGCGAAATGCAGAAGGTGCTCAATGGCGACCGCGTGATGGCCAAGGTCACCGGCGTGGACCGCCGCGGACGCCAGGAAGGCACGGTAGTCGAAGTGGTCGAGCGCGGCAACAGCCATATCATCGGCCGCCTGCTGATCGAAAACGGAGTGTGGCTGGTCGCCCCTGAAGACAAGCGCATCGGCCAGGACATCCTGGTGGCCGGCTCGCCGGGCAAGGCCAAGGTCGGGCAGGTGGTCAGCGTCGAGCTGGTCGACCAGCCGGGCCGCTTCAAGCAGCCATCCGGCCGCATCGTCGAAGTGCTCGGCGAAGTGGACGACCCGGGCATGGAAATCGAAATCGCGGTGCGCAAGTTTGGCGTGCCGCACGTGTTCTCGGCCGCCGCCCTCAAGCAGGCCAACAAGCTGCCGACCGAAGTGCGCGACGCCGACCTCGGCGAACGCGTCGACCTGCGCGACGTGCCGATGGTGACCATCGACGGCGAAGACGCGCGCGACTTCGACGATGCTGTTTACTGCGAGCCGGTCAAGGTCGGCCGCGCCAACGGGTATCGCCTGATCGTCGCGATCGCCGACGTCTCCCATTACGTCAAGCCGAACGATGCGCTGGACGAGGACGCGCTGGAACGCAGCACCTCGGTGTACTTCCCGCGCCGCGTGATCCCGATGCTGCCCGAGAAGCTGTCCAACGGCCTGTGTTCGCTGAATCCCGCGGTCGACCGCCTGACGCTGGTGTGCGACGCCGTGGTGACCGCCAAGGGCGAGATCAAGGCCTACCAGTTCTATCCGGCCGTGATCCATTCGGCCGCGCGCCTGACCTATACCGAAGTGGCCGCTATCCTGGGTAACACCAAAGGCCCGGAAGCCGAGAAGCGCCAGGCCATCGTGCCGCACCTGCTCAACCTGAACAGCGTGTTCCAGGCGCTGCTCAAGGCGCGCATGGAGCGCGGCGCGATCGACTTCGAGACCACCGAGACCTACATCGTCTGCAATTCGCTGGGCAAGATCGAAAAGATCATCCCGCGCACCCGCAACGATGCGCACCGCCTGATCGAAGAGTGCATGCTGGCCGCGAACGTGTGCGCCGCCGACCTCCTGATCCGCCACAAGCATCCCGGCACCTACCGCATCCACGCGGCGCCGACTAAGGAAAAGCTCAAGACCCTGCGCGAGTTCCTCAAGCAGGTTGGCCTGATGCTCAATGGCGGCGATTCGCCAAGCGCGTCGGACTACGCGGAGCTGATGAAGAAGGTCAAGGAGCGCCCTGACGCGTCGCTGCTGCAGACCATGCTGCTGCGCTCGATGCAGCAGGCGGTCTACAGCCCCGACAACATCGGCCACTTCGGCCTGGCCTACGAGGCCTACGCCCACTTCACCAGCCCGATCCGGCGTTATCCGGACCTGCTGACGCACCGCGCGATCAAGGCGATCCTGCTCGGCAAGCGCTACGACCCGAAGAACATCAACCTCGCCGCGCTCAACACCACGGTGTCGAACGCCGCGCGCCGCAAGGCCGCGGTCGACAAGACCGAAGGCCGCAAGCCGAAGGACGAGAAAGACCTGACCGTGTGGGACGCGCTCGGCGTGCACTGCTCGGCCAACGAGCGCCGCGCCGACGAAGCCTCGCGCGACGTCGAAGCATGGCTCAAGTGCTGGTTCATCAAGGACAAGCTGGGCGAGGAATTCACCGGCACCGTGTCGGGCGTGACCACCTTCGGCATCTTCGTGCAGCTCGACGCGCTTTACGTCGAAGGCCTGGTGCACATCACCGAACTGGGCGCCGATTACTTCCAGTACGACGAAGCGCGCCACGAGCTGCGCGGCGAACGCACCGGCAAGCGCTTCCAGCTGACCGACCGCGTCACCGTGCAGGTCAGCCGCGTCGACCTCGAAGCACGCAAGATCGACCTGGTGCTGGCCGGTTCCGACGCCACCCCGAGCGGCGCTGGCAAGCCGAAGAGCGCCGCGCACAAGGCGCTGGACGCCAAGCCTGGCAAGTCCCGCAAGGGCAATGCGCCGGCCGGCGCGCGTTTCGAGATGGAAGCCGAAGCGGCTCCGCGCGCGCGCCGCGATAAAAAGAACACCACATCCAAACCGGCATCCAGAAGTGCCAAGCCAAGCTCCAAATCAGGGAAGAAGAAGCGATAACACATGAAGAATAAAATGATTTTCGGGTTCCACGCGGTGACCTCGCGCCTGCGTCACGAGGCGTCATCGGTGGAAGAGATCTTTGTCGACGCGGGCCGCCAGGACCGCCGCATGCACGACCTGATCGCAGCCGCCAAGGCTGCCGGCGTGCGCGTGATGCCGGTTGAATCCGAGCGTCTCGACCGGATCGTCGGAACCCGCCGCCACCAGGGTGTGATCGCGTTCGCAAGCCAGCTTGCACTGGCGCGCAACCTGGACGAACTGCTCGATGCGATCGAAGGTCCGCCACTGCTGCTGATCCTCGACGGCATCACCGATCCGCACAACCTGGGCGCCTGCCTGCGCGTGGCCGACGGCGTCGGCGCGCACGCGGTGATCGTGCCGAAGGACCGCGCGGTGGGCCTGAACGCCACCGCGGCCAAGGTCGCCAGCGGCGCGGCCGAGACCGTGCCCTACATTACCGTAACCAACCTGGCGCGCACCATGCGCGACCTCAAGGACCGCGGCATCTGGCTGATCGGTACGTCCGACGACGCCGACAAGGGCCTGTACGAAGCCGACTTCACCGGCCCGACCGCACTGGTCATGGGTTCGGAAGGCGAGGGCATGCGCCGCCTGACGCGCGAAACCTGCGACCTGCTGGTCAGCATCCCGATGCTAGGCTCGGTCGAAAGCCTGAACGTGTCGGTCGCGTCCGGCGTGTGCCTGTACGAAGCACGCCGCCAGCGCATCGCCAAAGGCGAATAAGCCGACACGGTATCGCAACCGTTATCCGCAAGACCGTCATCCCAGCGCAGGCTGGGATCCATACTGAAGCTAGCGAAGGGGCCGAGGCAAGCTGGCCGCACACTCAGCATGGGTCCCCGCTTTCGCGGGGATGACGCGTTAACGGTTGGTACCAACTTTAGCGCATGGCCAGCAAGCCCCGCCCGGATGCGCTACCATGTCCGTCCTGACAATACCCTCCCCACGCCATCCCCTATGTTTGACCACCTCCGCGAAGATATCAGGAGCATCATCGAGCGCGACCCTGCAGCCCGCAACGCTTGGGAAGTGATCACCTGTTATCCGGGCTTCCAGGCGATCATGATGCATCGCTGGGCGCACTGGGCCTGGTCGAAACGCCTGCGCTGGCTCGGCCGCTTCATCTCCTACATCGCCCGTTTCATCACCGGCATCGAGATCCACCCCGGCGCGCTGATGGGGCGCCGCGTGTTCATCGACCACGGCTTCGGCGTGGTGATCGGCGAGACCGCCATCGTCGGCGACGACTGCACCATCTACCAGGGCGTGACCCTCGGCGGCACGTCGCTCAGCGAAGGCATGAAACGCCATCCGACGCTCGAGCGCGGCGTGATCGTCGGCGCCGGCGCCAAGGTGCTGGGCGCATTCACCGTGGGCGAGTATGCCAAGGTCGGCTCCAACGCGGTGCTGGTCAAGCCCGTCCCGGCCGGCGCGACGGCGGTCGGCAACCCGGCCCACATCATCGAAAAATCCGATGCGCGCAGCGCCCACCTGTTTGCCGCGTATGGCGTCACGCCTAGCGGCGACGATCCGGTATCGAAGGCGCTGCACAAGCTGATCGATCATATCGCCCGCCAGGACGAGCAGATCGACTGCATGCGCGCCTCGATGCAGGCGGCAGGCATCAGCTGCGCCAACGTGCCGGCAGTGGGCAAGCTCGATTCCGAGCAGTTGAACAAGATGGTGGAATAAAAGCTAAAGGCGGGGGACATTCCCGGAGGGACAGTCCCCCACCGCAAAACAAGGTGGAATAAGAAATGAGTGACGATTACGACATCCTCGATGCGTTCGAGATCCGCGTGCTGGCGGTGCTGGCCGAGAAAGAAGCACTTACGCCGGATAACTATCCGATGTCGCTGAATGCGATCACCAACGGCTGCAACCAGCTGTCGAGCCGCGATCCGGTGATGCAGCTGTCCGAGGAAACCGTGAACGATGTGCTGCAGCGCCTGATGCAGGCGAAGCTGGTGAACGGCATCACGCAAGCCGGCGCGCGCGTGCCCAAGTACGAACACCGCATGCGCATCAAGTGGAACCTGGAGCAGGACAAGGTCGCGGTACTGACCCTGCTGATGCTGCGCGGCGTGCAGACGGCGGGCGAACTGCGCACCCGCATCGGCCGCATGTTCGAGTTCAAGACGATCGCGGAAGTTGAAGAAGTGCTGCAGTTCCTGATCGATAAATATCCGCCGCTGGTGGCGCGCCTGGAGCGCGCACCGGGCACCAAGGAGCCGCGTTACGGGCACCTGCTGGCGGGAGAAGGCGCATTGGAGCAGCAGGCTACCGCGGCGAGCTATGGCGCTTCGCTGACGGCTTCCGCGCCGGGGGGGCGGGTCGCGCAGCTGGAAGCGGAAGTGGCGGCGCTGCGTGAGCAGGTGGCTGCGCTGTCGGCGCAGTTCGACGAATTCCGCAAACAATTCGAATAGAGGAGGGGACTGTCCCCGCTAGGGGACCGTCCCCAGCTCTTCAGCCCGCGGTACCTCAATCTTTAGCAAAGAGCAGGGGACGGTCCCCTGCGGGGACAGTCCCCAAGCCCGCTAGCGCAGCAGCGGGGCAGCGTCGACGACGCGCACGTCATGCATCTGGTGCAGGTAGGCTTCCAGGTAGCCCTTGTGCGACGACCCAACAAGCACCAGCATGCGGATGCCCGGCCGCGCCGCCAGCACGTCGCGGATGTTCGACACCATGCGCAGGTTGCGCGTTTCCCACCACCCCACGTAGCCACGCCCGAATCGCTGCGGCGACGGCTCGTTCAGGGCCGCGCCAAAGTCGCTGTCGAAGACGTCGCGCGCCACGCCCGGCGCGTTGTGCGCGCGGAACATCGCCAGCACGCCGTCAGGGCTGACGAGTCCTTCAGCCAGGACCTTGTCGGCGGCCTTGCGCCGGGCCGCAACCGGATTGCTCCACGCCTTCTTCATGGCTTCGCTCCAGCCTTTCTCGTCGGCGATCACGTTGTCGGAGGTGTGGTCGTCCATGCCGTACACGCGTTCGAGACCCAGGCGCGCCGCGAGGCGCGAGGCGATCAGGTAGTTCTCGTTGCGGCGGCCTTCCAACGATTTCAGGCGTTCGACCAGGACCGCATCTAGGCCGTCGCCGGCCTGCCGGTCGGCCGGCGCGAGGCGCAGCCACTGGACCAGCGCCGACGCCTGTTCGCCGCCCGCAAAGAACAGCGCCGCGAGGCGCCTGCGCTGGGAGGCGCTCGGCGCGGCAGGCCAGGCGGCGAGCATCTGCTCCGCCTGCACGGTCGCTTCCGCGACGTCCAGTCCTGTAGCGGCGCGCGCTGGCGCGGTGTCCCAGCAATAGGAGCTGACGCTGTCCTTGTACCGGTTCGGATAGCGGCGCATGAAGTCGCATTGCGTGCCCGGCACCGCTTCGATCGCGATCGCCTGCGGGCGCCAGCCCGCGAGCCGGTCGTTCAGCAGCCCGATGTGGGCGACGTCAAACGAGGGCGGTAGCCCGGACAGGTGGGGCGAACCCAGCACCAACACTTCATTGGGCTGCCCGGAGGCCGGGCCCTTCAGGGTGTGCGGTTCGAAATCGGGCGCATACCCCTGCGCGGCGACGATGCCTGAAAAGGCCATCGACGCCAGTAAAGAACATAGTCGCGGCACTGTTTTCTCCTGATAGTTCGTCATTCGATGATTACATGCTTTTGGTTAAGTGTCACTTCAGCAAGCTTCGCCCGGGTTTAATGCTATCCTTCGGTGATATTTCCAGCGGGAAACACTGTGGCCATACATTGGGACGTACACGAAGTCAGCCTGCGCGAACTCGGCGCCCACACTTACGAAAGCATCACGGAGCGGTATCGCCGCGCGCAGCCGGTATGCCTGGTCACGCCTCTGGAGCACCTTGAGGGGCAGGTCGCGCTGAACCTGTTTGCGCCAAAGGACGCGGCGTTCTGGAACGCGCCGATGCATCGGACTACGCGGGCGTGCCGCGACGCGGCCGCTCACCTTTATGACGCGCCGGAAGCGAGGCAGCAGTTGATGCGCGACCTGCGCCAGGCAAAGATGCGGATGGCGTCGCCCCAGATCCGGCTGCTCGGGCAATACGTCGACGTCGTCGGCGCGTCGAAACGCGCAATCGAAAGCCTCAGCATCGAGCGCAGCTACGCCGAGAGCTGGCGGTTCTGGCCGATCGGCGCGCATGCCAGCAAGGTCGATGCAGTGATCGCCCGCCTGGATCGCGAAGCAGGGCAGTTCGGCGAGCGCGCTTTTTTCGGCATCGACGAATCGGTGGTGCTGGCCGACCCCACTGGCATGAGCAGTCTCGGATGCCAGCTGTTCCAGGGCGCCGGCCATTCCTGGCGCTACTCGCAGGCCGAACGCGACCGGCATGAACGGGACATCCTCGATGGCCTGAAGAGAGAAACCAGCCGCTTCGGACATGGGCTTCCGTTCCAGGAACCGGTCGAACCGGTCTGGATGATCAAGGGCTGCGTCTCGCTGTGGTTCCCCAACTGGGGCGAGCCGCCCGAAAACGAGGCGGACGAGGTGTTTTTGCAGGTTCGCCTGCAGCGCGCGCGCCTGGTCCGAATGCTCGGCTGGCCGCATCAGTTCGAGTCCGTGCAAAACGATCTCCGGCAGATTGAACAGGCGCAGGAAGCGCGTTCCGCTACATGCCCCGATCCCTACGGCGAGATCCTCGCCGAGATGAGGCAGTACCTCGCCGACATGCGGCGGCGCTATCCGATATTCGACGAGCCCTTTTCGCTGGTGTGACAGCCCTTAACAAACATGCCGCCCTCGGGCGGCATGTCTGTCAGGACGCGGCTTTCGTTCAGCCTTCGTCGCGCCAGCGGCGCATGCGCACCGCAACCGCGATCATCGCCGCACCGGCCACTGCGCCGATCCACACGTTTGGCGAGAGCAGCGTGCCCCACGACTGGGTGAACAGGGCGGTGAAGTCCGGCACCTTGTCTGCGGTATCGACCACGACGTGCGGGTCCAGGTTCTCGAACCCGACCCAGATGCCAGGCACCAGGCTGCCCAGGCCGCGGACGACGATGTTCTGGCCGAACCAGTCGACATCCAGCGGCAGGCCGAACGCGAAGGTGATCATCTGCAGGACCGCCAGCAGCATCAGCGGCACGCCGACCGCCCACAGGAACACCTTGGACTTGGCCCAGCTCGATACCATCAGCAGCCAGCCAACGGTCGGCAGTGCCCACAGCATGTACACCGGCAGCAGGCCGATCACCATCAGCGGCGCCTTGTACAGCGCGCTGTTGGACAGTATTGCCGGGGCCAGGTTGATCCCGTGCGCCATCAGCGCCAGGCTGCCGATGATCAGCGTGATGACCGACATCGCGATCGAGATCGCCACGTACAGCAGCGGCACCAGCACCAGCGCGGCGATCACCTTGGAGGCGACAGTCTGCGAGTCCGACACCGGCAGCGATTTCCAGAACAGGATGCTGCGGTCACGGCGCTCGTCGAACATCGCGCCGAGCAGGTAGAAGAACAGCGTGAACGTCATCAGGAGGATCAGCGGGGCGCTGGTCACCATGTAGGTTGCCGACAGCACGCCGGCCAGGGTTTCCTGCGCAGCTTCCGGAATGCCGTTGACGTGCACCGCGACTTCGCGGCCGTTGACTTCCAGCCGTTCGCCGACGGAGCTGGATGCCTTGATCGACGCCGCAGCCGCGGCCAGCACGATGAGGCCCGCCGCAATCAGGGGCGCCCAGAAGAACATGCCCTTGTGTTCCCAGTACTCGCGGCGTACCAGCCATTTCATGGTTTTCATGCGTACATTCCTTTCATCGTCGCGACGAACAGGTCTGCGACGCTTGGGTTGCGGGTCTCGCCCAGCTGCTCCAGCTGCTTGCGCGGCACGCCGTCAAACAGCATCACCGACTTGCCGAACACGGTGCGCTTGTCGATCGGGCCGAGCGCGGTGGCGGCGGTGACCTTGTCGGCCGGGACCATCAGTTCGACATAACGTTCGCCCACTTCGTCCATCGATGCGGCCAGCACGATCTTGCCGTCGCGGATGAACATCAGGTCGGTGAGGATGTGCTCCACTTCCTCGACCTGGTGGGTGGTGATGACGATGGTCTTGTGCTCGTCGAAGTAGTCTTCCAGCAGGTTCTGGTAGAACTGCTTGCGGTACATGATGTCGAGGCCAAGGGTCGGCTCGTCCAGCACCAGCAGCTTGGCGTCGATCGCCATCACCAGCGCCAGGTGCAGCTGCACGATCATCCCTTTGGACATCGCCTTGACCTTCATGTCCGGCGACAGCTTGGTCGCGGCGATATAGCGCAGCGCCTTTTCGCGGTTGAAGCGCGGATGCACGCCTTCGACGAAGTCGACCGCATCCTTCACGCGCAGCCAGCGAGGCAGGATCGCGACGTCGGCGATGAAGCACACGTCTTCCATCAGACGGTCACGGTGCGTGCGTGGATCGAAGCCGAGCACGGAAAGCTCGCCCTCGAACTCCACCAGGCCCAGCGCGGCTTTCAGGGTCGTGGTCTTGCCGGAACCGTTAGGGCCGATCAGGCAGACGATGCGGCCGGCGGGAATCTCGAAGCTGATGTCGTCGACAGCGACCGATTTGCCGTAACGCTTGGTCAGGCCGCGAGCGGAGATGGCGGCGGTCATGCTGCACTCCCTGGCTGCGCGGTGCGCAGCAGCTGTTCCAGGTCCAGGCCCAGGCGGCGGATGCGCTCCACCATCGCTGGCCACTCGTCGCGCACGAAGCGCTCGCGTTCGCTGGCGAGCAGTTTTTCGCTCGCGCCTTCGGTTACGTACATGCCAATTCCCCTTCTTTTCTCAACGAGGTTGTCGTCCACCAGTTCCTGGTAGGCGCGCGAAACGGTGATCGGATTGAGCTGGTAATCCGCGGCCACCTGGCGGACCGAGGGCAGGGCGTCGCCTGCCTTGAGGATGCCGTCGAGCATCATACCCACAACCCGCTCCTTTACCTGCAGGTAAATTGGTAAATTGTCATTCCAGCCGTTGTTCATGTCGGACTCTCCCTTTGCATGTCAGTCTCCTATTGAAGTAGTGTTGTAGTCAACTATAACACCAGATTTGCAAAGGTCAACAAAATTTTGATATGCATGACTACAATGTCCGGATGAAAAAACTCATCCTTATTCTTGCGGCGCTCGCCGCCGGCGTGTTTTTCTACAACGGGCAGCAGGGTGGCGCGCAGCTTGAGGGCGGGGCGGTGCAGGAACGCGTGGCCGGGCCGGGCGGCGGGCAGGACGTTGCGACCGTCTCCGCGACCGACGAAGCGCACGCGGAAAAGCGCAGCAATGTGCAGGTGCGCGGGGAGGGAACGGTGTCGCGGGTGCTGCCGGATGACCATGACGGCAGCCGGCACCAGCGCTTCATCCTCAAGCTCGATTCTGGGCTGACGGTGCTGGTGGCGCACAACATCGACCTGGCGCCGCGCATCGATTCGCTGCAGCAGGGCGACGAGGTGGAGTACTACGGCGAATACGAGTGGAACCAGAAGGGTGGGGTGGTGCACTGGACGCACCACGATCCGCGCGGGTCGCACGTGGGCGGGTGGCTCAAGCACAAGGGCAGGACGTATGAATAAGGAGGGGACTGTCCCCGAAGGGGACTGTCCCCAGATCTTTTGCGTGCCGGAGGATCCATTCAACTAAAGATCAGGGGACGGTACTGCCGCCTTGGCGCCTTCGGGGACAGTCCCCTTAGATAATCTGGCCGTCGATGTTATGGCGGACGATGGCGCCGCTGGAGTCGATCGCGATCCAGCCGCCGCGCGGGGTCTCGGCGTCGAGGTCCCAGTCGGGCAGCACGTAGCGCTTGCGCTCGCCGTACTGGTGCACCGCCGGGCGGTGCGTGTGGCCGTGGATGATGACGTCGGCGCCCGTCTGCGCGAACAGTTCGTCGACCGCCTGCGGCGTCACGTCCATGATCTCGTACGATTTGCCGCTCTGCGCTTCGCGGCTGCCTTCGCGCAGGCCGGCGATGATTTCCTTGCGCTTGGCCAGCGGCAGCGACAGGAACTGCTGCTGCCATTGCGGCGTGCGCACCTGTTCGCGGAACTGCATGTACTTCACGTCGTCGGTGCACTGCGCGTCGCCGTGCACCAGCGCGATCCGGTGCCCGCCGATCTCGGTCAGGTAAGGCTCGCCCAGCAGCGTCAGGCCGGCCGCGTCGGCGAAGCCCTGGTTGACCAGGAAGTCGCGGTTCCCGCCAATCCAGTAGACGCGCACGCCCGCGTCGCTGACCGCGCGCAGTGCCTTTGCTACCAGTTGGGGATGGAGTGTTTCGAGGTCGTCGTCGCCCGCCCAGTATTCGAACAGGTCGCCGAGCAGGTAGAGCGACTCCGCCGCCATCGCACGGTCACGCAGGAAGGCGAAGAACGCTTCCGAGGTGGCGGGGTGCGATGGCTGCAGGTGCAGGTCCGAGATGAAGAGCGCCAGGGTGCGCGGTGGCAGTGACATGGATATCCGGACCGTAAAACGTTAAATCAGACTACCGTTGCTTTCTCGATGATCACCGGTTCCGCAGGCACGTCGGCGTGCATGCCGGAGCGCGAGGTCTTGACCTTGGCGATCTTGTCGACCACGTCGGTGCCGTCGGTGACCTTGCCGAAGACTGCATAGCCCCAGCCGTCCTGGCCAGGTGCGTTCAGGAAGTCGTTGTCCTTGACGTTGATGAAGAACTGCGCCGACGCCGAATGCGGGTCCGAGGTGCGCGCCATCGCCAGCGTGTAGGTGTCGTTCTTGAGGCCATTCTTGGCTTCGTTTTCCACGGTCTGGTCGGTCGGCTTCTGCTTCATTCCCTGCTCGAAACCGCCGCCCTGGATCATGAAGCCCGGGATCACGCGGTGGAAGATGGTGCCGTCGTAGTGGCCCTTGTTCACGTAGTACAGGAAGTTCTCGACCGTCTTCGGCGCCTTTTCGGCGTCCAGTTCGATGGTGATGTTGCCCATGTTGGTAGTCAGGAGTACGGCCATGATGTTTTGTCCTTTGCGTTATTGTTCGGCGGCCGCGGACGGCCGGGGAAACCGCTATTTTAACGCTTTACCACTGTTGCGGACTTGATCACGATGGGAGTGACCGGGATGTTCTCGAATCCGGGCTTGTCGTCCACCACCACCGCCTTGATCTTGTCGACCACTTCCTTGCCTTCGACGACCTTGCCGAACACGGTGTATCCCGCGTCCATGCGGTTCTCGCGGTCCAGGCCTGCATTGTCGGCCACGTTGATGAAGAACTGCGAGGTTGCGGAGTCCGGATCGTCATGGCGCGCCATGGCGACGGTGTAGGCGAGGTTGGACAGGCCGTTGCCGCCTTCGTTCTTGACCGGCTTGCGCGTCTTTTTCGATTTCAGCTTCTCGTCGTAGCCGCCGCCCTGGATCATGAAGCCGTCGATCACGCGGTGGAAGATGGTGCCTTTATAGAAGCCGCTCTTGACGTACTGGAGGAAGTTCTCGACCGACTTGGGCGCCTTTTCCTGGTCCAGTTCCAGCACGATCTCGCCCATGTTGGTCTTGATCGATACCTGCGGCGCATCGGCAGCGAACACGGAAGCGGAGAGGGCGATGCCGCACATCGCGGCGGCCAGTTTCGAAAATACGCGCATATCGGGATCCTTGGTTGGCGACCGACCGCGCTGTCAAGCCATGGGCGAAAAAATAATCATGGAAGGGCGCCGGTCAGTCAGGTTTTTATCAATGCTATACTTTACCTAACGTCCCATTCTACCAAGAAGAATAATTCAGGGGTCCTGGCGAATACGAAGTCAACCAGCACAGGTGCGTGCCGTCCGCGGCGCGTGCCCGCGTGCCGCTTGCATTCCGCGCCCGCGCCTCGAGAAAACTACAAGAGCCCGATGAGCAAGCTGAAGATCTACAACACGCTGGCGCGTGAAAAGCAGGAATTCGTCCCCAAGGTACAAGGCAAGGTCGGCATGTACGTGTGCGGCATGACCGTGTACGACTACTGCCACGTCGGCCATGCCCGCATGGTGATGGCGTTCGACGTGGTGTACCGCTGGCTGCTCGCCTCCGGCTACGAGGTCAAGTACGTCCGCAACATCACCGACATCGACGACAAGATCATCAAGCGCGCCGTCGAAAACGGCGAGACCATCGGCCAGCTCACCGAACGCTTCACCCGCATCATGGACGAGGACATGGGCCAGCTCGGCATCCTCGATCCGACCTTCGTCCCGCGCGCGACCCAGTACGTGCCACAGATGTTGGCGATCATCGAAAAGCTCGAGCAGAACGGCCTGGCCTACCAGGGAGAAGACGGCGACGTGAACTACGCGGTACGAGGTTTTCCCGGTTATGGAAAGCTTTCCGGCAAATCGCTGGACGACCTGCGCGCGGGCGAACGCGTCGACGTCAACAGCGGCAAGCGCGACCCGCTCGACTTCGTGCTGTGGAAAGCGGCCAAGGAATCGGAACCGGAAGAAGTGAAGTGGGACTCCAAATGGGGCCGTGGCCGTCCGGGCTGGCACATCGAGTGCTCCGCGATGTCGTGCGCGGCGCTGGGCGAGCACTTCGACATCCATGGCGGTGGCCAGGACCTGCAGTTCCCGCACCACGAAAACGAGATCGCGCAGTCGGAAGGCGCGTTCGGCGCGCCGATGGCCAACTACTGGATCCACAACGGCTTCATCCGCGTCGATAACGAGAAGATGTCCAAGTCGCTTGGTAACTTCTTCACGATCCGCGACGTGCTGGCCAAGTACGACGCCGAAGTGGTGCGCTTCTTCATGCTGCGCGCCCACTACCGCAGCCCGATCAATTATTCCGACGTGACGCTGGACGACGCCGGCGTGGCGCTCAAGCGCATGTACACCGCGCTGTCCGGCATCGACCTCGGCGCCGAAGCGCCGGCAGTCGACTGGAACGAAGCCCACGCCCAGCGCTTCCGCGAGGCGATGGACGACGACTTCAACACGCCACTGGCGCTGGCCGCGGTGTTCGACCTGGTCACGGAAGTAAACAAGTCGAAGTCGGTCGCACACGCGCGCCAGCTCAAGGCACTGGCCGGCGTGCTTGGCCTGCTCGGGCGCGATCCGCAGGAGTTCCTGCGCGGCGAAGCGGGCGACGACGACGCGCGCATCGAGCAGTTGATCGCCGAGCGCGCCGCCGCCAAGAAGGCGCGCAATTTCGCCGAATCCGACCGCATCCGCGCCGAACTGCTGGCCGGCGGCATTGTCCTCGAGGACAAGCCGGACGGCACAACCAACTGGCGCCGCGCATGATGGCCCTGGTGAAAACGGGCGCCGGCGGCGCCCTTGAGGTTCCTTCGTACTGGGAAGAGGCGAAGGCCGAACTCATGAAGCGCGACCGGATCATGAAGAAGCTGATCCCCCAGTTCGGCGACCTGCACCTGGTCGGCCATGGCGATCCCTTCATTACGCTGGCGCGTTCGATCGTGGGCCAGCAGGCCACGCAGAAGGCGGCCGAACTGGCCTGGGCCAAGCTGATGGCCGAAGTCCCGAAGTTCACCGCGGCCCAAGTGGCCAAGGCCGGAGCCGACAACCTGGCCGCGTGCGGTCTTTCCAAGCGCAAGACCGAATACATCCTTGACCTTGCCGACAGTTTCCGCCAGAAGCGCGTACATAGCGACAAATGGGCGGAGATGTCCGACGAAGCGGTGATTGCGGAGCTGATCCAGATCCGCGGCATCACCCGCTGGACCGCCGAGATGTTCCTCATCTTTAACCTGCTGCGCCCGAACGTCCTGCCACTGGACGACCCGGGCCTGATCCACGGTATCAGCCGGAACTATTTCTCCGGCGAGCCGGTCTCACGCAGTGATGCACGCGAGGTTTCCGCCAATTGGGAACCATGGCGAACTGTTGCCACGTGGTATTTATGGCGTAGCCTCGACCCAGTTCCGGTAGAATAGCGAACGAATTTGCCGTTGGCGGGATCCGCCGCGGCCGCAAAAAAACATCAGGAGGACCAATGATTAAAACGACATTCCTCAATTTTGAGCAGCCGATCGCCGAGCTCGATTCCAAAATTGAAGAGCTGCGCTTCGTGCAGGACGATTCGGCCGTCGACATCTCGGAAGAGATCGAGCGCCTGGACAAGAAGAGCCAGCAGCTGACCAAGGACATCTACGCCAAGCTCACGCCATGGCAGGTTTCGCAGATCGCGCGCCACCCGCAGCGTCCATACACCATGGACTACGTGAACGAGATCTTCACCGACTTCCACGAACTGCACGGCGACCGCACGTACGCGGACGACCAGTCGATCGTCGGCGGCCTCGCGCGCTTCAACGGCCAGGCCTGCATGGTCATCGGCCACCAGAAGGGTCGCGACACCAAGGAACGCGCAATGCGCAACTTCGGCATGCCGAAGCCTGAAGGCTACCGCAAGGCCATGCGCCTGATGAAGGTCGCCGAAAAGTTCAACCTGCCGATCTTCACCTTCGTCGACACCCCGGGCGCATTTCCAGGCATCGACGCGGAAGAGCGCGGCCAGTCCGAAGCGATCGGCCACAACCTGTTCGCGATGGCCGAATCGAAGGTGCCGATGATCGCCACCATCATCGGTGAAGGCGGTTCCGGCGGCGCGCTGGCCGTTGCGGTTGCCGACCAGGTCCTGATGCTCCAGTACTCGACCTACTCGGTGATCTCGCCGGAAGGCTGCGCATCGATCCTCTGGAAGACCTCCGAGCGCGCGTCCGACGCGGCCGAAGCGCTGGGCCTGACCGCGCATCGCCTCAAGGCGATCGGCCTGATCGACAAGATCATCAGCGAACCGCTGGGCGGCGCGCACCGCGATCCGAAAGCGATGGCCGCAATGCTCAAGCGCGCGCTGGCCGACTCGCTGCGCCAGTTCCAGGGCATGAAAGTCAAAGACCTGATCGAACAGCGCCACCAGAAGCTGATGAGCTACGGTAAGTTCAAAGAAACGACGCCGTCCGAAGAGTGAGCCACAACGCCGGCTCCCCTTCGGCGATCCCGCGCAAGCGGGTCTCCCTCCTGAGTATCCTGACTCGCGCGCTTGACGCACTGCGCGCGCAGTCCGCATTCCCTTCAGTTGCAATCGCCTACAGCGGCGGCCTCGATTCGGCCGCGCTGCTGCATGCGGCCGCCGCTTACTGCCGCGAGCACGACGTCAAGCTGTTCGCCTTCCATGTCCACCACGGCCTGTCCGCCAACGCGGACATGTGGCTGGCCAACTGCAGCGCGCGCACCGAGGCATTGGGCGCCAGCTTCGACGCGCGCCGCGTCACGGTGACGCCGTCCGGCTCGGGCGTCGAAGCCACCGCCCGCACCGCGCGTTATGCGGCGCTCGGCGAAATGTGCCGCGCGCACGGCGTGCCGCTGCTGCTCACCGCCCACCATCTCGACGACCAGGCCGAAACCGTGCTGCTGCAGCTGCTGCGTGGCTCCGGTCCCGCGGGCCTGTCCGGCATGGATGCGTCCAACCGCGCCGCCAGCCTGCTAGGCGATCCGGACACGCTGATCGCACGTCCGCTGCTCGACGTCACGCGCGCCGAGCTGGAGGCCTACGTCCGGCAGAACGACATCGAATTCGTCACCGACGAATCGAACGACGACCCGCGCTTTGCGCGCAACGCGCTGCGCCTGAAGGTGATGCCGGTGTTGGCGGAAGCCTTCCCGGGCTACCAGCAGCGATTTGCGCGCGCGGCCTCGCACGCGCAATCCGCGCAGCGCCTGCTGACCGAGATGGGCGAGCAGGACCTGGCCGCGTGCCTGGTCGACGACGCCGTCGATTGCGTCAAGCTGCGTGCGCTGAGCGAGGACCGCGCCTCCAACATGCTGCGCCACTGGTTCCACGTGCGCGGACTGTCGATGCCGTCCACCGCATGGCTGTCCGAAATGCTGGTGCAGGCGCGCGAAGCGGGCTATGCGACGCAAATGCTGGTGACGCATCCGGAATGCCTGGTGCGGCGCCACCGCGACCGCCTGTACATCACGCCCAAGCTGGCGCCGCTGGCTGCCGAGCGCGAGCCGGACGACGACTACATCCCGCCGGGGCAGCCGTTCCAGTGGAGCGGGGAGGGCAGCATCGCCTTTCCGGCCTACGGCGGCACGCTGCACATCGAACCGGCCGAGGAGGGCATCGACCCGGCCTGGCTGCGCGAGCAGAAGCTGGAGATCTCGTTCCGCAAGGGCGGCGAACGCGTGAAGCCGGCGCACAACCGGCCCTCGCGCGGGCTCAAGTATCACTACCAGGCGCTCGACATCCCGGCATGGGAGCGCGGCCGCCTGCCGATCGTCCACGCCGGCATCCAGCTGCTATTCGCCGCCGGCATCGGCATGGACTACCACAAGATGACGGCCCACCCCGGCGTCGTCTTCCGCTGGGAATCCGCTTCCCACAAGCTGTAAGACCGTCAGGGGACCGTCCCCGCAGGGGACCGTC
>DASTVB010000135.1:0-2626 GCA_035759315.1 Telluria sp. | reverse complement strand
TACCTTGCCGTCGCGGTCGACGCCGGTTTGCTCGAAATGGAAAATCTCCTGCATCGAAATGATGTCGCCTTCCATGCCCGTGATTTCCTGGATGCTGACGAGCTTGCGGCCGCCGTCGATCAGGCGCGACGCCTGCACCACTACCGTCACCGCCGAGCAGATCTGCTGGCGGATCGCACGCGGCGTCAGGTTCACGCCCGCCATGCCGACCATGTTTTCCAGCCGCGACAGCGCGTCGCGTGGCGTGTTCGAGTGGATCGTTGCAAGCGAGCCTTCATGGCCGGTGTTCATCGCCTGCAGCATGTCGAGCGCCTCCGGGCCGCGCACTTCGCCCAGGATGATGCGGTCCGGGCGCATGCGCAGCGCATTCTTGACCAGCGCGCGCTGCGACACTTCCCCCTTGCCTTCGATGTTCGCCGGGCGCGTCTCGAGGCGCACCACGTGCGGCTGGCGCAATTGCAGCTCGGCCGCATCCTCGATGGTGACGATGCGCTCGTTGGCCGGAATAAAACCCGACAACAGATTGAGCAGCGTGGTCTTGCCGCTGCCGGTGCCGCCCGAGATCAGGATGTTGATCTTGGCGACGCCGAGGCCTTGCAGCACCTTGACCATGGGCGGCGTCACGCTTTTGTAATCGAGCAGGTTCTGCACCGTGAGCGGCGTGGCGCCGAAGCGCCGGATCGACAGGATCGGGCCGTCGATCGCGAGCGGCGGGATGATCGCATTCACGCGCGAACCATCCGGCAGGCGCGCATCGACCATCGGGCTCGACTCGTCGACGCGGCGGCCCACGCGCGAGACGATTTTTTCGATGATCTTCATCAGGTGCGCGTTGTCGTGGAAAGTAATATCGGTCATTTCCAGTTTGCCGCGGCGCTCGACGTAGACACGGCTGGCCGTGTTGACGAGGATATCGGAGACGGTCGGGTCGTTCAGCAATGGCTCGAGCGGGCCGAAGCCGAGCATTTCGTGCTGGATGTCGAGCACGAGGTTATGCCGCTCATGCTGGTTGAGGACGATGCGCTCTTCCTCGATGATGCGCTGGATCAGCAGTGCCAGTTCGTGCTTGAACTGCTCGGCGGTCAGGCGCTTCAGGCGCTCCAGGTCGATCCGGTCGAGGATCATCTGGTGCATCATCTTTTTCAGTTCCTGGTAGGCCCCGTTTCCGGACTCCGCCGGCAGTGCACCGGTCTTGCGGTCATCGTCAAGGACGGAAAGGCGTTCGCGCAGCGACATGGACTTCTCCTTGCAAATTAATCGTCGGTTTCGCCGCGGCCGAACAGGCGGTCGAGCAAGCCACGGGTTTCGGGGGCGCGCCGCGCCGTAACCAGTTCCACCAGCTCGGCCAGGCTGCGCGCCGCCGCGCTCGCGCGCGCCAGTTCGAGGACCGGCACGCCCTGGTTGACCGAGTCGGTGACCGCGACGTAATCGTTTGGCACGGTATGCACGACCTCGCAGCCGAGCGCTGCATGCAGATCGTGCAGGCGCAGCCGGCCCCCCTTTTCATAGCGGTTGACGATCAGGCGGATCGTCTCGAGGGGATAGCCGAGCGAACGGAAGATGTCGAGCAGGCGACGCGCGTCGCGGATGTCGGGCAACGCCAGCTGGAGTACCGGGTAGATGGTGTCGGTGCTGTCGAGGGCGCGCAGCGAGACGGCGTCGATCTGGCGCCCGACGTCGAGCACGATGTAATCGTAGTGCTGGCGTGCCACGCGCAGGATGGCGTCGATGTGTTCGGGCTTGGCCTCCTTCGCCTGCGACGGATCGTCGGCCGCAGCCAGCACGCCGAAGCCGCGCGTGACATGCACCAGGCAGGAATCGAGGAAGGGGCCGTCGATGCGCGTGATCTGCTTGCACACGTCGGACAGCGTCATGGCCGGCTTCTGGTCCGAGACATACAGCGCGGCGTCACCGAACTGGCCGTGCAGGTCGATCAGCAGCACCTTCTTTTCAGCCAGCGTGGCCAGCGCATAGCCGAAATTGGTCGAAATGAAGGTCGCGCCGCTGCCGCCCTTGCAGGCGATGAAGGCGAGCACCTTGCCTTCGCGTAGCTGGGCAACGCCGGTAGCGGTCGCAATGCGGTCCATCGCCTCGTGGAAGGCGCGGTGCACCAGCGGCAGCTGCAGGACTTCGCGCACGCCGGCGCGCATGGCGCGGATCAGGAATTCCGGCTGATGCTGGCTGGTGAGCAGCATGAATTGCGCTTCCGGGTACTGGCGCGCCATCCGTTCGAGCAGGTCGGCGTCGTCCGGCGCGCCGTCGCCGGCATCGACGATCACCAGGCCCGGCGCCTCGCCCAGTGGCCGGTCGAGTGCCTCGCGCATCGAGACCCGGCTGTTGGCCACATTCAGCGGCGGCACGCGTGCCGCGCCCTGGGAGGCGAGCTCGGCAAACAGCAGGCTGTCGCGGCTGATCAGAAGGGCTTTCATGACAATCCTCGTAGAGGCACTGGAGTTGAAAACAATCGGAGGTTGCGCCCGGGCCTTGGTCGGCCCTACTTTCCGCTACCGAGCGTGTTGAGCTGCGGCGTGTTCGCCACGCTGTCTGGCTGGACGAAGGATTGCTGGTAGCGCTGTTGGGCGGCCAGTGCCGCCGGCCCATCGATGCCGGTGGCCGGATTGGTATT
>DASTVB010000134.1:0-2075 GCA_035759315.1 Telluria sp. | reverse complement strand
ATCCCGGCACCACCGAAGAAGAACTGCGTCCGCGCCTGGAGTCGCGCGGCCTGGTGGTCGGCCGCGACATCTTCCTGGTGTTCTCGCCCGAACGCGAAGACCCGGGCAACCCGCATTTCGAAACGCGCACCATCCCGAAGGTCTGCGGCGGCAGCACCGCAGCCTGCCTGGAAGCAGGCGTGGCCCTCTACAGCGGCGCCATCGACCGCGTCGTGCCGGTGAGTTCGACCCGCGCCGCCGAACTGACCAAGCTGCTCGAAAACATCCACCGCGCCGTGAACATCGGCCTGGTTAACGAGATGAAGATCATCGCCGACAAGATGGAGATCGACATCCACGAGGTGATCCGGGCCGCCGCTACCAAGCCCTTCGGCTTCACCCCGTATTACCCCGGCCCTGGCCTGGGCGGCCACTGCATCCCGATCGACCCCTTCTATCTCACCTGGAAGGCGCGCCAGTACGGCGTGCACACCCGCTTCATCGAACTGGCCGGCGAAATCAACAGCGAGATGCCGCACTGGGTGATCGGCAAGGTCACCGACGCACTGAACCAGCGCGGGCGGTCCGTCATGGGCAGCCGCGTGCTGGTGCTGGGCATCGCCTATAAAAAGGACGTCGAGGACATGCGCGAGTCCCCTTCGGTCGAACTGATGGAAATCCTGCGCGACAAGGGCGCCCACGTCGACTATTCCGACCCGCACGTACCCGTCTTCCCGCGCATGCGCGAGCACCGCTTCGAGCTTTCGAGCGTCAAGCTCACGCCCGATACGCTGGCCTCGTATGACCTGGTGTTGCTGGCCACCAGCCACACCGCTTTCGATTACGACATAATCCGCCGCTACGCCAACCTGATCGTCGACACCCGCGGCGTCTACCTCGAACGCCTGCCCCACGTGGTCAAGGCTTGAAGCGGCCACGGAGAAGATCATGCGCAACTATCCCCCTGCCATCGTCGACCGCAAGATCCGCTTCGCCCTGGTCGGCTGCGGGCGTATCGCCAACAACCATTTCGGCGCGATGCGCGAGCACCGCGACCGCTGCGAGCTGGTCGGTGTCTGCGACATCGATCCGCGTGCAATGCGCGATGCGGCCGACAAGACCGGCGCCAAGGGCTATGCCACGCTCGACGACATGCTGGCCCATTGCGATGCCGACGCCTTCATCCTGACCACGCCCTCCGGCCTGCACCCGGAGCAGACCGTCAAGATCGCGCGCGCCGGGCGCCACGTGATCACCGAAAAACCGATGGCCACGCGCTGGGAAGACGGCAAGCGCATGGTCGCGGCGGCGGACGCCGCCGGAGTGCGCCTGTTCGTGGTCAAGCAAAACCGCCGCAACGCGACGCTGCAGTTGCTCAAAAGCGCAGTCGAGAAAAAACGTTTCGGGCGCATCTACATGGTCAACCTGAACGTGTTCTGGACCCGTCCCGACGAGTACTACAACAGCGCCAAGTGGCGCGGCACCTGGGAGTACGACGGCGGCGCCTTCATGAACCAGGCCAGCCATTATGTCGACCTGATCGACTGGATCGTCGGTCCGGTGGAAAGCCTGCAAGCCTACACGGCCACGCTGGCGCGCAACATCGAGGTCGAGGATACCGGCGTCATCAGCCTGCGCTGGCGCAATGGCGCACTCGGCTCGATGAACGTCACGATGCTGACCTACCCGCGCAACATGGAAGGCTCCATCACCATCCTGGGCGAGCACGGGACCGTGCGTATCGGGGGCGTCGCCGTCAACGAGGTCCAGCAGTGGGAGTTTGCCGAGAGCGACCCGGACGACGCCCTGGTGCGCGATGCCAGCTACCAGACCACCTCGGTCTACGGCTTCGGCCACCCGCTCTACTACGACAACGTCATCAAGGTACTGCGCGGCGAAGCCGAGCCGGAAACCGATGGCCGCGAAGGACTCAAATCGCTCGAAGTGCTGGTCGCCGCCTACATGTCGGCACGCGACGGCAGGCGCGTCGCCCTGCCGCTGGAGTACTGATATGGACCGGTGTGCCTCGGAGTCAGGGGTTCATGCGAGCGCCATTGTCGACGCCGGCGCGACGCTCGGCCCCGGCACGCGCGTCT
>DASTVB010000133.1:0-15624 GCA_035759315.1 Telluria sp. | reverse complement strand
CTTGTCGAGCACGCCGTGGCGGTGCAGGTCGAGCGCGCAGTTGAGCGCGGTCTGGCCGCCCATGGTCGGCAGGATGGCGTCGGGACGCTCCTTGTCGATGATGCGTTCCACCACTTTCCAGGTGATCGGCTCGATGTAGGTCACATCCGCCATTTCCGGGTCGGTCATGATGGTGGCCGGATTCGAGTTGACCAGGATGACCTTGTAGCCCTCTTCGCGCAGCGCCTTGCAGGCCTGCGCGCCGGAGTAGTCGAACTCGCACGCCTGGCCGATGATGATCGGGCCGGCGCCAATGATCAGGATGCTTTTAATGTCACTACGTTTTGGCATTTACTTTTTCTCCGCTGCTGCTTGCATCAGGCCGATGAAGCGGTCGAACAGGTAGGCTACGTCGAGCGGCCCGGGCGATGCCTCGGGGTGGCCCTGGAAGCAGAAGGCAGGTTTGTCGGTGCGGGCGAAGCCCTGCAGCGAACCGTCGAACAGCGACACGTGGGTCACGCGGCAGTTGGCCGGCAGCGTGTCCGGATCGACCGCGAAGCCGTGGTTCTGCGAGGTGATCATCACCTTGCCGGAATCAAGGTCCTGCACCGGGTGGTTGGCGCCGTGGTGGCCGAACTTCATCTTGACGGTCTTGGCGCCCGAGGCGAGGCCCATCAGCTGGTGGCCGAGGCAAATGCCGAAGGTCGGGATGCCGCGCTCTACCAGCTCACGGGTTGCTGCAATCGCGTAGTCGCACGGCTCCGGGTCGCCCGGACCGTTCGACAGGAAGATGCCGTCCGGGTTCAGCGCCAGCGCGTCGGCGGCGGTAGCTTGCGCCGGCAGCACCGTCACGCGGCAGCCGCGTTCGGCCAGCATACGCAGGATGTTGTTCTTGACGCCGTAGTCGTAGGCGACCACGTGGTATTTCGGGTTGGTCTGCTTCTCGTAGCCGACGCCGAGCTTCCATTCCTTGTCGGTCCACTCGTAGGCGACCTTGGTCGACACCACCTTGGCCAGGTCCATGCCGGACAGGCCAGGGAACGAGCGCGCCAGTTCGATCGCCTGCGCGGCCGATGGCTCGTTGCCCTGCGTGCCGACCAGGATCGCGCCGCTCTGGGCACCTTTTTCGCGCAGGATGCGGGTCAGCTTGCGGGTGTCGATGTTGGCGATGCCGACGATGTTCTCGGCCTTCAGGTAG
Organism: Telluria sp.; assembly: GCA_035759315.1. Lineage (GTDB taxonomy): Bacteria > Pseudomonadota > Gammaproteobacteria > Burkholderiales > Burkholderiaceae_D > Telluria. The sequence goes on along the minus strand of DASTVB010000133.1, from coordinate 14,447 downwards.
TCCGACAGCGACTGGGTGCTGCGGAAGTTGGACGCCATCAGCGGCAGGTCGCGGATGATCAGGCCCGCGGCGTGAACTTTGGACGCTTCCGTGTCTTCCGGATTGATGCCGACGTTGCCGATGTGCGGATAGGTCAGCGTGACGATCTGGCGCGAATAGCTTGGGTCGGTCAGGATTTCCTGATAGCCCGTCATCGCGGTATTGAATACGACCTCACCGGTGGTGTGGCCGGCGGCGCCGATGGAAATGCCTCTGAAGATGGTCCCGTCTGCAAGCGCCAGGATCGCAGGAACGGCTGGGCCAGAAAAAAATGGCGGCAAGGGTAACTCCTGTAAAGTTACCGTAGCTGCGCCACGTCAGACCGGCATCCCTTGTTATTTTGCGCGCGCGTTGTGGCGCGTTTCGGGAACCATGTTGAATGAGGGTGTGTGGTAGGCGCTACGGTATATATATTTGGTGGCTAAACCTGCAAATTATAGCGCAAAACCACTTACGCCGCAACGCAGCAAAGGGGGATTTTCGCGCCAAAATGTCGGGATCGGGAAAGTCCGTGCTGGACCGGGCCAATGTATTACCTTAGGATGCTCTGCAATTACACATAGAAACTGTCGGAGGGACGTTCCATGATGATGTTTGGAAAAGAAGTGCCAATCCACCGCCCCGGTCCAAACCAGCGCGCGGCCGTGTTCGTCCCTCACAACGACGCCGACCAGACCGTCCGCGACGCCATCAGGAACGGCTCCGGCCTGGTCGGGTTCGGCAATCCCGACGGCACGATCACCGTGTACTACGAGAATAACAAATTCAACGATTCCGCGCTGGCGCGCTGGCAGGACAAATGCTTCAAGGCCTACGACCGCATGACCAAGGGCGCGCCGACCGTCAACAAGCTGACCGGGGATGCGGGCAATTTCTACCAGGTGGGATTGATCGAGGGGCCTGAGATCATGATCACGGACATGGCCAACCTGCACCGCTGGCTCGAGAAGTGCGGCGTGCTGGACAGCGCGCCGGAGGGGACCCAGGTCTACGCCGGCCCCGCCGAAAAGCGCAAGCATACGTAACGGGTTGGGGACTGTCCCCCGGTGTTCGGGAACTACCGATACGCTCAAACACCGGGGGACGGTCCCCTGCGGGGACAGTCCCCTGACGGCTCTTACCCCAGCGCGGCGATGCCAGCACGCGCAATCTGCGCATCTTCCGGCGACTTCACGCCCGATACGCCCACCGCACCAATCACCTGCCCGTCCACGATCACCGGCACCCCACCCTCCAGCATGCCCTCGACGAACGGTGCCGTCACGAACGACACGCGCCCGTTGTTGATCATGTCTTCGTAGACCTTCGACTCGCGGCGGCCCAGCGCCGCAGTAGTCGCCTTGGCCGGAGCGATATGCGCGGACAGCGGCGCGGCGCCGTCCATGCGCTGCAGCCACAGCAGGTGCCCGCCGTCGTCCACGATGGTGATCGTGACCGCCCAGTTGTTGGCCACGGCTTCCGCTTCGGCGGCGGCGGCGATCTTCTTGACTTCGGCCAGGCCGAGAACAGGTTTGGTTTTCATGGCGCTTCCTATTATTAGTGTGTGTTCTGCTTGGCCTTGAGCCTGGCCTTCAGCTGGTTCATCACGGCGAACGCCGCCTGCTCGCCGGCGAGGATCGCCTCGTTGCGGCTGGCGAAATCCTGGCTCTTCATCGTGCCCAGGCGTGGCTGGATCACGATGTCGGCTTCCTTCAGCTCGAAGTGGTTCAGGCGCTGGCCCATGATCGAGAAGGTCTGCATCAGCACGTCGAGCGAGCTTTGCGTGGCCTGGGTGTCGGTCTGGGTCGAGATATTGACCGCGATGATGAATTCGCCACCCATCTCGCGCGCGTACTTGACCGGCACGGGGGCCACCAGGCCGCCGTCGACGAAGGTGCGCTTGCCGATGGTGACCGGCTGGAACACGCCCGGCACCGAGGACGAGGCGCGCACCGCCATGCCGGTGTTCCCGCGCACGAACAGGATCGGCTGGCCGTTTTTCAGGTCGGTCGCGACGGCGCCGAACGGGATCTTCAGCTTCTCGATCGGCTTGTTGCCGATGGTCTTATTCACGTAATCCTGCAGCGCCTCGCCTTTCAGCACGCCGGACGACTTGCCGAACAGCGGGAGCGCCCAGTCGGAGATCATTGCCTCGTCCATGTCCATCGCCATTTTCTGCAGCGCGAAGCCGCTGTGGCCGGACGCGTACATCGCGCCGACCACGCTGCCCGCGCTGGTGCCGACCACGATGTCCGGCACGATGCCCTGCGATTCGAGCGCCTTGATCACGCCGATGTGGGCGAAGCCGCGCGCCGCGCCGCCGCCGAGGGCGAGCGCGATCTTGACTTTGCGCGGCGCGACCACCACCGGCGGCACGACTGGCGGCGGGACGACGGCGACGGGAGTGACGGGGACGGGTTCCGGGGTGCTGCCGCAGCCGGCCAGCACAAGGGCGCCGAGGGCGAGCAGCAAGGAGCGTTTGGAGCGGGATTGTCGTACGTGCATTGGCTGGAAGCGGGAATTCGGGGCGACCCCGATTGTAACTCATCGGGGCCGGTCATTTCCGCTGTCTCCGCGTTTACCGTTAGCTGTAAAACCGTCACCCCAGGACCAAGGTCGCACTCGGCTGGGGTCCATACTGAGTATCGGCTTCGTTAAGCTGTCTATGGATCCCAGCCTTCGCTGGGATGACGGATTTTAGGGTGGCGGCTACAGGAGGCTATGCGGTTGGGAAGGTGGCGATGAAGGTGCTGCCCTGCCCCGGCTGAGATTCGATCGACAGCTGCGCACCGTGCCTGAGCAGCACGTGCTTGACGATCGCCAGCCCCAGCCCGGTGCCCTGCGTCTCGCGCGAGCGGCTCTTGTCGACCCGGTAGAAGCGCTCGGTCAGGCGCGAAATGTGGATCGGCTCGATCCCGATGCCGGTGTCCGACACCGCATAGCGCAGCCCGCGCTCGGTCGCTTTCCAGCTGATGTGCACCCTGCCGCCCGGCGGCGTGTAGCGCACCGCGTTCGACGCCAGGTTGGCGAACGCGCTGCGCAGCTCCTCCGGACTGCCCATCAGGTCCGGCCCGTCCACGTCCAGCGTCACCTCGTGCTGCCCGCCCGACAGCGCGCGCGCCTCGGTCGCCACGTCGTCCAGCAATGCGCGCATGTCGACCATCTCCGGGCGCATCGGGTAATCGGCCGACTCCAGCCGCGACAAAGTCAGCATGTCGTCGATCAGCCGCTGCATGCGGTGGCCCTGCTCCGTCATCAGCTTCAGGTGCGACGCGCGGGTGGCCGGGTCGAGCTGGGCCTGGCTGGAGGCGATCTCCAGGAAGCCGACGATCACCGTCAGCGGTGTGCGCAGTTCGTGCGAGGCGTTGGCGATAAAGTCGCGCCGCATCTCCTCGATGCGCTCGGTCTCGGTGGTGTCGTGGGTGACCAGGATCTGGCGGCGGTTCTCGAACGGGATGATCTGCACCACCAGCTTGCGCCCGCGCAGCGACAGGGTCAGCGGCTGGTCGTAGCGCGCCATGACCACGTAATCGATGAAGTCCGGATGGCGCACCAGGTTGGTAACGCGCATGCCCTTGTCGCGCTCGAGCGTCAGACCGAGGTGCTGCTCGGCGGCCGGATTGCACCACTCGAGGAACAGCACGTCGTCCATGATCGCCACGCCGTCGGGCAGCAGGCGCATGGCCTGGCGGAAGCGCGCCAGCCATTCGGTGAGCTCGGCCTGGTTGCGTTCTGTGTCGCGCCGCATGCGGTACAGGCGGGCGAAGATCGCCGTCCACGCGCCCCACCCGTCGGGCAGGCGTGCGGAGTTCGGATCGTCCATCCAGATGCTGAGGCGGTAAAGGTAATGCAGCTGGGTGCCGACGAAAAACAGCAGCACCATGGCCGCGAACGCAAAGCCATCTCGCGGCGTACCCAGCCAGCCGACCACCGCGGCCAGCGCGGCAACCATCGCCAGCCGCAGCAGCGCCGGCACCCAGAACAACAGTTTTGGATTCATCTCTTCCTGCTATTTATATTGCCTCCACCCGTCGTCCCAGCGAAGGCTGGGACCCATACTGAGTATCCGACTGCGGTAGCTGTCTATGGATCCCAGCTTCCGCTGGGATGACGGCGGGTTTATTTTTCTGACAGCATATAGCCTACACTGCGCACCGTGCGAACCAGGTGTTCGGCGTCGCCCAGCGCCTTGCGCAGGCGAAGGACGTGCACATCCACCGTGCGCTCCTCGATTGCGACGTGGTTGCCCCACACTTTGTCCAGCAGCTGGGCGCGCGTGAACGCGCGGTCCTGATGCGCCATCAAGTATTTGAGCAGCTTGAACTCCGCCTGGCCGATCTCGACGCGTGTGCCGGCCACAGTCACGGTGATGCCAGCGGGATCGAGCTGCACCGGTCCGGCGGTCAGCAGGTCCATGCCCTGCTCCGGCGCCTTGCGCCGCAACAGCGCCTTGGCGCGCGACAGCAGTTCGCGCGGCGAGAACGGCTTGGTCACGTAGTCGTCGGCGCCCGCATCCAGCCCGGATATCTTGTCCTCTTCCATGCTCTTCGCTGTCAGCATGATGACCGGGATGCGCGCGAACTGGCGGTCGGCGCGGATGCGGCCCAGCAGGCGCAGCCCGCTCTGGTCGGGCAGCATCCAGTCCAGCAACACCAGGTCGGGAACCCGCTGCGTGATCGCGTCCCAGGCCGCGCCGACGGTCGATACCGCCTGCACATCCCATCCCGCATCGCGCAGCGAAAACGTCACCAGCTCCACGATTGCCGGCTCGTCCTCGACGACCAGTATCCGGGTACGTTCCGCAGCCATTTACTCGATGGCTCCTGCCGCTGCCGCCGGCCTGCTGTGCCGGATGTCCTTGCCTTCGACTACGTAGATCACATATTCCGCGATGTTCTTGGCGTGGTCGCCGATGCGTTCGATCGCCTTGGCGACCCACAGCGTGTCGAGCGCCGGCGAGATGGTGCGCGGGTCTTCCATCATGAAGGTGATCAGGTTGCGCATGATGGTGCGGAAATCGTGGTCGACGATTTCGTCCTGCGCGATCAGGTCCAGCGCCTGCCGGCCGTCGAGGCGCGCGAACGAGTCCAGCGCGGCATGCAGCATCTCGCCGGTGGTGTTGGCGATCGAGCGCACCATTTCATAGTGCTGCAGGTTGGCCGCCGCGCCGCGCGTGTACATATCGCGTGCGGTGCGGGCGATCTTGGCAGCTTCGTCGCCGATGCGTTCGAGGTCGGTGATTACCTTCACCGTCGCCATCACGGTGCGCAGGTCGTTCGCGGCCGGCTGGCGCCGCACGATCAGGTGGCTGCAGGCGTCGTCCAGCGACACCTCGAGCTGGTTGACAGTGCTGTCGTCGCGCATCACCTGCGTCGCGCGTTCGACGTTGCCGGTCTTGAAGCAGTCCATCGCCGCGAGGAACTGGGTCTCGACGATGCCGCCCATCTGCAGCACTTTCGAGCGGATCGCTTCAAGCTCCTGGTCATACTGTTTGGAAGAATGCTCGCCAATCATGGTAGTTTCCTGGTCTCGTTATAGTTAGCCGAAGCGGCCGGTAATGTAATCCTGCGTTTCCTTGCGCGCCGGGTTCATGAAGATCTGGTCGGTCTCCCCAAACTCGACCAGGTGCCCGAGGTACATGTATGCAGTGTAATCGGAGCAGCGCGCGGCCTGCTGCATATTGTGGGTCACGATCGCGATCGTGTAGTCCTTTTTCAGCTCGCTGATCAGCTCTTCCACCTTGGCGGTCGAGATCGGGTCCAGCGCGGACGTCGGCTCGTCGAGCAGCAGCACGTCGGGTTTCACCGCGACGCCGCGCGCGATGCACAGGCGCTGCTGCTGGCCGCCGGACAGCGACAGGCCGGACTTGTTCAGCTTGTCCTTGACCTCTTCCCACAGCGCGGCCTTCTTCAGCGCCCACTCGACGCGCTCGTCCATCTGGCCCTTGGACAGGTCTTCGTACAGGCGCACGCCAAACGCGATGTTGTCGTACACGGTCATCGGGAACGGGGTCGGCTTCTGGAACACCATGCCCACTTTCGCGCGCAGCATGTTCACGTCCATGTCCGGGTCGAGGATGTTGCGCTCGCGGTACATGATCTTACCTTCGGCGCGCTGGCCCGGGTACAGGTCGTACATGCGGTTCAGGGTGCGCAGCAGCGTCGACTTGCCGCAGCCGGACGGGCCAATGAAGGCCGTCACCTTGCGCTCGCGAACGTCCAGATTGACGTCATGCAGCGCCTGGGTCTTACCGTAGAAGAAATTGAGGTGCTCGATCCCGATCGTCACCTGTTCCTTGTCCATCACTGCGGTCTCGTTCATCTCGTTCATGGTCATCGTGCTCATTAATTAGGCGCCTTCTGGCTGAATACGGTGCGCGACAGGATATTCAATCCCAGCACGCTGAGGGTCACGAGCAGTGCGCCGCCCCATGCGAGGGCGCGCCAGTCGTCGTACGGGCTCATTGCAAACTGATAGATGACCACCGGCAGGTTGGCCATCGGCGCGTTCATGTCGGTGCTGTAGAACTGGTTGTTCAGCGCGGTGAACAGCAGCGGCGCGGTTTCGCCCGAGATGCGGGCCACGGCCAGCAGCACGCCGGTGATCACGCCGGCCTTGACCGCGCGCAGGCGCACCATCATCGCCACCTTCCAGCGCGGCGCACCGAGGGCGAACGCCGCTTCCAGCAGGCTGCTCGGCACCAGCCGCAGCATGTTGTCGGTGGTGCGCACGATCACGGGGATCGCGATCAGCGACAGCGCGATCGAGCCCGCGTAGCCCGAGAAGTGGTGCGCGTTGGCGACGTACAGCGTGTACACGAACAGGCCGATCACGATCGACGGCGCCGACAGCATGATGTCGGTGACGAAGCGCGTGACCGAGGCGAAGCGGTTCTCGTCGCCGTACTCGGCCAGGTACATGCCGGCCAGGATGCCGACCGGCGTCGACACCGCCGTGGACAGGCCGACCATCATCACCGTGCCGACGATGGCGTTGCGCAGGCCGCCGCCCGCGCTGCCGGGAGCCGGCGTATCGGCCGTGAACAGCGACAGCGCGAGCGCTTCGAAGCCATTGAACAGCAGCGTCGCCAGGATCCAGAACAGTGCGACCAGTCCGAACGACATGGCCAGCACCGACAGCGTGATGCCGACCCGGTGGCGGCGCAGGCGCTTGCGGTAGACAGGATTCATGGTGTTCATTTGGCGCCCTCCTTGCGCAGCATCCCGGACAGCATCAACTTGGCTGCGCTGAGGACGATGAAGGTAATCGCGAACAGGATCAGGGCCAGTGCGTACAGCGAGGCCACATGCAGCTCGGAGGCCGCTTCGGCGAACTCGTTGGCCAGCGTGGACGAAATCGAATTACCGGCCGAGAACAGCGACTTGGGCAGCTCGTGCGCGTTACCGATCACGAAGGTCACCGCCATGGTTTCGCCGAGCGCACGGCCCAGTCCCAGCATCACGCCGCCGACCACGCCAGTCTTGGTGTACGGGAGCACCACCTTGCGCACCACTTCCCAGCGCGTGCAGCCGAGGCCATACGCCGATTCCTTCAGCACGGCCGGCACCACTTCGAACACGTCGCGCATCACGGAAGCGATGAATGGGATGATCATCACCGCCAGGATGATGCCGGCGGTGAGGATGCCCAGGCCCATGGTGGGACCCGAGAATAGCGGGCCAATGAACGGCAGGTGCCCCAGGGTCTCCTTGAGGAAGGGCTGCACATGGTCGCCGAACAGCGGCGCGAACACGAACAGGCCCCACATGCCGTAGATGATCGATGGAACGCCGGCCAGCAGCTCGACCGCGGTGCCCATCGGGCGCTTCAGCCACACGGGGCAGATCTCGGTCAGGAACAGCGCGATGCCGAAGCTGATCGGGAACGCGATCAGCAGTGCGATGAAGGAGGTCAACAGGGTGCCGACGATCGCCATCAGCGCGCCGTACTTGTCCTCGACCGGGTCCCATTCGACCGCGCTCACGAAGCCGAGGCCGAATTCCTTGAAGGCGGGCCAGGAACCCTGGATCAGGGACGCGATGATCCCCAGAAGGACAATTAACACCGATGCCGCGAACAGCATGGTGGTCTTATGGAAAATGAAATCTTGTATTCGCTGCTTCCGCATCTTGGAATGCATGCGGAGCTCGTCACTGCGCTCTTGGGGTGCCGATCCGGTAAATTCCGTCATCGTGCTGTCTTGGGTTGTGCTCATTATTATGATGACGCCCCCGGCCGTGACCGGGGGCGCTGCTGCCTTCCTGGGTTACGGGTGATTACCAGATCGCCTTGCCGGAGGAATCCTTCAGGCTGGTTTTCCAGTTCTGCTGGACCAGCTTGTTGACGGTGTCAGGCATTGGCACGTAGTCCAGTTCCAGCGCTGCGGCATCGCCGTTCTTGAAAGCCCAGTCGAAGAACTTCAGGACTTCCTTGCCCTTGGCGGTATCGACCTGGGTCTTGTGCATCAGGATGAACGATGCGCCGGTGATCGGCCATGCGCCCTTGCCTGCCTGGTCGGTCAGCACCACGCCGAAGCCCGGGGTCTTGGACCAGTCTGCGGCAGCGGCGGCGGCCTTGAAGGACAGATCGTCAGGCTGCACGAACTCGCCGTTCTTGTTCTTCAGCTGGGTGTGCTGCATCTTGTTCTTCTTGGCATATGCGTATTCGACATAGCCGATCGAACCCTTGATGCGCTGCACGTTGGCGGCCACGCCTTCGTTACCCTTGCCGCCCACGCCGACCGGCCACTTGACCGTGGTGCCGGCGCCGATCGTGCTCTTGAACGTCGGGCTGGACTTCGACAGGAAGTCGGTGAACAGGAAGGACGTGCCCGAGCTGTCCGCGCGGCGCACTACCGTGATGTCGTCGTCCGGCAGCTTCACGCCCGGGTTCAGCGCGACGATCTGCTTGTCGTTCCACTTGAGGATCTTGCCCATGTAGATGTCGGCCACCACTGCGCCGGTCAGCTTCATCTGGCCCGGGGCAACGCCTGGCAGGTTCACGATCGGCACCACGCCGCCCATGATCGCCGGGAACTGCATCAGGCCGGCTTCGTTCAGGTCCTTTTCTACCAGCGGCATGTCGGATGCGCCAAAATCAACGGTCTTGGCTTTGATCTGCTTGATGCCCGCGCCGGAGCCGACTGGCTGGTAGTTCAGGCCAACACCAGTGGCTGCCTTATAGGACTCAGCCCACTTCGCATAGATCGGGTACGGGAAAGTTGCGCCCGCGCCGGTGATGTCCACTGCCGCCGCGGACGACATGGTAATTGCGCCAACTACGAGGGAGACCACCAACTGTTTGATTCGCATGTCGATTTCCTTTTGTGTGGAAGTTTGGTTGAGACGCTACGCAGTTTAATTGCCGAATATGACGCGTTTATGACATGGCAAAGAATTGTGACAAAGCTTGGGTTAGCCGCATGCTACCCTCTTGTCGAACGGGGCAGCGCAAGCATGGCGAGTGTTACCAGTGGTTAAAAATAAAGGGTAATTGATGGATCTCATACTGTGGCGGCACGCGGATGCCGAGGATGCGGGGCCGGACCAGGCGGACGGCGAGCGCCGCCTGACGGAGCTCGGGCACGACCAGGCGCGGCGCTCGGCGCACTGGCTGGCGCGCCACCTGCCGGCATCGGCCACGATCCTCGTCAGCCCGGCGCGGCGGGTCTTGCAGACGGTGGAGCCGCTGGGGCGGGATTTCAGGGTCGAGCAGGCGATCGCCCCGGGCTGTTCGCCGCAGGCGCTGCTCAAGGCGGTGGGATGGCCGGTGGCGAAGGGGCCGGTGCTGGTGGTGGGTCACCAGCCGACGCTGGGGCTGGTCGCGTCGCTGCTGCTGTCGGGCAGGCTGCAGCACTGGACCGTCGGCAAATCGAACGTGTGGTGGATCAGCGGCGATGGCGGCGCCGAGGATCCGTACGGGCCGGACAGCGCCTGGCTGCGCGCGATGATCGCGCCCGAACTGCTCGACTAGAACACGAACGCGTCGTACGGAGGGGGACTGTCCCCGCAGGGGACCGTCCCCGGGTGTTTGTTAGTTATTGGCGACTCTTGAATACCAGGGGACGGAACTGCCGCCTTGGCGCCGAGGGGAACAGCCCCCTTCGCTAACAGCTGCTACCGGATGTACTTGGTGATGAGGGTCATGGTCGGCAGGTCCAGCAGCGAAAACGTGAAGCCCGCCTTGAAGTCGCCGCCGCTGAAGATGCAGTACGCGATCTTGCCCTTGACGTCGACCACGTGGCTGCGCCCGTCGTAGAACATCTCGAAGCGCACCCTGGCCGGTACGCCGACCCGCAGCGGCTCGTCGGACGCGATGCCAATCCCGTTCGACGATATATCCACCGTGCGCGTCCACACCGGCGATCCGCCGTCCACGGCCAGCAATGCCTTGGCCTTCAACGGCTTGCGGGTCACTCCCCGTCGGTCGTCCATCATCATAAGTTCTTCAGTCCAGTTCCCTGAGCTTGTTCATCGCGTCGTCGATCCTTTCGACCGCGACGATCTTCATGCCTTCGATTGGCTGGCGCGGCGCGTTAGCCTTGGGGATCACGGCGATCGAGAAGCCCAGCTTGGCCGCTTCGCGCAGCCGTTCCTGCCCGCGCGGCGCCGGGCGGATCTCGCCGGCCAGGCCCACTTCGCCGAACACCACCAGTCCGCGCGGCAGCGCCTTGTTGCGCATCGAGGAGTTAATCGCCAGCAGGACGGCCAGGTCGGCCGCCGGCTCGGTGATCTTGACCCCGCCCACGGCATTGATGAACACGTCCTGGTCGAAGGCGGCGATACCCGCGTGCCGGTGCAGCACCGCCAGCAGCATCGCCAGCCGGTTCTGCTCCAGGCCTACCGACAAGCGGCGCGCGTTGGGCAAGTGGCTGGTGTCGACCAGCGCCTGCACCTCGACCAGCAGCGGGCGCGTGCCTTCCTGGGTCACCATCACGCAGGAGCCGGGCACCTGGTTGTCGTGCTGGGACAGGAACAGCGCGGACGGATTGGACACGCCCTTCAGGCCCTTCTCGGTCATCGCGAACACGCCCAGTTCGTTGACCGCGCCGAAGCGGTTCTTGATCGCCCGCACCAGCCGGAAGCTGGACTGCGTGTCGCCCTCGAAGTACAGCACCGTGTCGACGATGTGCTCCAGCACGCGCGGACCGGCCAACGCGCCTTCCTTGGTCACGTGGCCGACCAGGATGATGGTCACGCCGGACTGCTTGGCGACGCGGGTCAACTGCGCCGCGCATTCGCGCACCTGCGCCACCGAACCGGGCGCGGAAGTCAGCGCATCCGAGTACATGGTCTGGATCGAGTCGATCAACACCACGTCCGGACGCAGGTCGGCGATGGTGCCGAGGATTTTCTCGAGCTGGATTTCAGCCTGCAGCTTCAACTCGCGCGCCTCGACCGCCAGCCGGCGCGCGCGCAGCGCGATCTGGGCGCCGGACTCCTCGCCGCTCACGTACAGCACGTTCTTGGTGGCGGCCAGCGAGGCCAGCGCCTGCAGCAGCAGGGTCGACTTGCCGATGCCGGGGTCGCCGCCGATCAGCACCACGCCGCCGGCCACCAGCCCGCCGCCCAGCACCCGGTCGAATTCCTCGATGCCGGTGCCGAAGCGCGGCACGTCGACCGCCTCGATGTCGGCCAGCGTCAGCACCGGCGCGGTCTGCGCCAGGCTGCGGTGCACGGTCTGCGACAGGCGGTTCACGCCGGGGGTTTCGACCGCGGTCTCGACCAGCGTGTTCCAGGCCTGGCATGCCGGGCACTGGCCGCTCCACTTGGAACTGATCCCGCCGCATTCGCTGCATGTGTACTGCGTTTTCGGCTTGGCCATCAGGTTCCGGTCGTGAGCTTGGATTCTTCGATCCGCACGCGCGAGGCGACGGCGCACATCAGTTCATAGCCGATCGTGCCGGCGGCGTGCGCCACCTCGTCGATCGGCAGGCCCTTGCCCCACAGGGTGGCGGTCGAGCCGACGCGCGCCTGCGGCACCGGGGTCAGGTCCACCGCCATCATGTCCATCGAGACGCGGCCGACCAGCGTGGTGCGCACGCCGTCCACCAGCACCGGCGCGCCGTGCGGCGCATGGCGCGGGTAGCCGTCGGCATAACCGCAGGCCAGGATGCCGACCCGCATCGGCTTCGGCGCCACGAAACGGCTGCCGTAGCCGACCGTGTCGCCCGGTTCCAGTTCCTGCACGCCGATCACGCCGGCGGTCAGGGTCATGGTCGGCAGCAGCCCGAGTTCCTGCGCCGTGCCGCAGCCGGGAGTGCCGCCGTACAGCATGATGCCGGGGCGGATCCAGTCTTCCGACAATTCTTCCTTCAGGCCGCCGCGCAGCAGCACGCCGCCAGAATTCGACAGGCTGCGCTCCCCTTCCAGGCCCGCCGCGCCTTCGCAGAAGCGGCGCAGCTGCTCGAGCATCGGCAGGCGCGGGTGCTCCAGCTCGTCCGCGTTGGCAAAGTGGGTCATCAGCGTGATGCTGCGCACCGCCGGGATCGCGCGCAGGCGCTCGTAGGCGGCGCGGTAGTCGCGCGGCTTGAAGCCGAGGCGGTTCATCCCGGTGTTCATCTTGAGGTAAAGGTCCACCGGCCTGTCCAGGCGCGCCGCTTCCAGCATCGCGATCTGTTCGGTGCAGTGGATCGCGGAATGCAGCGCATATTCGGTCAGCAGCGCGCAGTCAGCCGGCTCGAAAAAGCCTTCCAGCAGCAGCACCGGCTTGGTCCAGCCCAGCTCGCGCAGGCGGACCGCGTTTTCCAGTTCGATCAAGGCCAGGCCGTCGGCAGCGGCGAAGCCGCGCATGCCGCGCTCCAGCCCGTGTCCATACGCGTTCGCCTTGACCACGCCCCAGGCGCGCGTGCCCGGTGCGCTGGCGCGCGCGCGGGCGAGGTTGTGGGCCATCGCGTCGAGATGGATGGTGGCGGTTGTTGGCCTTGGCATGACGGATACTATATATATAGGTGCAATGCCGATATTTTACCGGACGCAAGCCTTTCCCGGAGGGCGCTTTATCGCTCCTTCGTTTCTTTGGGTTCCCAACCATTCATGGTATAAAGCAACCCACACTAGTTTTTAAGCCTGTCGAATGAATCGTGGTTTCTACACCATCATGGCGGCGCAGTTTTTTTCGTCGCTGGCAGACAACGCGCTGCTGTTTGTGGCGATCGACCTGCTCGTAACCATGAATGCCCCGGCGCCCCTGACGCCACTGCTCAAACTGTCATTCGTCCTGTTCTACGTCCTCCTGGCTGCGTTCGTGGGCGCGTTCGCCGATGCGCTGCCGAAGGGCCGCGTGATGTTCATCGCCAACCTGATCAAGATCGCCGGCTGCGCGCTGATCTTCTGGACCGTGCATCCGCTGATGGCGTACGCCGTGGTCGGCTTCGGCGCCGCGGTCTACTCGCCCGCCAAATACGGCATCCTGACCGAACTGCTCCCGCCTGAAAAACTGGTGCCGGCCAACGGCTGGATCGAAGGCCTGACCGTGATGTCGATCATCCTCGGCACCGTGATGGGCGGCGCGCTGGTCTCGGCGCGCGTCTCCGAATTCCTGCTCGGCTTCGACCTGCCGGGCATCGACACCGGCATCGACAGCACCACCGATGCCGCGCTGGTGGTGGTGATCGGCGTGTACGCGCTGGCTACGCTGTTCAACCTGCGCATCCCGGATACCGGCGCGCGCTACGAACACCAGGAGCGCAACCCGTTCAAGCTGATCACCGATTTTGCCAACTGCTCGGCGACCCTGTGGCGCGACAAGCTGGGCCAGATTTCGCTGGCGGTGACCACCCTGTTCTGGGGTGCAGGCGCGACCCTGCAGCTGATCGTCCTCAAGTGGGCGGAGAAATCGCTGCACATGCCTTTCGATAAGGCCACCAGCCTGGTTGGCGTGGTGGCGATCGGCGTGGCGCTGGGCGCCGCGGCCGCCGCCAAGATCATCCCGCTGCGCAAATCGCTGACCGTGATCCCGCTCGGCATCGCGATGGGCATGATCGTGGTGATGATGGTCTTCGTGAAATCGGTGGTGATCGCCTATCCGCTGCTGATCCTGATCGGCGTGCTGTCCGGCTTCTTCGTGGTGCCGATGAACGCGCTGCTGCAGCACCGCGGGCACGTGCTGATGAGCGCGGGCCACTCGATCGCGGTACAGAACTTCAACGAGAACCTGTCCATCCTGACCATGCTGGCGATTTACGCGGGCCTGATCACGCTGAACGTGGACCTCGACATCATCATCGTGCTGTTCGGGCTGTCGATCGCGGGCATCATGTACTTCATCATGCGCCGCCACGCGGCGAACCAGCGCGAGCACGACTCGCTGGCCCTGATCGGCGAGCACAAACACTAACCGTCATCCCAGCGAAGGCTGGGATCCATACTGAAGTAGCATAGGGAATGTGCCTCTGCGGAGGAGCTCTATGGATCCCAGCCTTCGCTGGG
>DASTVB010000132.1:0-2040 GCA_035759315.1 Telluria sp. | reverse complement strand
GCAGCCGCTGATCTACCGCGGCATTCCCAAGGCCGAACGGCAGCGCATGGCAACCGAAGCGCTGAAACACGTGGGACTGGGCGCGCGCCTGCACCACCGGCCCAACGAACTGTCGGGCGGACAGCGCCAACGGGTGGCGATCGCGCGCGCGCTGGTCGGCCGGCCCGCCATCCTGCTGGCGGACGAGCCGACCGGGAACCTCGATTCGGCCACCAGCCGCGACATCATGGCCCTGATCGACGAACTGCACCAGTCGGGCCAGACCATCGTGATGGTGACCCACGAACCGGAGATCGCCCAGCACAGCCGGCGCATCGTGCGCCTCAAGGACGGCGCGATCATCAGCGACATCCCGGTCACGCCGGAAGCCTGGTAGCCCTTGCCAGGAGCCGCGCCGACCATGTTTGTCTTCCTCGAATGCGTACGCTGCGCGCTGGCAGCCATCCACGCCCACCGCCTGCGCAGCTTCCTCACTTCGCTCGGCATCATCATCGGGGTGGCGGCGGTGATCAGCGTGGTGTCGCTGATCCAGGGGATGTCGAGCATGATCGGGCGCCAGTTCGAGGGCCTGGGTGGCAATTCGGTGAGCATCAACGCGAAGAACGAATTTGCCGATGTCCTGCGCGGCAAGCTCAACGCCCTCAAATTCCAGGATGTCGAGCAGCTGCGCGCCCACGTGCCCGGCATCCGCGATGTGTGCCCGGTGTTCTCGCTGCCGTTCGGCGAGGTGAGGGCGGCCAATGCGCGCGCGCCGTCCCAGGTGCTGGCGACCAGCCCCAATTACCAGGATGTGCACCAGCGCTTTACCCGGCTTGGCCGCTTCATCAGCGAGGCCGACGAAAACAGCGCGCGGCGGGTGGCGGTGATCGGCGAAAAGCTGATCGAGACCCTGCACCTGCCGCAAAACCCGATCGGCAGTTTTGTCGGCTTTGGCGACGAGTGGTTCAAGGTGATCGGGGTGATGGAAAAGCGCGGCGAGATCTTCGGCATCTCGCAGGACGCGCAGCTGATCATTCCCTACAAGACCGGGCGCAGCATCATCGGCAACAATACCCAGCCCGACATCGGGATCCATGTGCGCCTGCGGCCCGGGGCCGCGCGCGAAGCGGCGGCGCGCCAGATCGGCCAGGTCATGCGCACCTCGCACCGGCTGGCGCCAGGCGACAAGGACGATTTCGAGGTGGTCGAATCCGACCAGCTGGCCAAGACCTTCGCAAAAGTGAGCAATACGGTGACGCTGGTGATGGCGGGGATCGTCGGGGTGGCGCTGCTGGTCGGCGGGGTCGGCATCATGAACATCATGCTGGTGTCGGTCACCGAGCGCACCCGCGAGATCGGCATCTGCAAGGCCATCGGCGCGCGCAGCCGCGATATCCTGCTGCAGTTCCTGATCGAAGCGGTGCTGCTGTCGGTCGGCGGCGGCATCATCGGGATGGCGCTCGGCTACGCGCTGGGTTCAGGCATCGGTGCGCTGATACCTGACTTCCCGGGCGCGCTGGTGCCGTGGTGGGCGGTCGTGCTGGCGCTGCTGTTTTCGGGCGCGGTCGGAATCATCTTCGGCATCGTGCCGGCCACCCGGGCAGCCCGGCTGACGCCGATCGAAGCGCTGCGCTACGAATAAACCTGCAAACCTTCAGCGCTCGGCCGGATACGGGCTCTTGCCGCCGTCGGCGATGAAGCTGTCGATGCGCGCTTCGAGCACCGGCAGCGGCACCGAGCCCAGTTGCAGCACGGTGTCGTGGAAAGCGCGGATATCGAACTTTGCGCCCAGCGCCGCCTCGCTCTTTTTGCGCAGGTCCATGATCGCCATCTGGCCGATGTAGTACGACAGCGCCTGGCCTGGCCATGAAATGTAGCGATCGACCTCGGTTTCGATCTCGTGGCTGGACAAGGCCGTATTGTCGTGCAGGTAGGCCTGCGCCTGGGCGCGGGTCCAGCCCTTGGCGTGCAGCCCTGTATCGACCACCAGGCGCGACGCGCGCCAGGCCTGGTAGCTCAGCATGCCGAAGATTTCGTACGGGGTTTCGTAGATGCCCATTT
>DASTVB010000131.1:0-5609 GCA_035759315.1 Telluria sp. | reverse complement strand
TTGTCCAGCCAATGCCCAATCCCAGCCCGGAGGTGGTGGAAGCGGCAAAGAGGGTACTCGAACCCCTGGCGCGGGGCCTGGGGATCGAATCCCTGCCGACGCCGGCAAAATGGTGCGAGGATTTTTCCGCACAGTTCGACGCCCTTCTCGAGTTGCGGCCCGCGGCGGCCAGCTTTACCTTCGATATCCTCAGCCAGGAACAGGTAGGGCGCCTGCACGCGGCCGGCATCCTGGTGATCGGCATGAGCACCACGGTCGACGAAGCGCTGACCTGGGAACGCGCCGGGGCAGATGCTGTGATCGCTTCGGGAACCGAGGCGGGAGGGCACCGCGGTACCTTCATCGGCCGTCAGGAGGATGCAACGATGAGCAGCGCCGAGCTGTGGCCTGCGGTCATCAGGGCGGTGGGAATCCCTGTGATCGCCGCCGGCGGAATCATGGATGGCCGGGACATCAGACGGGCCCTCGACATTGGCGCAGCTGCGGCTCAGCTTGGGACGGCGTTCCTCGTGTGCGACGAGTCGGGGATCGATCCGCGCTACAAGCAGCGCCTGCTTGCTGCCGAAGGGCATCCTACCCGCCTCACCCGGGCGTTCTCCGGCCGTTATGCGCGGGGGATCGAGAATGAGTTCATGCGGGCCATGTCCTCGGTTGAAAGGAATGTTCCGCCCTATCCGATCCAGAACGCGTTGACCGGCAGCATCAGGGCGGCCGCCGCCAAGGCCGGGAACACCGAGATGATGTCGATGTGGGCCGGCGCAGAGGTAGCCAGGGCGAGGGGAATGCCGGCTGCGGAACTGATGCGGATCCTGGTATCCGAGATGGAAGAGCAGGGCTAGAGGGCGGCGGCGTAGATCGCGCGCGCGTCCTCCCGGGTCAGCTCGCGTGGGTTGTTGCCGAGAAGGCGGGTCTGGAGCATGGCATCGTCGGCCAGCCTGTCGAGGTCGCGCTCGGCAATCGCCAGTTGCGACAGCCGCGTTTCGATTCCCGTACCTTCGGCAATTTGCTGCATCGCAACAATTAATCCCTTTGCCCGCTCCCCTTCCGTTCCGTTGACCCCAGGTTGCACCATTCCGCATAGCTCGGCGTAGGCTGGCGTTGCCGACGGCAGGTTGAACCTGAGGACGTGAGGCAGGACCAGGGAATTGGAGAGGCCGTGCGGCACATGGAAGATGCCGCCAATTGGATACGCAAGGGCATGTACCGCGGCGACGGGAGCGTTCGAAAACGCCTGCCCTGCCATCATTGCCCCGACCAGCATGGCCTGGCGTGCGGCCAGGTTCTCACCGTCCACGCATGCCGGCAGGATGTTTGCGGACAACAGCATCAATGCCTGCCGGGCCAGGACATCGGACATCGGGTTCTTGCGTTGGCGGCTGGTATAGGCTTCGATTGCATGCACCATCGCATCGATCCCGGTGGCAGCCGTGACGCGGGACGGAAGGCCCACCGTCAGTTCGGCATCCAGTATCGCGATGTCGGCGTACAGTTGGGGTGCGACCACCCCGGTCTTGGTCGTTTCGCCGGTAGTAACGATGGCGATGTTCGTCACTTCGGATCCGGTGCCCGCCGTCGTCGGGACCTGGACCAGCGGCAGCCGCCCGCCCTTCACGTTGCCAATGCCATAGATCCCCGCTAGCTGCTGCTCTCCCAGCGCCAGGATCGCGACCAGCTTGGCGGCATCCATCGAACTCCCGCCTCCGAAACCGATGACGATGTCCGCACCGCATTCCCTGGCGAAAGCAGCAGCCGCAAGCACGATGGCTTCCGGCGGATCGGCGACCACGCGGTCGTATACCGAGGCTTCGATCGATTGCCGGCGCAGGCCCGCGAGGACCAGATCCAGCAGTCCCGCCCGTATAACGCCCTGGTCGGTTACAACGACGGCGTGGCGTGCCGCGGGGAAGCGCGCGCCGATGATGCTTCCCAGCCGTGCTGCGCACCCGAGTTCGGTGACGATCTGGGGGACGGTGTTGAAGGAGAACGATGCGAACTCTGTCATGGTCGGGTACCTGTCGGGTGGTTCCCAAAGGATACACCCATGTTCGATGTTGGTAGGCAATGCCAACGCGTACAATGTCGGGTCTGCCTTCTGTCCCCATTCCTTTCATGATTGATTTTGCTTTCCTCGGCGCCGCCGCTTTCCTCGCCGGACTTGTCGACGCCGTTGTTGGCGGAGGCGGGCTGATCCAGTTGCCCGTCCTGTTCTCCGTATTTCCGCGCGAGGTTCCTGCGATGCTGCTTGGGACGAATAAGCTGGCCAGTGTCTTCGGTACCACCGCCGCGGCACTCAATTATGCGAAGCGGGTAAAGGTACATTGGAGTACCGTCGCTCCGGCGGCTGCCGCTGCATTTGCGCTTTCCTTCGCCGGGGCCTATACGGTATCGAAAGTGTCCGCCGACTTCGTACGGGTCCTGCTGCCGATCGTGCTGTTTGCCGTGGCTGTGTACACCTTCCGCAAAAAGGACCTGGGATCGGTTCACGCCCCGGTTCACAGCGGGATGGCGGAGAAGTACTTCGCGGTCGGCATCGGCGGGGCGATCGGGTTCTACGATGGCTTCTTTGGGCCGGGTACCGGCAGCTTCCTGATCTTCCTGTTTGTGCGGTTCTTCGGCTTCGACTTCCTGTCCGCGTCGGCGGCGGCCAAGGTCGTCAATGTCGCGTGCAATGTGGCTGCGCTTGCCTGGTTCGGCTACAGCGGACTGATGCTTGTCCAGCTCGGGCTGCTGATGGCGCTGTGCCAGATCGCCGGTTCGCTGGTCGGTACGCGCCTTGCGTTGAAGCATGGCAGTGGCTTCGTCCGGAAATTATTCCTGGTCGTTGTCTCCGTTCTTATCGTCAAGACTGCATACGACGCCTTTTCCAAGGGTCACCTGTAATACCCAAAATTGTTTCACGTGGAACAAAAAGCCGGCCCCGGCAGAATGTTTCACGTGAAACAGTCAGCGAAAGGTTCTATAATCTGACCTTACGCTTCACGCTTCCTCATTTCCCTCTATGTTATTTCCTACTGAATTCGACGTGATTGTCGTCGGCGGCGGCCATGCCGGTACCGAAGCTGCACTTGCGTCCGCACGCATGGGGCAGAAGACTTTGCTCCTTACCCACAACATCGAAACGCTGGGCCAGATGTCCTGCAACCCGTCGATCGGCGGTATCGGCAAGGGCCACCTGGTCAGGGAAGTCGATGCGATGGGCGGCGCGATGGCAATTGCCACCGACGAATCCGGTATCCAGTTCCGCACGCTGAACTCGTCCAAAGGCCCGGCCGTGCGCGCCACCCGTGCCCAGGCCGACCGCATTCTGTACAAGCAGGCGATCCGTTCGCGCCTGGAAAACCAGGCAAACCTGTGGCTATTCCAGCAGGCAGTGGATGACCTGATCGTCGAAGGCGAGCGTGTGGTTGGGGCCGTCACCCAGATCGGCCTGCGCTTTACCGCGCGCGCGGTGGTGTTGACCGCCGGCACCTTCCTTGATGGCAAGATCCACGTTGGCCTGCAGAATTACTCCGCCGGCCGCGCGGGCGATCCGCCGTCGCTATCCCTATCGGCACGCCTGAAAGAGTTGAAGCTGCCGCAGGGCAGGCTCAAGACCGGTACTCCGCCTCGCATCGACGGTCGCAGTATCGATTTCAGCAAGATGACCGAGCAGCCGGGCGACCTCGACCCGGTGCCGGTGTTCTCGGTGATGGGCAACGCCGCGATGCATCCGCGCCAGGTTCCGTGCTGGGTTACCCATACCAACGAGCGCACCCATGACATCATCCGCGCCGGCCTCGACCGCAGCCCGATGTACACCGGCGTGATCGAAGGGGTAGGTCCGCGCTATTGCCCATCCATCGAAGACAAGATCCACCGTTTCTCGGGCAAGGAATCGCACCAGATCTTCCTGGAACCGGAAGGCCTGACCACCAACGAGTTCTACCCGAACGGCATCTCGACCAGCCTGCCTTTCGACGTCCAGATCGAACTGGTGCGGTCCATGAAGGGCATGGAGAACGCCTTCATCCTGCGCCCTGGCTACGCCATCGAGTACGATTATTTCGACCCGCGCGGCCTGAAGGCCTCGCTGGAAACGAAGGCGATCGCCGGCCTGTACTTCGCCGGCCAGATCAACGGCACGACCGGCTACGAAGAGGCGGCGGCACAGGGCATGCTGGCAGGTATCAATGCGGCGCTGCAGACCAAAGGCCAGGAAGCATGGGTGCCGGGCAGGGCGGAAGCCTACCTCGGCGTGCTGGTCGACGACCTCACCACGCAGGGCGTGGCGGAGCCGTACCGCATGTTCACCAGCCGCGCCGAATACCGCCTCAGCCTGCGTGAAGACAACGCCGACATGCGCCTGACCGAGATCGGCCGCAAACTGGGCGTGGTCGGCGATGCGCAGTGGGCTGCCTTCGAAACCAAGCGCGAGGCTGTCGCCGTCGAACTGGAACGCCTGAAATCGACCTGGGTCAACCCTCGAATCGTCAACGCCGCGGAATCGGAGCGCGTGGTGGGACAGGTTATGGAACGCGAGTACAACCTGGCCGACCTGCTGCGCCGCCCGGGCGTTCAGTACACTACCCTGGTGACCATGCAGGACGTCGAAGGCAAGACCATCGGCGGACCTGGCGTGAGCGATCCGGCGGTACAGGAGCAGGTGGAGATCCAGCTCAAATATTCGGGCTACATCGAGCGCCAGGCGCGTGAGGTGGAGCGCCACGAGCACTACGAGAACCTCAAGCTGCCGGAGGGCCTGAACTACCTGGACATCCAGGCGCTGTCGATCGAAGTGCGCCAGAAGCTGGACAAGCAGCGCCCCGAGACCCTCGGCCAGGCATCGCGCATTTCGGGCGTGACCCCGGCGGCGATTTCGCTCCTGCTGGTACACCTGAAGAAGAAGGGCTACGGCGGTTTCGTGAACGTGAGCGAGACCGCAGCCTGATGAAGAACTTCGATAAAGACGCGCTGGCCGCGACGCTGGCCGGCGGGATCGCGGCGCTTGGACTGACCCTCGACGCGAAACAGCACGAACAGCTGCTGAACTACCTGGCGCTGCTGTTCAAGTGGAACTCGGTGTACAACCTGACCTCGGTGCGCGACCCGATGCAGATGGCCACCCTGCACATCCTCGATTCGCTGGCCGCGGTGCCTGCCTTCGACGGTGCGAAGGATGTGCTGGACGTGGGCGCGGGCGGCGGACTGCCGGGCATCGTGCTGGCGATCGCGCGGCCGGACATGCAGGTATCGCTGGTGGACACGGTCCACAAGAAAACGGCCTTCCTCACGCAGGTGAAGGTGCAGCTGGGACTGTCCAACGTCACGGTGTACACGGCCAAGGTGCAGGAAATGCCGGCGCCGCGCAAATTCGATGTGATCACGTCCAGGGCCTTCGCGGACCTCTCCGATTTCGTCAACTGGTCGGGCCATCACCTGGCCGAGGGCGGGAAATTCATCGCATTGAAAGGGACGGCGCCGCAGGACGAGCAGGAGAGGGTGCCGGCGGACTGGAAAGTGACAAAACTGGAGCCGTTAAAGGTTCCGGGCCTGGAAGCCGAGCGCCACCTCGTTTTCATCGAGAGAGCGTGAGCAGCAGGGGACTGTCCCTACGGGACTGTCCCCCGCCT
>DASTVB010000130.1:0-7755 GCA_035759315.1 Telluria sp. | reverse complement strand
CACCCCTTCCCATCCCGAACAGGACCGTGAAACGACTTTGCGCCGATGATAGTGCTGCAACCAGTGTGAAAGTAGGTTATCGTCAGGCTAGTTATAAGAGAAGAGCCCGTTGACTATTGAGTCAGCGGGCTTTTTTCGTTTGGGACTGTCCCGTTGCGCAAAGGCGGCAGTACTGCCCCCCGCCTTACCTGTAGAATTCGTTTCGTCCCGTTGTCGCTTTCATAAGGCCGAACATGAATGAACAGGTTGCACGTAACGTCACGCTGGTGCGCGCGATCGAGTCTTCGGACGCCGGCCGCGAAATCCTCAGCGACGACGACCGCATGTACGCCAGCCGCAGCGCTAAAGAACTGGCGCAATGGCAGGCTGCGGACAGTGCATCCCAGGTCACCGTCGACCACTTCCTGCAGCAGCGCTCCGAACAGCTGATCAAACGCCTGTCCGAACGCAGCACCGCATTCGCTTCCTTCTACAAACGCATGAACGGCCCGCGCCTGCTCGCGCTGCTGCCGCTGGTCTCGCTGCTGCTCGGTTTCGCGCTCGACCGGATCGCCGATCCGCACCGGGTTGACCTGCTGTCCGCTCCGCTCCTCGCCATACTGGCCTGGAATATCCTCGCCTATCTCATCATGCTGGTTTGGCTGTTCGTCCCGCGACGGACGGGCTGGGTCAGCGACTCGATGAAGCGCCGGCTCGCCACAGGCATCGCCGCCTTGCCGCGCAAGCTGCCGCAAGGGATGTCGGCCGGGCTCGCGCAATTCGTCGGTGAGTGGACCGCGCTGAGCGAACCGCTGCTGCGCTCGCGGCTGGCGCGCACGATGCACCTGTCGGCCGCCATGTTCGCGATCGGCGCGATCGCGTCCCTGTACGTGCGCGGGCTGATGACCGAGTACGTGGCCGGCTGGGAGAGTACCTTCCTCGGCGCGCCGCAGGTGCACGCCATCCTGTCCTGGCTGTTCACGCCGGCGATGATCGTGTTCGGCCTTCCGGGCTTTTCTGAAAGCCAGGTCGCGGCGCTGCATTTCTCGCAGCAGGCGCAGTCCGCCGGCGGCGGGAGGCTGTGGGTGCACCTCTATGCCGCTACGCTCATCCTGCTGGTCGTGCTGCCCCGTTTTGTGCTGGCCGCGATCGCGCACCTGCGCGCGATGCGCCTGGAGCGCCGCTTCCCGATCGCACTCGACCTGCCTTACTTCCGCAAGTTCGCGGACCAGGCCGGGCTGGCCGAACCCGGTGTGCTGCGGGTGCTTCCGTACAGTTTCTCGGTCGACGAAGGTCGGGACAAAGGACTGGCGAGCCTCGCCGAACTGATGTTCGGGGAGCGCAGCCGCATGATCCTGCGCCCGGCCTGCGGCTATGGCGAAGATCCGGCCGAGGCGCTGCGGGGAGTCGACCTGGCCGACGCCTCGGTCACGTCGACCGCGATCCTGTTCGGGCTGTCGGCGACGCCGGAGCGGGAGGCGCACGGCGCCTTCATCGATTTCCTCGTGCGGGCCAAAGTCCGCGGCCTGAAAGTCCTGGTGGACGAAGCGGGTTACGTGGAGCGCATCGGCGCGCAGCCGGACGGGGAACGGCGCGTCGCGGAGCGGGTCCACCTGTGGCGCCAGTTCTGTGACTACCATGGCGTCCCGGCGACACTGGTCAACCTCGAGCATCCGGAAAAGTACCCGCCGCCATGACGACGCCCGTTCCGCAGACGATCCAGTTCGTCCTCATCTCGCACACCAACAACGGCAAGACCACGCTCGCGCGCACGCTCACCGGCATCGACGTAGGCGAGGTGCGCGATGCCGCGCACGTCACCGTGCTGGCGGAATCGCACACGCTGCTGTCCACGCCCGAAGGGGACCGGCTGGAGCTGTGGGACACGCCCGGCTTCGGCGACTCGGTGCGCCTGCTCAAGCGGCTGGCGATGGCGGGCAATCCGATCGGCTGGTTCATGCGCGAGGTGTTCGACCGCTATCGTGACCGTGCGTTCTGGCTCAGCCAGAACGCGCTGCGCGCGGCCAGGGATTCGGGCGACGTGGTGCTGTACCTGGTGAATTCGACCGAGGATCCGCGCGACGCCGGTTACATCGCTCCGGAAATGAAGATCCTCGATTGGCTCGGCAAGCCGGTCGTGGTGCTGCTCAACCAGCTCGGGCCGCCACAGCCGCAGGAGCTCGAGCGCGCCGAGCAGGAGCGCTGGCGCGCGCATCTCGCGCAATATCCGATGGTGAAGGACGTCCTCGCACTGGACGCCTTCGCGCGCTGCTGGGTGCATGAACGCGTGTTCTATGAAGCGGTCGTGCCGCTGCTCGCCGAGCCGAAACGGGGAGCTTATGCGCGCCTCCTGCGCGAATGGGAAGACAACAACGAGCGCCGCTTCACGCAGTCCATGCATGCGCTGGCCAGCCATCTCGCGGCCGCCGCGGTGGACGTCGAGGAGATCGGGGTCGAAGATCGCTCGCTGGTGAAGTCCGCACTGAAGGCGGTCGGATTGTCGAAAGGCGGCGACGAGCGCCGGCGCGACAAGGCCATGGCGGCGATGATCGAACGCCATAATGAAAACGTCGCCGCGACCACGCGCCGCCTGCTGACGCTGCACCGGCTCGACACGCGCGAAGTGGCCCGGATCAATGAGCGCGTGCGGGACAACTTCGCCGTGCGCGCACCCGTGGACAAGGCGCAGGCGGGCCTGCTCGGCGCCGTGGTGTCGGGCGCCGCGACCGGCCTGGGGGCCGACCTGATGGCGGGCGGCCTGACGCTCGGCGCCGGGGCCCTGATCGGCGGGATCGTCGGAGCGCTCACCCTGGCGGGGGCGGCTTGGGGCTTCAATGTCGGCACCGACAGGCATCACCCAACGGTGCGGTTCGCGGACGAGTTCCTGCAGAACCTGCTGATCAGCAGCGTGCTGCGTTACCTAGCGGTGGCCCACTTCGGGCGCGGCCGCGGCAACTTCGTCGAGGGCGAGGCCCCCGCGTTCTGGCAGGAGAAGGTCGAGCGCGCAGTGAAGGAATACGCCGGCGACGGTGTCGCGCTTTGGCGATTCGCGCGCTCCGATCCCGACCGCGACGATGTCGTCACGCAGGTCGAGGACGTGCTCACCAAGGTCACGCGCTCCACGCTCGGGATGCTGTACCCGCACGAGCACCGGGACCAGCGGACTCCGGCGCGCACAAGCAGTATTTAATTCCACGCGACAAAAACAGGTGCGCCTGCTACGCACCTTTCCCTGAAATTCATCCCGCAATTGCGCACGATTGTCCCTTTCGCCGTGCGTTGATGACAGTACGCAAACACGTCCGCGCCTGAGTTGGCGATGATGAGTCTGCCTTCTTTCATCTTAGGGAAAAATGATGAGAAACGTCCGTGTGCACCGGCTGTTGGTTCTTTCCCTGACGCTTGCGGCAGGCTTCCTGGCCAGCTCCTGCAGCGACTACACCCGGCCTCCGGAGTCGCATCCGGTCCCGCCCGTGCCGCCCGGTGGACTCAGCGCCGAAGTCGCGCGCACAAGTTTCGGCGTGGTCCACATCAACGCCACCAGCTTCCGCGGCCTTGGCTACGGCCTGGCGTATGCCTATGCCCGCGATAACGTGTGCATGTTCGCCGACGGCCTGCTGACCGTGCGCGGCGAACGCTCGCAGTACTTCGGGCCGGAGGCCCATGCGACCCGGCCGGTGAACGGCGAGTACGGCGCCGAAAGCGATTTCATGGAGCTCAACAACGAGGAGAGCGATTTCTTCTTCAAGGGTTATCTCGACATCGTCCAGCTGCGGGCCAGCTTCGACCAGGCTTCGCAGGATGCGCGTGACATGCTGGACGGGTACGCGGCCGGGTACAACCGCTACCTTCGCGACTACGCCGGGCGCCTCCCCGCCGCATGTGCGAGCGCGAAATGGGTCAAGCCGATCACGCGCGACGACTTGTACCTGGTGTTGGCGGAGAAGGCGCTGCACGCGTCAGGCCAGGTGTTCGCGCGCGAGTTCGTGCTGGCGGGGCGCGACCAGTTGCCGCTCGCGGCGCAGTCGCGCAAGATGCGGATCGATCCCGACTTCGTGCGCCGGCGCCTGGACAAACTGAGCGGGGCGGGCGGCAGCAACGCGCTTGCGCTGGGCCGCAGCCTGAGTGCGAACGGCCGCGGCATCCTGCTTGGAAATCCGCATTATCCGTGGACCAGCACCGACCGCTTCTACCAGGCCCACCTGACCATCGAAGGAAAGTACGATGCGATGGGCGTGATCCTTGGCGGGATTCCCACGGTGGTAATCGGGTTTAACAAGCATATCGCCTGGACGCACACGGTCACCACGGCGGTGCATTTCACCACCTTCATGCTGACGCTCGATCCTACCGACGCGAGCGGCACGACCTACATCGTCGACGGCAAGCCGCACCGTATGACGGGACGGACGGTTGGCATTGACGTGCTGCTCCCGAACGGCACGACCGAACGGCGCGAGCGCACTTTCTACTTTTCCCAATACGGTCCGGTCATCTCCAATCCGGCCGCGGGCATCGAATGGAGCGCGACCACCGCCTTCGTGCTCGCCGACCCGAACCGCAACAACACCAGGCTGATGGACCAGTGGCTCGGCATCGCGCGTGCGCAGAGCGTCGGCGAACTCAAGACCTCGCTCGAAACCATCGTCGGCCTGCCGTGGGTGAACACCGTGGCGGCCGACCGCGACGGCGGTGCGCTGTACATCGATGCCAGCGTGGTCCCGCACGTCACAGGCGCGAAATTCGCATCGGATTGCTTTGTCGTGCCGGCGCTGCTGGCGTTCGACGGCTCGCGTTCGCAGTGCGGCTGGGGCAACGACGCCGGCGCGCCGCCGGGTATCTTCTCGCCGAGGAACGGCCCTTCGCTGCTGCGGCACGACTACGTGGGAAATTCCAACGACAGCTTCTGGCTTTCCAACCCGCGCCAGCTGTTGACCGGCTACTCGCCGATGTACGGGCAGGCCGGCATTCCGCAAAAGCTGAGGACCCGGATCGGGTTCCGCCAGATGGAAGACGAACTCGCAAGCGGGAAGAAATTCACGATGGAAGATGTGGAGCGGCTGGCCTATGCCAACCGCATCTACGCCGCGGAGCTGATTCTCCCAGACCTGCTGGCAGCCTGCGGCGCGCACCCCGACCCCGAGGTGGCGCAAGGTTGCACTGCGCTAGCGCAGTGGGACCGCAAGGCGGACCTGTCGAGCCGTGGCGCGGTGCTATTCAGGGAGTTCTGGAATGCGGCCGCGGGGATCGAGGACAAGTGGGCGGTGCCGTTCGATCCGGCCGATCCGGTCAACACGCCGCGCGGCATGAAGCCGACCGCGGGACCGGCCATGTTCGCGGCACTGAAAGGTGCGGTGCAAAAACTGCGTTCGCTCTCGATCGCGCTCGACCGGCCGCTGGGCGAGCTGCAGGACGAAACGCGCAACGGCAAGCGCTGGCCGCTGCACGGCGCGATCGGGGACATCGATGGCTCCTACAACTCGATCCACATGTACACCCCGCTCGATGCGACCGGGTACCACAATGTCGAGTGGGGTACCAGTTATGTGCAGGTGGTCGGCTTCGACGCCAATGGACCCGTGGCGCACGGCATCCTCGTATATGGGCAATCGACCGACCCGGCGTCGCCGCACTATGCGGACCAGGTGCCGCTGTACACGGCGAAATCCTGGCCGGTGCTTCCGTTCGAACCAAACGAGATCCGGCGCGATCCGA
The DNA here is from genome assembly GCA_035759315.1 of Telluria sp. Lineage (GTDB taxonomy): Bacteria > Pseudomonadota > Gammaproteobacteria > Burkholderiales > Burkholderiaceae_D > Telluria. The sequence goes on along the minus strand of DASTVB010000130.1, from coordinate 2,061 downwards.
ACTACGAGCGTATCCGGATCAGCGAATGAGCCGCAGTGCTACTGGTCCGCGCGGAAGTCGCGCACGAAACCGTTTGCCTTGATCAGTGCGAGGTTGTCGTCACCCGTGTGCGTGCCCGGTCCTTCCTGCATGCCGGCGGCCAGCCAGCGGCCGTCCTTCCATGCGAAGACGGAGCGCACCTGGTTGTGGCGCGGCGCCGACACCATCGGGATCCGGCGCACGAATTTTCCATCGGCGTCCAGCAGTGCCGCCATCGGTGCGGCGTCTTCCGAGATGCTCGCCCCCGCCGGGTTCTGCACATAGCCGGTGCTGCCCACGGCGAGCAGCTGGCCGCCCGGGGCCGCGGCGAAATCGAACACCACGTCGCCGCGGTCGACGTCGAGCAGCTGGATCGGGCGCAGGGTGCGCAGGTAAGGGTCCGCCACCGCTACCAGACCGTCCCAGCCGGTGCCGTCCGCGCGGCTCTCGGTGAACACGCGCCCGCCCACGGCGACTTTGTCCCCCAGCCATTTGACGGCGTGGATCTCGGGCCGGCGCCCGGTGTCGATCACGGTGCTGGGCGAACGCTGGCCGTTTTCCGCCACCACCGTGAGGATCGCGCCGTGGACGACGTTGGGCGACACCGGTTCGCCGAAGTGCTGCGCATGTCCTGCCGCCAGCTCGGTGCGGTTCATCAGGACGGCGACCGCGATGCGGCCGCGCGCATCGACGTCCATCGCGAGGCGCCACTGGTTTTCCAGTCCGGAAAACGGGTCGAAGGTGCCGCCCGTGATGAACACGCTGCCGATCGCCACGCCCGGTTCGACCAGGGTGCGCCAGCTGGCCTGGTAGCCGGCCGCGCCGTGCACAAGCCGGTATGCGACCACCGCATTGCGCCCGGTGCGCAGCACCATCGCGAGCTGCTCGCCCACCGGTGCGATGCGGACCGCGTCGCGCGTCGCGTGCGGCACCAGTGCATTCGGATTGCGCAGGTAAATTTCGTCGCCGATGTAGGGATCGGTGAGGGCGGCCGGATCGGTGAAGTCCGACTCCGCCAGCACGGCGCCCGTGGCCGAGAGGCGCACCAGCCTGATCGACACCTGGTTGGCGAGTACCGCGCTGATGTGGCCGGAAGGGTGGACGGCAAAGTCGATCAGCGACCAGCCGGCCGGCGGCGACCATTGACCGCTGCCGCCGGCGCCATCGGCGGAGAGCACCAGGTGCCGATCGGGCGCCGTGTAATCAGTGAGGCGGCGCAGCGTCTCGGCCATGCCGACCCATCCTTGCTGCGTTGGGCGGACTTTGCTCATCGCGGAACCGGCGACCTGCACGTTGAGGAGCGAACCGGCGCCGGCGTTGCCACCACCGCTGGAGGACCCGATGCCCGCGCCTCCGCCACAACTTGTGGCGATCAATGAAATGGCTAGCGCCGCGAACAGGGTACGCATGATGAGTTTCCGATATCAGGTGAGTGGGGTCGGAAAAGCGCTACGCCTTCTCCAGTCATCACACTTTATCGGTTTGCCTGCGGCCGCATGTCCCAAAAATGTCGGCCAACTGTTCAGATTATGTAGGGGTCTGTCATCGCACCGCACAAAAGCCCTTGCGGGGGCTGGGCGCCTTTGCTATAGTTCGTCCCCCGCCGCGAGCGAGACCTTACCGGTCCCTTGTAAAAGGTTAACGAAATCAAATAGTTGACGCGATACGGCAGGAAATAGGGGTTGACGAGCTGCACGAAACACCGCATAATCTCGCCTCTCTGCTGCTGACAAACACAACGCTTTGTCGACAAGTAGCAAGCAAGCAGTACCGAACAAGTTCTTTAACAATCAACAGTCGATAAGTGTGGGCGTTTGATGAAGATGCCGCGGATTTCGGTCCGCGAATACTCAAAATATCAAATGTTCACAAAACAAATTAAACGTGAATCTCGAAAGAGATAATCGTCAGTATGTTGAGTGAGCGACCCGGCAGCAATGCCGGTGGCAGAAATGCCAACAAACAGAGATTAAACTGAAGAGTTTGATCCTGGCTCAGATTGAACGCTGGCGGCATGCTTTACACATGCAAGTCGAACGGCAG
>DASTVB010000129.1:0-5522 GCA_035759315.1 Telluria sp. | reverse complement strand
CACTTCGCGCAGCAGGAACTGCGACAGCGGCATCGCTTCGTCGATCTCGGTGGCAAACGCATCGGCGCCGCGTTCGCGGATGAAGCTGTCCGGGTCGTGCTCCTGCGGCAGGAACAGGAACTTGATGGTCTTGTTGTCGCTTACCAGCGGCAGGCAGGCTTCCAGCGCGCGGCGGGCGGCGCGGCGGCCGGCCTTGTCGCCGTCAAAGCTGAAGATGACCATGTCGGTCTGGCGCAGCAGCTTCTGCACGTGGGTCGAGGTGCAGGCGGTGCCCAGCGTGGCTACCGACTGCGGGAAGCCGAGCTGGGCCAGCGCGACCACGTCCATGTAGCCTTCGGTCACCAGCACGTAGCCGGCGTCGCGGATCGCCTGGCGCGCCTCGAACAGGCCGTACAGCTCGTTACCCTTCTGGAACAGCGGGGTTTCGGGCGAGTTCAGGTATTTCGGCTCGCCGCTGTCCAGTACCCGGCCGCCAAAGCCGATCACCTGGCCCTTGGTGTTGCGGATGGGGAACATGATGCGTTCGCGGAAGCGGTCGTAGCGCTTGTGCTTGTTGCCTTCCTCATCGACCTTGTCGATCACCAGGCCGGATTCGACCAGCGCCAGCGCGTCGTAGTCGGGGAACACGGAGCGCAGGTTGTCCCAGCCGCCGGGGGCGTAGCCCATCGCGAAGCGGGCGGCGACCTCGCCGGTCAGGCCGCGGTTCTTCAGGTAGGCAATGGCGTTCTGGGCCGTGCGCAGCTGGGCGCGGTAGTAGTCGTTGGCCTTGGTGAGCGCTTCGGTCAGGGCCATCGACTGGGCCTGCTGCTGTGCGCGCTGGGCCGGCGGGATCTTGTCGTCCTGATCGGGGACCACCATGCCGCAGCCTTGGGCCAGGTCCTTGACCGCGTCGACGAAGCCCATGCCGGAGTATTCGATCAAGAAGCCGATCGAGGTGCCGTGCGCGCCGCAGCCGAAGCAGTGGTAGAACTGCTTGGTGGGGCTGACCGTGAAGCTGGGGGACTTTTCGTTGTGGAACGGGCACAGGCCCTGGTAGTTGGCGCCGCCCTTCTTCAGCTGGACGTACTTGCCCACCACGTCGACGATATCGACGCGGTTCAGGAGGTCTGTGATGAAACTTTGTGGAATCACTTTGAATGAACAGTCTTTGTCTCAGGTCAGACTATACTGCCTTGGCCGATCCTGCTTGACCAAAATCAACACGTTTTCCGTCCCGTCATCCCGCTACCCCCCGTCATCCCCGCGAAAGCGGGGACCCCTGGTGAGCGCGGGGCCGCTGACGTCCCAACAGGGGGATGCTCAGCATGGGTCCCCGCGTTCGCGGGGATGACAGTGGTTTTAAGCGCCGGTGAGGGCTTTTTTGACCAGGGCGGAGACGGCGGTCATGTCGGCGCGGCCAGCCAGCTTCGGCTTGAGCACGCCCATCACCTTGCCCATGTCCGCAGGACCGGCAGCGCCGGTCGACGCCACCGCCGCCTTCACTTCCGCCGCGATCTCGTCATCCGACAGCCCGGCCGGCATGTAGGCCGACAGGATCACCAGCTCCGCCTTCTCGATGTCCGCCAGGTCCTGGCGTCCGCCCGCTTCGAACTGGGTGATCGAGTCCTTGCGCTGCTTGATCATCTTTTCGATGATCGCCAGCGTCTGCGCGTCGTCCAGCGTGATCTGCTCGTCCACTTCCTTGCGCTTGATCTCGGCAAGGATCAGGCGCACGGTGGCCAGCTTGCCGGCTTCCTTGGCGCGCATGGCGTTTTTCATGTCTTCGGTGATCTGGTCTTTCATGCTCATCGCTGGCTCGCTTTCGTATTGTGGAAATAGCAAAACCCGCTGCGGTAAACCGGAGCGGGTCGGCAGACTTTGTCAACGCCAGCTACTCGGAATGCTCCGCGCCGGCCCAGTTGACTTACAGTCTTAGAACAGTTTCTTAGGCAGTTGCTGGCTGCGGATGCGCTTGTAGTGACGCTTCACGGCAGCTGCGAGCTTGCGCTTGCGCTCTGCGGTCGGCTTCTCGTAGAACTCGCGTGCGCGCAGTTCGGTCAGCAGGCCGGTTTTTTCGATGGTGCGTTTAAAGCGGCGCATGGCCACTTCGAACGGCTCGTTTTCTTTAAGGCGAATAGTGGTCATGTAAAAATCAAACCGTTTGAATTTAGGGAAGAACGAGATTCTAACAGCATTTTGCCCAGCTTTGGAAGTTTTTGCTGGCCTTGGTGTTTCGCAAAGGCGACATCAAGCCTCGGCCAGCGCCTGCCCCGCAGCGACCGCGGAAGCCCACGCCCACTGGAAATTGTACCCGCCCAACCAGCCGGTCACGTCCACCGCTTCGCCGATGAAATACAGGCCCGGAACCTTCTGCACCATCATGGTCTGCTGCGACAGCTCGCGGGTGTCGACCCCGCCCAGCGTCACTTCGGCCTTGCGGTAGCCTTCGGAGCCGGTCGGCACGATCGACCAGCGGTTGACCGCGTCGCCCAGCGCGCGCAGCTTGGCGTCCTGCATGTCGGCCAGGCGAGCATCGGCCGGCAGGCCGGTCGCGGCCAGCAGCCCTTCGGCAAGGCGCGCGGGCATCCACTGCGACAGCAGGTTGCCGAGCTGCTTCTTGACCGTGGACTTGGCTTCGATCAGCTCCTGGGCCAGGTCGACCTCGGGCAGCAGGTTGATCGTGATCGGGCTGCCCGGCTCCCAGTAGCTGGAAATCTGCAGGATGGCCGGGCCGGACAGGCCGCGGTGTGTAAACAGCAGGTCCTCGCGGAATTTCGCGTAATTGCCGGCCTGCTTGCCCTTGGCCTTGCGGTTACCGGTTTCAACGTCCACTTCCAGCGCGATGCCGGCCAGCGGCGCGAACGCCTCCCAGGCCGGGCCGTCAAAGGTCAACGGCACCAGTCCCGGGCGCGGCTCCACGATGCGCAGGTCGAACTGCTTGGCGATGCGGTAAGCGAAGTCGGTCGCCCCGATCTTCGGGATCGACAGCCCGCCCGTAGCAATCACCACGCTGGTGGCTTCAATCTCCCCCAGCGTCGTCTCCAGCAGGAAGGGGACTGTCCCCGCAGGGGACTGTCCCCCGGTGTTCAGCGACGTCACCGTACAAGGCATCCGCCAGTGCACACTCCCCGCCGCGCATTCAGCCTTGAGCATCTGGATAATCTGCTCCGCCGACTCGTCGCAAAACAGCTGCCCCTTGTGCTTTTCATGGAAGGAGATGCGGTGCTTCTTCACCAGCGCGACGAAGTCCTGCGCCGTGTAGCGCGACAGCGCGCTCTTGCAGAAGTGTGGATTCTCGGAGAGGAAATTGGCCGGGCCGGCGTTCACGTTGGTGAAATTGCAGCGGCCGCCGCCGGAGATGCGGATCTTCTCGGCCAGCTTTTCGGCGTGATCGATCAGCACCACGCGCTTGCCGCCCTGCGCCGCGACTGCCGCGCACATCATGCCCGCCGCGCCTGCGCCGATCACTGCCACATCAAACTTTTCCGCCATGTCCGCCCCTCGTTCTCAAGGCCGCGATTGTACAGGGGAGGAGTGGGGACTGTCCCCGAAGGGGACCGTCCCCGGGTGTTTGATAGTTAAAGGCGCGAGGGTGGGGACTGTCCCCGCCGGGGACCGTCCCGGGGTGTTTGATGGTTATAGGCGGAGCTTGAACACCGGGGGACGGTCCCCTGCGGGGACAGTCCCCTTCCCTATTCAGCGTTCGGCGATGTCGCGCGAGGCCATCAGGATTTCTTCGACCTGCTGCGCGATCGGCGTGGGCACCGGCACCTGCCCTTCCAGCACGCGGGCGATCCACGCGGCGGTGGCGACAGCCTCCCGGCTTTCGGGCAAGTTCGCCACGTCATCGGTCGGCGGATCGCGCTCCACCAGCACCGTGCGCTCGCCCCGGCGGAACCAGTCGATCTGCTGCCCGCGGTTCGAATTGGCGACCGTTTCACCTTCGGTGCCCCGCATCAGGAACGCGTCGCCGCGCGCCGCCACGTCGGGCCGCGCGAACAGCTCACCGAGCGTGATCAGGTATTCCGGATGCGTGTACGACACCAGCCGCAGCGCCGGCCCGTCGAACGGCTGGAATATCTTCACCAGCGTGTGCGTCGAATTGCGCACGCCAAGCACGCTGCGCATCGCGAGCAGCCGCGCCAGCTTCGGCGACAGCGCGGCGATCGGCATGAAAGCGGGCTGCCCCAGCGACCAGGCGTCGCGCACCGCTCCAACGTCGGCTGCGGCGCACAGCCCCATCGCCGCCATGATCTCGAAGGTCGTCACGCGCCCCGGATCCGTGCTCACGCCATGCACCAGCACCGGCACGCCGTGGCGCGCCAGCAGCGCCGCCAGCAGCGGGGTCAGGTTGGGCAGCTTGCGCGCGCCGTTGTAGCTTGGGATGAGCACCGGCGCCAGGTCGCCCTCGGGCGCGGGCAGCGGTTCGAACGACTCTTCGGCGGCGGCCAGGAAGCCTTCCAGCTCGTCCGCCGACTCGCCCTTGATCCGCATCGCCAGCATGATCCCGCCCAGCTCGAGGTCCGACACGCGGCCGTCGAGCATCGCCGCGTACAGGTCGTGCGCGTCTTCGCGGGTCAGCGAGCGCGCGCCTTTGACGCCGCGGCCGATTTCCTTGATGAAGCGGGCTGCCGGGAAGTGTTCATGATTCATCAGACAAGCTTACACGCCTGCCGCCGCACGATCAAATGGGCCGACAGGCAATCGTCATCGCCGTCATCCCAGCGCAGGCTGGGATCCATACCCCGTGTCCGCACAGGCAGTATTCGCCTTTGACCTCGCTCAGCCTGGATCCCAGCCTCCGCTGGGATGACGGGGTTTTGGCATATCGCCAGCAAGACCGTCGGTTTGGAGCTAAACTGAAATGTCCCGCCCAAGCAAAGCAGAGACGAAGTACATGATCACCCCAGATATCGAGAACATCAACATCACCTCGATGGCACCGATGCCATCGCCGCAAGACCTGCACACCAAGCTGCCACTGACCGAAGCCGCGTTCGCCACCGTCATGCAGGGCCGCGCCGACCTGCGCAACATCCTGGACCGCAAGGACAAGCGCATCTTCGTCGTGGTGGGCCCCTGCTCCATCCACGACCCGGTCGCTGGCCTGGACTATGCGCGCCGCCTGAAAGCGCTGCAGGAAGAGGTCAAGGACACGATGCTGCTGGTGATGCGCGTGTACTTCGAAAAGCCGCGCACCACTACCGGCTGGAAGGGCTACATCAACGACCCGTACATGGACGACTCGTTCCAGGTCGACGCCGGCATGGAAAAGGCGCGCCAGTTCCTGCTCGACGTGTGCGAGATCGGTCTGCCGACCGCTACCGAGGCGCTGGACCCGATCTCGCCGCAGTACCTGGGCGACCTGATCGCCTGGACCGCGATCGGCGCGCGCACCACCGAGTCGCAGACCCACCGCGAGATGTCGTCGGGGCTGTCGACGCCGGTCGGGTTCAAGAACGGCACCGATGGCGGGCTGGAGGTGGCGATCAACGCCATCAAATCGGCGGCGCTGCCGCACGGCTTCCTCGGCGTGAACAGCG
>DASTVB010000128.1:0-7081 GCA_035759315.1 Telluria sp. | reverse complement strand
AGCTCGTCAACGCGGGTTTCCTTCGGCGCCCAGCCCGACTCGATGTGCGCTTCGGCCACGCGCTTGTAGTCGCGGCGGAAGAAGGCCAGGAAGTTCTGCGACAGGTAGTCCTTGTCGAAGTCGTTGAGCGTGCCCATGATGCCGAAATCGAGCGCGATGTAGCGGCCGAAGGTCTCCGGCGCAATCGACACCAGGATGTTCCCGGGGTGCATATCGGCGTGGAAGAAGCCGTCGCGGAACACCTGCGTGAAGAAAATCTCGACGCCGTCGCGCGACAGCTTCTTGAGGTCGACGCCGGCGGCGACCAGGCGGTCGGTCTGCGAAATCGGGATGCCGTTCATGCGCTCCATCACGATCACGCTGCTGGAGCAGTAATCCCAGTACATCTCCGGAACCATCAGCAGGGTCGAGTTGGCGAAGTTGCGGCGCAGCTGGGCGGCATTGGCGGCCTCGCGCATCAGGTCAAGCTCGTCGTGCAGGTACTTGTCGAATTCGGCCACCACCTCCCTCGGCTTGAGGCGGCGCGCGTCGGCCGAGAGGCGCGACAGCAGGTCGGCGGCATCGTGCATCAGCGCCACGTCTTCGTCGATGAACTGCTTCATCCCCGGACGAAGGACTTTCACCGCGACTTCGGTGCCGTCCTTGAGCGTGGCGAAGTGCACCTGCGCGATCGATGCCGATGCCACCGGCTCGCGGTCGAAGGTGGCGAACAGCAGGTCCGGGTGCGCGCCCAGCGAGCGCGTGATCTGCGCCACCGCCAGGTCGGACGGGAACGGCGGCACGCGGTCCTGCAGCAGCGCCAGCTCGTCGGCCATGTCGGCCGGGATCAGGTCGCGCCGGGTCGACAGAACCTGGCCGAATTTGACGAAGATCGGCCCCAGCTCCTCGAGCGCGACGCGCAGGCGCACGCCGCGCGGCGCAGTGATGTCGCGCCAGAAGAACATGCGGTCGATGAATTTGGCGGTGCGGGGAACCGCGAACCCGGAAATGGCGATTTCGTCGAGACCATATTTGATCGCGACGCGGAAGATTTTAAACAGTCGAACTAATTTCCAGATCATTCAAGGTCCAGGTGTTGTTGTCCCGCGCCTGGCGCGGGTTTGGCCAGCTTCTGCTCGAGTTTGGCGATCCGCTTGGCGGCGCGCTCGACGTCGTCGCGCAGTTCGCGCACGTCGTCCCCGAAGCCTTCGGCCGCGGTGCGGTGGACCAGGACGGGGCGTTCTTCCAGCAGGAACTCAGCCACATTCTCGGTCAACTTGCGGTGTGTTGCTTTAAATCCCCCCGCAAGCGTGCGCGCGCCCCCTGCCAGCCGGCGCGCGGCGATCGGACCCATGAAGCGCTCGAGGTCGTGTTCGGCCTCCCAGCGCAAGCCTTTGGAGAGCTGCGAGATGGCGTTGGCGAACTCGGCGTCCCCTTCGATCTTGACGTAGGAAAAGGCGCGGTCGCGGTTTTGCAGCAGCAGCGGCAGGTCCGACAGCTTGATGCGGATGGTGACGTTGGCCGGCGCTTCGTTGTTGCTCGTCTGCACCATTCCATCGCGCGCCACGCGCAGCCGGATCGACACGGTGCCGGTGTCGATCAGTGCTTCCTTGCCGGCGTGCAACGCGAGCGCATCGCGCGCCCATGCCTCCTGCCCCAGCAGGTGGTTGATGGCCGCAACGGCGGGACCGGACAGGCCGGAGAATGGCGATGGAAAAAACATAGGAAAACGCAACCCGAAAAAAAACCGCCCGGAAAGCGGGCGGTTTCGATCTTACCAGACTGGCACTATTTACGAGAGCTGCTGGATACCGGCGAGCAGCCAGCCTGCCGAACCGGATTTCGGCTTGACCAGGTTCCACACTTCGTTGATCGGCACCGGCTGGGAGTCCGCGGACTCCTTGACCATGCCGGCGAACTTGACGCTGGCCATGTGATCGGTGCCCGAGTCTTCGATACCGAGCAGCTGGGCGTCGATCTGCACCACGTCGGTGTAGTCGTTGTCGGTGCGCTCGGACATCTGCATTTTCAGTTCGGCGAACACTTCCGGCGTGGTGAATTCACGCAGGTCGTTGACGTCGCCCTTGTCCCAGGCTGCCTGCAGGCGGATGAACATCGACTTGGCCTGGCGCAGGAACGCTTCCTTGTCGAAGTCGGCCGGCAGGTACCAGGTCGCTTCGCTGGTCGGCTGGGTCACGCCGCCAGCTGCGGGCTGCATCGGCTGGAATGCCGATGGCTGCTGCGGCTGGAACGCGGATGGCTGGTTGCCCAGGCCGGAGCCGATGTCAGGAGTTGTATTGCGGGCGCCGCCAGCCGGAACCGGCTTGGCGAAACCTTCGAACGGCGCATTCGCCACCGTGTCCTTGCGGCGGAACATGCGGATGATGAACATCACGGCCATCACCAGCAGCAGGACCATCAGCATCGTGCCGATCATGTTGCCGAGCGCGCCGGACAGGCCAAGGCTCGAGAACAGTGCGCCAAGGCCGAGGCCCAGCAGCGCGCCGCCGAGGATGCCCTTCCACATGCTTGGACGGGCCGCGGTGGCGGCCGCGCCTGCGGCACCTGCCGCTGCCGGAGCGGCTGCAGGCGAGTTCGCGCCTGGCGACTTGACCGGTGCCGACGGCGTTGCCGGCGGCATCTGGCGCTGCACATTGGTCGACTGGCGGCCGAACGAACGGCGGCCACCCATTGGGCGGGCGATCGCGTCGGCAACCAGCGACGTCATGGTGATCGCCAGCATCAGAGTAACCAAAGACTTTTTCATTCGTAACCTCACAGTTTGATACCGGTGTGCAATGCAGCCACGCCGGCAGTTAAATTAAAGTACTCGACGCGTTCGAGTCCCGCGTCCTGCATCATTTTTTTCAGGGTGTCCTGATCCGGATGCATACGGATGGATTCGGCCAGGTAACGGTAGCTTTCGGCGTCACCTGCAATTTTTTGGCCCAGCCACGGAAGCACCGAGAACGAATACACATCATACGGCTTCTGCAGCGGTGCTGCGACCTTGGAAAATTCCAGTACCAGCAGCTTTCCGCCCGGCTTGAGCACGCGGCGCATTTCGGACAGCGCTACATCCTTGTGCGTCATGTTGCGCAGGCCGAAAGCCACGCTCACGCGGTCGAAATAGTTGTCCGGGAATGGAAGTTTTTCCGCGTCGCAAAGTAAGGTGGGGGTTGCCAGTCCTTTATTCAATAGACGGTCCCGGCCCACGCGCAGCATCGATTCGTTGATGTCGGTCAGCCACACCTCGCCGGTGGGGCCCGCCTGCTTGGCGAAAGCCTTGGCGAGGTCGCCGGTGCCGCCTGCGATGTCGAGCACTTTCATGCCCGGCCGCACGCCGGCGTTGGCGATGGTGAAGGTCTTCCACAGGCGGTGCAGGCCACCCGACATCAGGTCGTTCATGACGTCGTACTTGGCGGCGACGGAATGGAAGACCTTGGCGACTTCTTTGACTTTCTCTTCTTCGGCGACGGTCTTGTAGCCGAAATGGGTGGTGTTGGTCATAGTATGCGGCCAGTTGATATGGTCGCAATTATACAGTCACCCGCACTGCTGATTTGTACGTACGGCCCACGCGAACCACCGTCATCCCCGCGCACGCGGGGACCCATGCTGAACTACCGAAGTCGAGGGCCGCGCCGGTGCTGCACCCTCAATATGGGTCCCCGCTTTCGCGGGGATGACGTTACGCAGACCTCCGTCATCCCCGCGCACGCGGGGACCCCTGCTGAACTACCGAAGTCGAGGCCCGCGTTGGTGCCGCACCCTCAATATGGGTCCCCGCGTCCGCGGGGATGACGTTACGCGCGCCAGCCCTGGGTGGCGGTCAGCAGGGCCGCGCCGATCAGGACGGCCCCGACGCCGCGCGCGGCCAGCAGGTTGGCGCCGGGATTAGCCTCGAACCAGCCCCGTGTGCGCACCGCAAGCAGCGCGACCGCGCCGTACACGCCGGCCTGGGTCGCCGCAGTGATGATGCCGAGCGACCCTGCCTGCAGCCACAAGGGACCGTGCCCGGGCCGCAGGAACTGCGGGAAGATGGCCAGCATGAACACGTACGCCTTGGGGTTCAGCAGGCAAGTCAGCATGCCTTGCACGAACAGCGAGCCGCCACGACGGGCGCGAGGTTCGGACGGCAGCGCCAGCACGGACTTCGACCGTAGCAGCGTCCACCCGATCCAGCCGATGTAGGCGGCGCCAGCGAGCAGGACCGCATTGAACAGTGCGGGCCACAAGGTCAGGATCGCCGCCATGCCGAGCGCGCCCATCAGCACGTGAAAGACGCCGCCCGCCACGATGCCTGACACGGCGGCGAAACCCGCCGAGTTCCCGCCGGTCAACGAGCTGGCGAGCACGAACGCCATGTCCAGGCCCGGCAACGCGACCACGCCGAACACCACCACAAAAAACAGCCACAGATGCGCGACGTCGTCCATGTTCACTTCCTTCAATGATTGGGAAAATGCCAGCGTAAGCGCTAATCAGGACATAATTGGCCCTGATTAAATTTCTTGTTGAGGGGACCGATGTATCACCCGACTACCCGCGTCCTTGCCGTGCTCGAGCTGCTGCAGGCGCAGGGCCGCATCAGCGGCGCCGAGATTGCGTCGCGCCTCGGCGTCGACATGCGCACCGTGCGGCGCTACATCGCGACGCTCGAGGAAATGGGCATCCCCGTCACTGCGGAGCGGGGGCGCGCGGGCGGCTATTCGCTGGTTGCGGGTTTCAAGCTGCCGCCGATGATGTTCACCGACGACGAGGCGCTGGCCCTGTCGGTCGGGCTGCTGGCCGCGCGCGGGCTGGGACTGGCCGAGGCCGCGCCGGCCGTGGCAAGTGCGCAGGCCAAGCTCGAAAGGATCATGCCGGCCGGGCTGCGGCAGCGGGTCAGCGCGGTCGGCGAGACGGTGCAGCTCGATATCGGGCACGCCTCGGCGCAGGCGGACAATGCGGCACTGGTTGCCCTGTCGGGCGCGGCGCAATCGCAGCTGCAGACCCACCTGCGCTACCGCGACGCCGCCGGCGCGGTGTCGGAGCGCGACTTCGACGCATACGGCCTGGCCTATCGCATCGGGTGCTGGTACGCGGTCGGCTTCTGCCACCTGCGGCAGGACATCCGTTCCTTCCGGCTGGACCGGATCGAAACGGTGCGCACGCTGGACGAACGATTCGAGCGGCCGGCGGGTTTCAATCCGCTCGCCTACCTGGTGCAGTCGGTGGCGACGCTCCCGCGTGCTCATGCCGTTGAGGTGCTGCTCAGGACCACGCTGGAGCGGGCGCGCGCACAGTTCTTCGATGGCTTCGGGGTGTTCGAACAGACCGGCGACGGGGTCGTGGTCCACAACCAGTCGGACGATATCGAATGGTTTGCGCGGCAGCTGGCGAGCGCGCCGTTCGAATTCGAGATCCGTCATCCGCCGGAACTGCGGGATGCGGTGCGCGCCTGTGGCGAGCGCCTGCTCGGCCAGGCCGGAGGTAGCGCGCCGGGCGCGCCGATCATCCTGCGCGATCCGCGCGCGGGCGACATGGGCTGGATCGTGCATCGGCAGGCCGTGCTGTATGCGCAGGAGTATGGGTGGAATTCAGAGTACGAAGCACTGGTCGCCGAGATCGTCGCCAAGTTCGTGCGCGAGTTCGATCCTGCATCGGAACGATGCTGGATCGCGGAGCAGGATGGGAAAGTGGTGGGGTCGGTGTTCGTGGTCAGGCAGGATGAAGCGACCGCGAAACTGAGGCTGCTATATGTGGACCCGTGCGCGCGCGGGCTTGGACTCGGGCGCAGGCTGGTGGACGAGTGCCTCGGCTTTGCGCGCGGTGCGGGCTACAGGCGCATGGTGCTGTGGACGAACAGCGTGCTGGTGGACGCGCGCAGGATCTACGAGAGGGCCGGGTTCGAGCTGGTCGAGGAGAACGAGCACCGCAGCTTTGGCAAGGACCTCATCGGCCAGGTCTGGGCCCGCGATTTGTGAACGGGTGGGGACTGTCCCCGCAGGGGACTGTCCCCGGGTGTTTGATCGTCGCCAGGGTGTGTCCGAACACCGGGGGACGGTCCCCTGCGGGGACAGTCCCCTTTCCCTGCTAGTGGGAGTGGCCGCAGCCGCGGGGGGCGGCGGGGGCGGCGCCCGGCAGCATCGCGCCGGGGGCGCGGCCCGCATCGCCTTCGAAGCCGGCTTCGGCGAGGCGGTCGAGGTAGTGCTGCCACATCTGCGCATAGTTCGCGCCCAGCCTGTACAGGTAGTCCCAGGTGTACAGGCCGGTGTTGTGGCCATCGGTGAACTGCGGCTGGATCGCGTAGTTGCCGACCGGGGCCACCGACTCGATGCCGACATCGCGCTTGCCGACCTGGAGCACCTCCTGCCCTGCCCCGTGGCCGCGCACTTCGGCGGACGGCGAGTACACACGCATGTATTCGAAGGGCAGCGAGAACGAGCTGCCGTCGTCGAATGCGATGTCGAAGGTGCGGGACTTCTGGTGGACGGTAATGTCGGTCGGGTTCATCGTTGTTCCAGGCGGGTGACAATTTCGATGGCGAGGCGCGGCACCAGTGCGCGGCGCACGTCCATGATGGCGGGGTCCGGAATGCGCGCCGGCGCGGCCCACACCGGGCTCGGGAAATGCGCGTCGTCTTTGTAGCGCGGGATCACGTGCCAGTGCAGGTGCGGCACCACGTTGCCCAGGCTGGCGAGGTTGACCTTGTCAGGGTCCATCACCTCGCGCACCGCTTCCTCGACGCGGAACACCACTTCCATCAGCATGCTGCGTTCTTCGGGCGACAGGTCGGTCATTTCCTTCGCGTGGTCGTTCCACACCACGCGGCAGAAGCCCGGGTAGTTCTGGTCGTCGACCAGGATCACCTTGAGCTTGTCGCTGCGCCAGACAGGATGGAAGTCTCCCACCGGGTCCATGCCCGGTTCGGCGATCAGGTCGCACAGTTCGCAGCTCATACCAGTACCCTTTCGATGCCGCCGTCGTTGGCGCGCGCCACATACTCGGGCAGCCAGTTCTCGCCCAGCAGGTGGCGTGCGATCTCCACCACGATGTAGTCGGCGGTGGTGCCCGAGTCTTCGTTATAGCGCGACAGGCCCTGCAGGCAGGACGGGCA
>DASTVB010000127.1:0-25157 GCA_035759315.1 Telluria sp. | reverse complement strand
CGCGGCCTGCTCGTCAATGCCCAGGTCGGCCAGCGCCTGGCGCGTGTCGAGGTAGGATTTGCCGGCGGTGATGATGCCGATCTTCGCCTTCGGGCTGTCCCAGATGATTTTATTGAGCTTGTTGGCGCGGGCGTAGGCGAGCGCTGCGTACCATTTGTACGAGTTCATGCGCGCTTCCTGGTCCAGCACCGGATCAGGCCAGCGGATGTTCAGGCCACCGGGCGGCAGCTCGAAGTCGGTCGGCATCGCGATCTGCACGCGGTCCGGGTCCAGCTCGACCACCGCGCCCGATTCGATGATGTCGGTGACGCACTTGAGCGCGACCCACAGGCCGGTGTAGCGGCTCATCGCCCAGCCGTGCAGGCCGTAGTCGATGTATTCCTGCACCGAGGACGGATACAGCACCGGGATGCCGCAGGCGTTGAGGATGTGGTCAGACTGGTGCGCCACCGACGAAGACTTCGCCGCGTGGTCGTCGCCCGCCACCACCAGCACGCCGCCGTGCTTCGAGGAGCCGGCGCTGTTGGCGTGCTTGAACACGTCGCCGCAGCGGTCCACTCCCGGGCCTTTGCCGTACCACATGCCGAACACGCCGTCGTACTTCGCGCCGGGGAACAGGTTGGTCTGCTGCGTGCCCCACACCGCGGTCGCGGCCAGGTCTTCGTTGATGCCCGGGTTGAACTTGATGTGGTGCGCGTCGAGGTGTTTCTTCGCCTTCATCGCGGTCATGTCGACACTGGTCACCGGAGAGCCGCGGTAGCCTGAGATGTAGCCGGCGGTGTTCAGGCCGGCCTTCAGGTCGCGCTCGCGCTGCATCATCGGCAGGCGGATCAGCGCCTGGGTGCCGGTCATGAAGGCACGGCCGCGCTCCAGCGTCCATTTGTCGTCGAGCGAAATCTCGTCCGGCGGGGTGAGCTGCGAGCGGTCCAGTGGTGCGTTCATGTTGTGTCTCCGGGGATGCAAATATAAGGCAGGGGACAGTCCCATAGGGACAGTCCCCTTTTGTGCGCCGGGGACCGTCCCTGTGGGACCGTCCCCTGCCTTTTTTGACTTACTTGGTGGTGTCTTCGAGGACGCCGCGGCGGATCTGGTCCAGCTCGATCGATTCGAACAGCGCGCGGAAGTTACCCTCGCCGAAGCCCTGGTCGCCTTTGCGCTGGATGATCTCGAAGAAGATCGGGCCGATCACATTCTGGGTGAAAATCTGCAGCAGCAGCTCGCGGCCCTTGTCGTCGCTGTGGCCGTCGATCAGGATGCGCAGGCGCTTCAGTTCGGCCAGGTTCTCGCCATGGTTCGGCAGGCGGCGGTCGACCAGCTCGTAGTAGGTCTCGATGGTGTCCTGGAACGGCACGCCCGCTTCGCCCAGCGCCTGCACGCTGCCGTACACGTCGTCGGTGCCCAGCGCGATGTGCTGGATGCCTTCGCCCGAGTACTGGTGCAGGTATTCCGCGATCTGGGACTTGTCGTCCGAGGATTCATTGATCGGGATGCGGATCTTGCCGCATGGGGAAGTCATCGCCTTCGACTTCAGGCCGGTCAGCTTGCCCTCGATGTCGAAGTAGCGCACTTCGCGGAAGTTGAACAGCGTCTCGTAGAAGCCGGCCCACTCGGCCATGCGGCCACGGTACACATTGTGGGTCAGGTGGTCGATGTAGGTCAGGCCCTTGCCCTTCGGGTTCTGGTCGACGCCCGGGATCGCGACGAAGTCCACGTCGTAGATCGAGATATCGCCGATGCCGCCGGTGGTGCCGTTCTTGCCGCGCCAGCGGTCGACGAAGTACAGCAGCGAGTCGCCGATGCCCTTGATCGCCGGGATGTTCAGCTCCATCGGGCCGTTCTTGTTGTCGAAGCCCCAGGCGCCCAGTTCCAGCGCGCGCTTGTAGGCGAAGGCTGCGTCGTCGACGCGGATCGCGAACGCGCACACCGACGGGCCGTGCTTGCGCGCGAAGCGCTGCGCGAACGAGTCTTTTTCGGCGTTGATCAGGAAGTTGACTTCGCCCTGGCGGTACAGGGTCACGTCCTTGGTGCGGTGGCGGGCGATGGCGGTAAAGCCCATCTGTTCGAACAGTTTGCCGAGTGCGACCGGATCCGGCGCCGCATACTCGACGAATTCGAATCCGTTAGTCCCCATCGGGTTTTCCCAAGGCGTGAATTGCATGTGTCCCTCCTGATTTTTATAGCGCACAGTATAGACGGGTGCGTCCGGAATTAAATTGCAAACCACGCCCATTTAGCCGCTGTTTGCGCAATAATATTGCGCGCCACGACAGAAAATGGAGATTCCGTGCCAAAAATCACTTTGGATAAGACCGACCGCAAGATCCTCGCCATCCTCCAGCAGGACGGCCGCCTGTCGAACCAGGAGGTGGCCGACCGGGTCAGCCTGTCCCCCTCGCCCTGCCTGCGGCGCATCAAGCGGCTGGAGGAAGCCGGCGTGATCCGCCAGTATGTGGCGCTGCTCGACCCGGCGCAGATCGGCCTTGGCCTGCTCGCCTACGTCAACGTGCGGCTGGAAAAACACACCCAGAGCAGCAGCGCCAGCACCCCGCATTCGGACTTCGCCGCCTCGGTCGAAGGCTGGCCGGAAGTGGTGGCCTGCTACGCGATGACCGGCGAGATGGACTACCTGCTGCGCGTGCACGTCGAGGACATGGACCACTTCTCGCGCTTCATGATGAAGACCCTGCTGACCCACCCAGCGGTGGCCGACGTCAAATCCAGCTTCGCGCTCACGCGCATCAAGGACACCACGGCCCTGCCGCTGGTTTGAGCGTCACGGCCTGGCGGTGTGGTGGATCTTCGACTTGATGTGCTTGAGGTTGGCCACGATGGTGTAGGTCATGATCACCATCAGCGACCACGAGCTCCACTTGCTGACATGGACCACCGACCACGCGCCCAGCTGGTTCGGATAGCGCCACACGCCCCAGAAGGTGCTGATGTTTTCGGCCAGCCAGACGAAGAAGCCGATCAGCAGGAAGCTCAGCACCAGCGGCATCTGGCGGTCGCGGTCGAGCGGCCGGAAGGTGACCGAGGTGCGCAGGTAGATCGCTACCGCGGCCGCGGCGAGGTACCAGCGATAGTCGCCAATGTAGTGGTGGGTGAAGAAGTTCGCGTAGATCAGCAGCGCGATGATGGCGGACACCCAGTACGGCGGATGGTTGTGGACGCGCAGGTCGAACAGGCGCCAGGCCTGCACGATGTAGCTGCCCACCGCCGCGTACATGAAGCCCGAGAACAGCGGCACGTCGAGCACCTTGGTATAGGCGAAGTCGGGATAGCTCCACGAGCGGATGCCGCTGGAGACCTTGAAGGCCTCCAGCGCGAAGCCGATCGCATGGAACAGGCAGATAGCTTTCAGCTCGTCCAGCGTTTCGAGCTTTGAAAGCACCATCCAGGCCTGGATCAAGAGCGCCACCACCAGCAGCACGTCGTAGCGCGGCATGCCGGCGATGCCCGAGCGCGGGATCAGCATCACCGCGGCGAAGAACAGGCCTACGAACAGGCAGGAGCGCGCGTTCTTGATGCCGAAATAAAGGAATTCCACCAGGCCGCGGCGCCAGCCGCTGATTTCGCGCGCCCGCATGTCCAGCAGGTGGCCGTCCACCGCAGCTAAAACCTTCATCTGCCCCACTCTCCAGTTGCCACCGGAGGCGGGTTTCAGGCGCCGGGTTCCGGTTCGTGTTTTTCGTCTTTTTTGGCGGACTCGAAGAACTTGGTCGCCGCGCGTGCCTGCGCCTTGATGGTGTAGTCGATGGTCGCGAACTGCTCCTCGATGGCTTCCTGCAAGACGCTGCCCGGGCTGGCCGGCAGGATCTTCAGGTAGGCCTCCGATTCGCTATAGTCGCGCTCCACGGACATCCCCGCTTTCTTGGCAATGTGCATGATAGCCTTATTGCGGGTCAGGTAGTGCATGTAGAGGGTGTCGACGTCGTTATTACGACAGTGGATCGCGGCGCGCTCGAACAGGCGCGAGCCGATGCCCAGGCCGCGCGCGTGCTTGAGCACCGATACGCCGAATTCGGCGACCATTTCCTTCTCGGTCTCGAAATGGCCGGGCACGCTGTTCTTTGGCGAAAAGGCAAGATGGGCCACCGCATCGAGGCGGAAGGTGCGGTTGTAGACGCCATAAATCGTGTCGCGCTTGAAATCGAGCTTGTCGACGTAGGCGATAACTTGTTCGTCCGGCAAGGCGGTGCCGAAACGCAACAGCCGGTCGGCCGCGTCGAGCGCAAGGAAGTGCTTGCGGATGCGGTGGCGGTCGCGCTCGCCGAGCTGCTTGACGAGGATGGTGCGGCGCGAACGCTTGTCGCCGTCCGGCAAGATGTGGCGCAGTGCGTTCTGGAACAGGTTCGTCATGGAGCCCCCTTTTCCTGCATCTGGATTGTGCAGTGCAACATAAGGACGAATTGTACCTTAATCGTCCTGCACATCCTCCTCGTCCCCAGTGCTACCGTGCACGCGCCTGACCGCCGCCACCCGGGCCCGGTGAATTGCCTCGGGGATCTTTTCGCGCGCTTCGTTGTAGCGGCCGGCGATCATGCCGGCGTCGATCCCGCGTGCCGCGCCCAGCGACTGCAGCAGCAGCGGCGCCTGCGGATAGGGCCGGGTGGCGAAGTCGTGGCTGGCGTCGCCGCGCCCGCGGAAGTCGCATTCCGAAGCGAGCAGCATCTGCTCGAAGCGGTGCGGCTTGCGGAATGCGTCGCAGCGCTCGAACAGCTTGACCATCGTGTTGGGCTTCAGGATTTCGGCGCGGCTGATGTTGCCGTGTTCGCGCGCCGTCATCAAAGCCAGGTCGCGGCATTCGTTCGGCACCTTCAGGCGGCGCGACAGCTTGTCGATCAGCTTCAGGCCGAGTCCCTCGTGGCCGTGGTGGGACGGCCACGCGTCCGGCGGCGTGACGCCCTTGCCCAGGTCGTGCATCAGCGCGGCGAAGCGCACGCACAGGTCGAAGCCGCGCGAGGCGGCGTAATCGATCACCAGCATCATGTGCACGCCGGTATCGATTTCGGGATGGTGCGCGGGCGGCTGCGGCACGCCCCACAGCGCGTCGAGCTCCGGCATGATGCGCGCCAGCGCGCCGCATTCGCGCAGCACCTCGAACATGCGCGAGGGCTTTGCTTCCATCAGGCCGCGCGAGACTTCCTGCCACACGCGTTCCGGCACCAGTGCGTCGACTTCGCCCGCCTCCACCATGCGCTTCATCAGCTCCATGGTTTCCGGCGCAACCGTAAATTCGGGGAAGCGGGCGGCGAAGCGCGCCAGCCGCAGGATGCGCACCGGGTCCTCGGCGAACGCGTCGGACACGTGGCGGAAAATGCGGCGCTCGATGTCGGCCTGTCCGCCGAAGGGATCGACCAGCGTGCCGTCCTCCGCCTGCGCGATCGCGTTGACGGTCAGGTCGCGCCGCACCAGGTCGTCCTCCAGCGTCACCGAAGGATCGGTGTGGAACACGAAGCCGTGGTAGCCGGGCGCGGTTTTGCGCTCGGTGCGCGCCAGCGCGTACTCCTCCTGCGTCTGCGGGTGCAGGAACACCGGGAAGTCCTTGCCGACGGGCCGGAAGCCCAGGCGGGCCATCTGCTCCGGCGTCGCGCCGACCACCACGTGGTCGTGGTCCTTGACCGGCAGCCCGAGCAGGGCATCGCGCACGGCGCCGCCGACGACGTAGGTTTTCATTTGGCCGGCGGCTGGTCTTCGTGGTGTTCGGCGCGTTCGGTCTCGGCCAGCGCTTCGCTGATCCAGCGCGCCACCGCCGGATGCGATTCGACGCGCTCGCAGTAGGCCTGCAGGGCTGGCGCCAGCGACACGCCGTAGGTCTTGAAGCGCATCACGACCGGGGCGTAGAACGCATCGGCGATCGAGAAGTCGCCGAACAGGAAGCGGTGGTGGCCGAAGCGCGACAGGCATTCTTCCCAGATCTCGCAGATGCGGCCGATGTCGGCCTGCGATTCCGGCGTGCGGCCCTGGCCCGGGCGGCTGGCGCGGATGTTCATCGACATGGCGTTGCGCAGGTCGGCGAAACCGGAGTGCATCTCGGCCACCACCGAACGCGCCATCGCGCGCGCGGCCACGTCCTGAGGCCACAGGTGCTTTTCGGGGAACTGCTCGGCCACGTATTCGCAGATCGCCAGGCTGTCCCAGATCGACATTTCGCCGGCCACCAGCACCGGCACCCGGCCGGCCGCAGAATACTCCGCGATCTTGGACTGGGTGTCCGGCTGGTCGAGCAGGATGCGCACTTCGGTGAACGGAATGTTAAAGGCGGTCAGCGCCACCCACGGGCGCATCGACCACGAGGAATAGTTCTTGTTGCCGATGACGAGGGTCAGGCCCGCGCTCTTCGCCGCGTCCAGCGTCTGGGTCAGCGTCGGATGAAGTTTAGTCGTTTGCATGGTCGGTCCCGATTAGCGGCCGGCGCGTGCGCGCATGTCGTCGAAGTGGTGGTCGGCGCGCAGGTAGTGCGGCGCCACCGCCTCCAGCGCGGTCAGGCGGATGCCCAGCGCCGCGGCGGTGCTGAGCTGGATCGCCGGGTCGACCACGTTATCGACCTTCATCGAGTCGAGGTTGTCGCGGCTCATGAGCGGCTTGCCCGGCAGGAGTTCCAGGAAGCCGGCAACCAGGCGGCCCAGCCCGCGCGGCATTTCGAATACCGGGCGCGGATTGCCGGAGTAGCGGCCGGCCAGGCGCACCAGGTCGGCCAGCGAATAGATGGTCGGGCCGCCGAAGTCGTACACCTGGTGGCGGGTCTTGAGGTCCACCAGCGCATGCGCGAACGCGCGCGCCACGTCGCCCACGTACACCGGCTGGAAGTCGACGGACGCGCCAGGCAGCCAGATGAAAGGCATGAAGCGCTGCACACGCGCGAACACGTTGAGGAATTTGTCGCCGGGGCCGAACACCACCGACGGGCGGAAGATCGTCGCCGCGACGGTCGGTTCGGAGCGCGCGGCCAGTTCGCCGTCGGCTTTCGAGCGCTGGTATTCGGACGGGCCGCCCGCGGCGGCGCCGAGGGCGCTCATGTGCAGGAAGCGCGGCACGCCGCCCGCCGCGCAGGCTGCCACGATGCGGCGCGGCAGTTCGACGTGCGCACGCTTGAAGTCGGGGCCGTACGGATTGCCGCGGCGCGAATGCAGGATGCCGACCAGGTTGATCGCGGCGTCCTTGCCGGCCACCAGCCGGCGCAGCACGGCGTCATCGTTGATGTCCGCCTCGACCACCTGCACTCCCGGCAGCAGGATCAGGTGCTTGGCGCTTTCGTAGCGGCGGGTGGGCACGACCACGTGCGCGCCCTGCTCGGCCAGGTGCGCCACCAGGTGGCTGCCGATGAAACCGGACCCGCCGAATACGACAACAGACAGCTCTTTCATTATTTTTGTTCTCCCCAGGTTAATTCGTCGCGGCCTCCGCAGGTGCCACGCTTCCAAGGCGCGCTTTGAGCGACTGCGGTTTTTTCTCGAACATCGCAGCGTAATTCGTCGCATTCGCCATCACCGCCTTCACGTAGGCGCGCGTTTCCGAAAACGGGATCGTTTCGGCGAACGCGGCGCCTTCCATGGCACCGGTCATCTTGTTCCGCCAGCTGCGTGCGCGGCCGGGTCCTGCATTGTACGCCGCCGTGGCCAGCACCTGCGAGCCCTCGAAGCGGCCCATGATCATGTTCAGGTAGTTCGAACCCAGCACCAGGTTGGTCTGCAGGTCGGTCAGCTTGCCGTGCGAGTAGTCATCCAGCCCGATCTTGCCGGCCACGTATTTGCCGGTACCCGGCATCACCTGCATCAGGCCGGAGGCGCCTACGTTCGAGCGCGCGTCGGCGTGGAAGCGCGACTCCTGGCGGATGACGCCATACACCCAGGCGCGGTCGAGGCCCAGCGATGCGGTGGTGGGACCGAGGATGTCGGCATGCGGCGCCGGGAAGCGCTGGCTGTAGTCGGCGTCGCCCTTCATCCGCTCGGCGGTATGGACCATGCGGTCCAGCACCCCGCTGCGGCGAGCGAATTCGGCGGCAGCGCGCAGGGCGCGATCGTCCATGCTGCGCAGTTCCCAGTTCCATTCGCGCAGGCCGTCCAGGCGCAGGCCGATTTCGAACAGCTTGAGCGCACGCCGGAAGCCCTGGTTCGCCTGCATCGGCGCCAGTTCGGCCGCGGTCGGCGGTGGGGCCGGCGGCGGTTCCACCACCAGGCGCCCCAGTTCCTCCAGCGCCAGCTGGCCGTAGAAGGTGCCCTGGTCGGCGATGTATTCGTACAGCTCGCGCGATTCCTGCGGGTTGCCGCCGGTGGCCTGCAGCGCGCGCGCCTGCCAGTACAGCCATGCCTGGTCGCGGCGCACCGCTTCGGGCATCGCTTCGATGGTGGCGCGCAGCAGCTGCCAGTCGCCCCGGCGCAGCGCCGTGCGCGCCTTCCATTGCTGCGCCTCGCGCGACAGCGGCGCGTTGCCGGCTTTCTGCCAGTAGCTGTGCGCATCTTCGCTCAGCTGGATCGAGGCCGGCAGCGCCAGCGTGCCCCAGGCGACCTGGCGCTCCTGCGGCGACAGCTTGTCTTCGTTCCTTTCGAGTGCGGCGGTGGCGAGCTTGAGGCTGGCGCGCGCCATCCGGCCCAGCGCCACGATGTACAGCTCGCGTTCGACGCGCGAGTCGCCCACGCCGCGCGCCAGCGCCACCGCCGGCAGGTCGATCGCCTGCCCCGCGTGGCGCTCGGAGCCGCCCAGCAGCAGCGCGGTGCGCTTGGCAGGGCCGGTGGCGTCGTATTCGCCGGCCAGGCGCAGCTGCGTCACCAGGTCGTCCTCGGTGAACTGCTTTGCGTCGTACAGGGTGGCGATCAGCGTGGCGCAGGCCTCGCCGTAGGATGGCGGATTGACCAGCACCGCGCGCGCCTCGGTCGCCACCGGCCGCGCCTTGACGGCGCGCGACAGCAGGCCGTAGCAGCGCACCTGGGTATCGTCCTTGAGCACGAACTGCGGGAAATGGAAGTCGAAATTGGCCCAGTCGCGGCGTTTGCCGAGCACCAGCAGCCAGTCGTTGCGCAGCCGGTCGGCGATCGCGTGGCCCGGGTATTTGGCGAGGAAGGCGCGCACTTCCTGTTCGGAGGCGTCCTTCAGGCGCGGTTTCAGCCGATAATAGTCAACGTAGGAAGGAATCTCGTAGGCCGGGATGCGCGAAGCCAGCGCGTTGGCCAGCGCGGCGTCGTCTTTACGCGCGGCTTCGCGCAGCTGGAGGAAGGTGTCGTCCTCCGCGCGCGGTTGGGCCGCGCCTTCGTTTGCTTGCGCATTGGCGGTCAGGCAGGTGGCGGCGAGCAGCGTGCCGGCCAAAAATCGGGACAGGAAAATCAATGTTGTCACTCTCAATCTAGTCAGTATGAGCCGCGATCAAAGAATACCATGTGGCGAAGGCGACCGCCCACCCAAAAGCCCGGTGGACAAGGCTGCGTTGAGGCGCGAGATGTCGGCGCGCCGGCGCGCGCTCGACCCGGCGGACAAGGCGCGCTTCGACGCCGCGATCTGCGCGCGGCTGGTGCAGTGGTGGGAGCGCGAGCGTCCCGCGACGGTGGCGGTGTACTGGCCGCTGAAAGGCGAGCCAGAACTCGGGCCGGCGTATGCCAGGCTGGCTGCGCTGGGCGTACGGCTGGCGCTGCCGGTGGTGGTGCGGCGCGACGCGGCGCTCGAATTCACCGAGTGGACGCCGGGCGAGGAAATGATCAAGGACGAGATGGGAGTGGCGATTCCGGCGCATGCGCGCATGGCGCCGGAGCCGCAGGCGATCGTGATCCCGTGTTTGGGCTACAACGAAGAGCGCTACCGGCTGGGCTACGGCGGCGGGTATTACGACCGCACGCTGGAAGCGATACCGCGGCCGGCCACGGTGGGCGTGGCGTATTCGTTTTCGAAGCTGGAGTTTCCCGGCGCCGCGCACGACGTCGCGCTCGACATCATCATCACCGAAGCATAACTGTCTTCCCCGCGAAAGCGGGGACCCATGCGTCGTCAGCCTGTGGCGCATGCTCGCTATGGGTCCCCGCGTTCGCGGGGATGACTTAGACGAGCCGCTGCCAGATGGCGGTGGTCGCCGCGGCCTGGTTCATGCTGTAGAAGTGCAGCCCGGGCGCGCCTCCCTTCAGCAGGCGTTCGCACAGGCTCGAGACCACGTCGAGGCCGAAAGCCTTGATCGACGCCGAATCGTCGCCGAAGCTGGCCAGCTTGAGGCGCACCCAGCGCGGGATCTCCGCGCCGCACATCTCCGAAAACCGCATCAGCTGCGTGTAGTTCGTGATCGGCATGATGCCGGCCACGATCGGCACCTCGATGCCCAGCTTGCGGGCGTTGTCGACAAACTCGAAGTAGGCGTCCGCATTGTAGAAATACTGTGTGATCGCCGCGTTCGCGCCGGCCTTCACCTTGCGCTCGAAATTCTTCAGGTCGTCCTGCGGCGAACGCGCCTGCGGATGCATCTCGGGATAGGCCGCGACTTCGATGTGGAACCAGTCGCCGGTTTCGGCGCGGATGAATTCCACCAGCTCGTTCGCATAGCGCAGCTCGCCCGCGCCGCCGTAACCGCTCGGCAGGTCGCCGCGCAGCGCCACCACGCGGCGGATGCCGCTGGCCTTGTACTCGGCCAGCACAGCGCGCAGCGATTCGCGCGAGCCGCCCACGCACGACAGGTGCGGCGCGGCTTCGTGGCCCGCCTGCATGATCTCGAGCACCGTCGCCAGCGTCCCCTGCTGCGTGCTGCCGCCCGCGCCGTAGGTCACCGAAAAGTATTTCGGTTTCAGTTCGGCGAGCTTCGCGCACGCCGTGCGCAGCTTCTCCGCGCCCTCGGGTGTCTTGGGCGGGAAGAACTCGATGCTGAAATTATGGTCAGTCATTTTTCTTCAGGAGGAGGGTCGACAGCGCCCACGAAATGATCGAATACAGGATCGCGGCGCCCATCGCGGCCCAGAAGCCGGTGACGTTGAAGCCTTCGATGACTTCGGCGACGAACCAGAACAGCAGCGCGTTGATGACGAGGATGAACAGGCCGAGCGAGAACACCGTCACCGGGAGGGTGAGCAGCACCAGCACCGGGCGGATCAGGGTGTTGACGAGGCCCAGCACCAGCGCGGCGATCAGCGCGGTGGTGACGTTATCGACGGTTACCGAGTGCATCAGGAACGGCAGCGCCATCAGCGCGATGGCATTGATTAGCCACGTAAGAACTAAACGCATTTAGATCGAGTCTCCAAAAATCCCCGTCATCCCCGCGAACGCGGGGACCCATAGTGAGCTAAGAAGAACGGTACTGCATGCTCATCATGGGTCCCCGCTTACGCGGGGATGACGGTGGTGGTAGCAGCGTTGCTGCTACCGGTGGTCTTAGTAGCGGTAGTGTTCAGGCTTGTAAGGGCCTGCAACCGTCACGCCGATGTACGCGGCCTGCTCTTCGGTCAGCTCGGTGAGCTGTGCGTTGAGCTTCTTCAGCTGCAGGCGCGCGACCTTTTCGTCGAGGTGCTTCGGCAGCGTGTACACGCCGACCGGGTAGTTCTTCGTATTCGCGTACAGCTCGATCTGCGCGATCGTCTGGTTGGCGAACGAAGAGCTCATCACGTACGAAGGGTGGCCCGTGCCGCAGCCGAGGTTCACCAGGCGGCCTTCGGCCAGCAGGATGATGCGGCGGCCGGTCGGGAAGATCACGTGGTCCACCTGTGGCTTGATGTTCTCCCACTGGTACTTCTTCAGCGCGGCGACGTCGATCTCGTTGTCGAAGTGGCCGATGTTGCAGACGATCGCCTGGTCCTTCATCTTCAGCATGTGCTGTTCGGTCAGGACGTTGTAGTTGCCGGTGCAGGTGACGAAGATGTCGCCGTGCTCGCAGGCGTAGTCCATGGTCACGACGCGGTAGCCTTCCATCGCGGCCTGCAGTGCGCAGATCGGGTCGATCTCGGTGACCCATACCTGTGCCGACAGCGCGCGCATCGCCTGCGCCGACCCCTTGCCGACGTCGCCGTAGCCGGCGATGACCGCGACTTTACCGGCGATCATGACGTCGGTGGCGCGCTTGATGCCGTCCACCAGCGATTCGCGGCAGCCGTACAGGTTGTCGAACTTGGACTTGGTGACCGAATCGTTGACGTTAATCGCCGGGAACGCCAGCTTGCCTTCCTTGTGCATCTGGTACAGGCGGTGCACGCCGGTGGTGGTCTCTTCGGTCACGCCGAGGATGTGCGGCAGGCGCTTCGAGTACCACGCAGGATCGGCGGCCAGGTGCGACTTGATCGAATTGAACAGGCAGATCTCTTCTTCCGAGGTCGGATTGGCGAGCACCGAGATGTCCTTTTCGGCGCGCGCGCCCAGGTGCAGCAGCAGCGTGGCGTCGCCGCCGTCGTCGAGGATCATGTTCGAGTACACCGGGCCGGTTGCATCCGACGGCCACTCGAAGATGCGGTGGGTGTAGTCCCAGTATTCGTCCAGGGTTTCGCCTTTAATGGCGAACACCGGCGTGCCGACCGCTGCAATCGCGGCGGCGGCGTGGTCCTGGGTCGAGTAGATATTGCACGAGGCCCAGCGCACCTTGGCGCCGAGCGCCTCGAGGGTGCGGATCAGGACCGCGGTCTGGATGGTCATGTGCAGCGAACCGGTGATGCGTGCGCCCTTGAGCGGCTGGGCGGCGGCGAATTCCTCGCGGATTGCCATCAGGCCCGGCATTTCGGTTTCTGCGATCTTGATTTCTTTTTCGCCCCATGCGGCGAGGGAGATATCGCGGACGAGGAAGTCTTCGGAAGCTTTGAGTACGGCGGCGTTCATCACGCCCTCCTTTCGTAGTGAAAAAAGTAACGTGAGCGCGGTTGGGGTGTGGTCTCCGAGCCTGGCGGACATGGGTCCGTCGCAACGCTCCTCGGAATGGCGAATTTTAGCACAGGATCAATGCAGATCGGCCCGGATGAGCCCGGATCGGCGGGGTTCGGCACGGATAGGGCCGGAACCCTGAACATGGCCGACGATGAGCACAGATAGCCTCAAATCGGCACAGTTATCCGCAGTACCGTCATCCCAGCGAAGGCTGGGATCCATGCTGAGGCACCGAAGCCGGTTATTCAGTATGGATTCCTGCCTTCTCAGGAATGACGGTCTTGCAGCTGGCGGGTCGGCTTGGGGTCAGGTCCCTTCGAGGACCAGACCCCCGCCTCTGTTACTTCAAACCGGCGGCGTCGCGCAGGATCGCGGCCTTGTCGGTGCGCTCCCAGGTGAACTCCGGCTCTTCGCGGCCGAAGTGACCATATGCCGCCGTCTTGGCGTAGATCGGGCGCAGCAGGTCCAGCATCTGGACGATGCCTTTCGGGCGCAGGTCGAAGTGGTCCATCACCAGCTGGGCGATCTTCTCGTCCGGGATGATGCCGGTGCCTTCTGTATACACGGTGATGTTGATCGGACGCGCCACGCCGATCGCGTAGCTGACCTGCACCTGGCACTGGCGCGCCAGCCCGGCCGCGACGATGTTCTTGGCCACGTAACGCGCCGCGTAGGCCGCCGAGCGGTCCACCTTGGACGGGTCCTTGCCGGAGAACGCGCCGCCGCCGTGCGGAGCCGCGCCGCCGTAGGTGTCGACGATGATCTTGCGGCCGGTCAGGCCGCAGTCGCCCTGCGGGCCGCCGATGACGAAGCGGCCGGTCGGGTTGACCAGGTAGCGGGTGTCGCCCAGCCAGTCCTTCGGCAGCACCGGCTTGATGATCTCTTCGATCACCGCTTCTTCGATCTGGCTCTGCGAGATCTCGGGCGCGTGCTGGGTCGACAGCACCACGGTGTGCACGCCGACCGGCTGGCCGTTCACGTAGCGCAGCGTGACCTGGGACTTCGCGTCCGGGCGCAGCCACGGCAGGCGGCCGTCCTTGCGCAGCTGCGACTGGCGCTCGACCAGGCGGTGCGCGTAGTAGATCGCGGCCGGCATCAGTTCCGGGGTCTCGTCGCAGGCGTAGCCGAACATCAGGCCCTGGTCGCCGGCGCCCTGGTCGTGGTTTTCGAATTCGTCGACGCCCTGCGCGATGTCAGGCGACTGTTTGTCGTAGGCGACCAGCACTGCGCAGCCCTTGTAGTCGATGCCGTATTCGGTGTTGTCGTAGCCGATGCGCTTGATGGTGTCGCGTGCGACCTGGATGTAGTCGACGTTGGCGTGCGTGGTGATCTCGCCGGCCAGGACCACCAGGCCGGTGTTGCACAGCGTTTCAGCCGCCACACGGGCGCGCGGGTCCTGCGCGAGGATCGCATCGAGGATGGAATCGGAAATCTGGTCCGCGACTTTGTCGGGATGGCCTTCCGAAACGGATTCGGAAGTAAAGAGGTAGTCGTTAGACATCGCAAGCTCCTGGAACTGGTTCTACATAACATGTCGCAGCAACCAAACGTAGCTTGCGACGCTTTAGCGACACTTATATACCGCTTCGCAAGTTGTCTATTAACTCAGCGGTTACTACGAACGTGTTATTT
Source organism: Telluria sp. (assembly GCA_035759315.1). Taxonomy (GTDB): domain Bacteria; phylum Pseudomonadota; class Gammaproteobacteria; order Burkholderiales; family Burkholderiaceae_D; genus Telluria. The sequence goes on along the minus strand of DASTVB010000127.1, from coordinate 10,712 downwards.
TACGCTCCTTGCGAAATTTTTGCTAAGGTGGCGGCCCTTTCGTCCCTTAACCCATGTCATGTTAGTCCTACTTTTCCGTCTTTTGTCCGCGTTTCCATTGCGTTTTTTGCACGCCCTGGGAGCCGGCCTCGGGTGGCTGGTATATGGCCTGTCGCCGTCCTACCGCCGCCGCATGCGCGACAACATGGCGCTCGCCGGCTTCAGCCGCTACCTGCCGCAGGCGGTGTCCGAGTCGGGCAAGGCGATCCTGGAACTGGCTTTCGTCTGGTGCGCGAAGCCGGAACGGGTGAACGCCCACGCCACCGTGGAGAACTGGGAATACGTGCAGTCGGTGCTGGACGCGGGGCGCGGCATCGTGTTCCTGACGCCGCACCTTGGCTGCTTCGAGATCACCGCGCAGCAGATCGCGCTGCGCACCCCGATCACCGTCATGTACCGCCCGCCGCGCAAGTCCGCGCTCAAGCCGCTGGTCGAAGGCGCGCGCGCCCGTGAAAACCTGCACCTGGCGCCGGCCAACCTGTCCGGCGTGTGCATCCTGGTCAAGACGCTCAAGAAGGGCCAGCCGATCGGCGTGCTGCCCGACCAGGTGCCGCAGGAAGGCGAAGGCGTGTGGGCCGACTACTTCGGCCGTCCCGCCTACACCATGACGCTGCCGGCAAAGCTGGCGCAGCTGGGCAACGCCGAAGTGATCCTGGTCTACGCCGAGCGCCTGCCCAAGGGCCGCGGCTTCGTTGTGCGCTTCGTCCCGTTCGAGGGCGACCTGACCGGCACCCCGGCCGAACAGGCGCGCGCCGTCAACAAGTCGATGGAGCAGCTGATCGCGCGCTGCCCGGCGCAGTACTTCTGGAGCTACAACCGCTATAAACAGCCGGAGGGCGTGGAGGCGCCGGTACAGGAAGGATCGCCTGCATGAAGCCTGTCATCGCCCTGATGTGGCTGATGCACTGGCTGCCGCTGCCGGTGCTTGGCCGGGTCGGCGACGCCACCGGCTCGCTGCTGTTCGCCACGCTCAAGAAGCGCCGCCACATCGCACTGACCAACCTGCGCCTTTGCATGCCGCAGCTGTCCGAGGCCGAGCGCGTGAAGCTGGCGCGCCGCCACTTCCAGGCCTATGCGCGCAGCGTGTGGGAACGCGGCATCCTGTGGTGGGCCAGCGAGGCGCGCCTGCGCCGCCTGATCAAGGTCGATTCGCCCGGCGTGCCGGTCGATGCGATCGCCTCCGGCCCGACCATCCTGCTGTGTCCCCACTTCGTGTGCCTGGACGTGGCCGGCGTGGCGGTGATGCTGGAATCGTCCCTGTGCTCGATCTACGTGGCGCAAAAGAACAAGACCTTCGACGCGGTGCTGCGGCGCGGCCGCTCGCGCTTCCGCCCGGTCGAACTGTTCTCGCGCAAGGAAGGCGTCAAGCCGATCATCCGCGCGATGAAGGCGGGCCTGCCCTACTTCATGCTGCCGGACATGGACTTCGGCGACAAGGACGCCGCCTTCGTGCCCTTCTGCGGCATCCCGGCGGCCACGCTGACCGCGCCCGGCCGCATCGCGCAGGCGACCGGCGCAAAAGTAATCCCGGTGGTGGCGACCTTCCTGCCGAACTACGGCGGCTACCGCGTGACCTTCTACCCGGAGTGGGAAGACTATCCGGGCGGCGACCTGGAAGGCAGCGCGCGCCGCATGAACGAATTCATCGAAGAGCGCGTGCGCGAGGCGCCCGCCGAATACTTCTGGACCCACAAGCGCTTCAAGACCCGTCCTGCCGGCGAGCCCGGCGTGTACTGATTAGCCAGGCCTCATCATGAAACTCAAATTCACCAAGATGCACGGCGCGGGCAACGACTTCATCGTCGTCGACGCGATCAACCAGCAGGTCGACTTCACCCGCGAGCAGTGGGCGCAGCTGGCGCACCGCCAGCTCGGCATCGGCTCGGACCAGATCCTGGTGGTGGAAAAGCCGACCGTCGAAGGCTGCGACTTCCGCTACCGGATCTTCAACAACGACGGCGGCGAAGTCGAACAGTGTGGCAACGGCTCGCGCGCGTTCGTGCGCTTCGTGGTGGACAAGGGACTGACGCAGCAGCGCAGCATCCGTGTGCAGACCATGAAGGGCATCATCGTGCCGCGCCTGGAGGATGACGGCAACGTCACGGTGGACATGGCGGCGCCGGTGCTGGAGCCGGAGGCGGTGCCATTCGATACCACGGGACTGTCGCCGATGCAGCAGGGCCGCGACCTCCTGTGGCCGCTCGACCTGTTCTGCGACGGCGGGCGGCGGGTGCTGCTTTCGGTGCTCTCGATGGGCAATCCGCACGCGGTGCAGGTGGTCGATAACGTGGACGCGGCGCCCGTGGCGGCGTGCGGGCCGGAGATCGAGGGCCATGTGCGCTTTCCGCAGAAGGTCAACGTGGGGTTCATGGAGGTGGTCGATCGCCATCACATCCGGGTGCGGGTGTATGAGCGGGCCGCGGGAGAGACGCTGGCTTGCGGGACCGGGGCGTGCGCGGCGGTCGTGGCCGGGATACGGCGCGGGCTGCTCGATTCGCCGGTGCGGGTCGATGCGCGCGGCGGGGTGCTGTCGATTGCGTGGGACGGGGAAGGCAGCCCGGTGCTGATGACCGGGCCGGCGGTGACCGTGTTCGAGGGCGAGATCGAGGTCTGAGAAAAGGCTTCGTCGCGGCTCGACGGAGATCGGGGGACGGTCCCCTGCGGGGACAGTCCCCTTCCTATGCGGCGAGTTCTTCTTCCTGCCGGGCGTCGTCGTGGATGGGGATGCGCGACGGCGCTGGCGCTGGCTGCGCGGCGAGCCAGGTCTTGAGGCGGTACAGGCGCTGGCGGTAGTTCCCTTCCGGGCCCGTGTTCGTGCTGTCGATGCCGTCGAACAGGCGCTGCGCATTGGCCAGCACGGTGCGCTGGCGCTCGGTCTGCACCAGCACCAGGCGGCGCTTGCCGCGGCCATAGCTGCCGCGGATGTCCACCACCAGGCAGTGGCCGTGGTTGGCCGCATTCACGTCCAGCAGCAGCGCCTCGGCGCGCGACAGGCCGAAGGCGCCGGCCAGCGCCAGCCGCGCCGCCAGCAGCGGCTGGCGTTCCGACAGCTTGTCGAGCGCGCCGGGCGGCGGCAGGTCGGGCGACAGTCCCGGGCGCGGCGCGATCTTCTCCAGCATCTCCGCCGCCTGGCGGCAGCCCTGCGCGGCCGCTTTCTTCAGCCAGTACAGCGCGCACACATCGTTGTCTTCCTTTTCGCGGCGGGCGCGCCATGCGGCCAGGCCCAGTTCGAGCTGGGCGTCGCGGTAACCCATTTCCGCCGCGCGCTCGAGGAAGCGGTTGGCCTCCTGCAGGCTGCGCTGCGAGAACTCCGACTTGATATAGATGCGCGACAGCGCGTACCAGGCCTGCGCCAGTCCCTGCTCCGCGGCGGCATTCAGCCAGCGGATCGCCTTGCGGAAGTTGGCTGCGCCGCCCGGGTTGCTCACGCGTTCGCCGTCGATCCGCATGCGCGCGCAGTGCAGGCCGACCGCAAGCTGCGCGTGGGGATCGTTCTCGTTGGCCGCCAGTTCGTAAAAGCGCAACGCCTCGGCCGGGTCATGGCGGCCTGCCGCGCCGGATTCGAGCGCGCGGGCGCAGCGCGACAGCAGCTTCACGCTGGCCGCCGACGGCGCGGCCAGCACGGTGCCGCCGCAGTGCGCGCCGGCTGCCAGCTCGCGTGCCAGCGGCAGCGCCTGGGCGATGAAGCAGTCGGTGTCACCCTCCTCCCAGGCCTGGTTGGCGAGTGCGAACCTGGCTTCCTGCACGCCGCTCACGGCGGCGCGCTGCAGCCATGCGTCCTGCGAACGCGCGGGAGCGGCCGGATTGGCGCCCACCAGCGTGGTCAGCATCCATTGCGCGTCGGGTAGGCCAGCGCGGGCGCCATCTTCCAGCGCGCAGCGCGCCTTGCGGCGGCGCTCTTCGCTGGCGGCGCCGTCCTGCAGCACCAGGCGCGCGAACACCACCCCGGCGCGCGCCAGGCCGCCCTCCCAGGCCCGCTCGAACCAGCGCGACAGGCGCTCGCCGTGCTGCTGCGCCGTCTCGAACGGAACGTGGGCGCCGATCGCCATCCAGGCTTCCTCGCACCCCTGCTGCGCGGCGCGCTCCAGCCAGTGAAGTGCGGTGGTGGCGCTGCGCGGCAGGCCGGAGCCGCCAAACAGGTACAGCTTGCCTAGCTGGAGCTGCGCGTCGGCCTTGCCGCTGCGTGCCATCCGGATGATTCCAAGCTCTTCACGATTCGCCATGGTGCCTCCCGCCTGTTCCAGTTGAGCCCGTGCGGAATCAGTTGTGAAAGCACAACAATTTGCACGGGGTAAATATCCTTGCAGAACAGTCTAGCCCAGTGGAAATTGTGCTAAGTGGCAAAACGGCGGTTTGTTGAGCTTGCGCAAACTCTGGGAATGTTGAGACGAGGAACCTGCATTTGTGCAAAGGGAATAAGGCGCCCCTTGGAAGGCAAGGACAGCCCCACAGGGAAAGCCCCCAAGCGTTGTTTTAATGACTCATTTTTAAGATTCGCTCTATTACCCCCAGATAGTTTCTGTACAAGCAAGTTGAAGAATGGCATATTTAACCGACACGGATTAGTACGCGCGTTCGTTTTATTGAATTATTTTGGAGACATAATGAAAGCAAAAATCATCGCTGGTGTTATCGCTGCAGCCTTCGCAGCACCTGCATTCGCACAATCCAGCGTCCAGGTCTACGGCATTGCCGACGCCGGCATCCACAAGGCCACGGGTTCCAAGATCAAAATCGCTTCCGGCATCGCTGACGGTTCGCGCATCGGCTTCAAGGGCACCGAAGACATCGGCAACGGCTGGAAGGCCATCTTCAACCTGGAAGCGCGCGTCGAACTCGACACCGGTACCCAGCAGCCAACCCTGATGTCCGATAACCCTGGCCTGTACCTGACCAAGGGTATGAGCGCCCTGCCGGCACCGATCGTCGCCGGCCTGCGCAACGCCATCCAGGCGCCAGGCGCACCTGCGGTGAACATGGAACGCGCGCTGTTCGACCGCACCGCACTGGTCGGCCTGATCACCCCGGTTGGCGCAATCCTGATGGGCCGCATGTACACCCCTGGCTACGAAGTGTTCGCACTGGCAGACACCTTCGAATCCGGCACCGCCGGCACCTGGGGCAGCATCACCGGCGGCACCGCCGGCTACTCGGCATTCGGCGCGGACATCCGCTCGCAGAAGTCGATCCAGTACCGCATCGCGACCCCGAACGGATTCAACGCCGCCGTCATGTACGGCGCGAAGGGTTCGGGCTACCTGGGCCGCTACAACAAGTTCTACGGCCTGAACGCCATCTACAAGGCAAACGGCATCGAGTTCGGCTACGGCTTCAACCGCGGCTACGACCAGAACGACGCCAAGAGCCTGACCAGCCACACGTTGGGCGGTTCGCTGGCCATGGGCGACTGGAAGCTGTTCGCAGGCGTGCTGGACCAGGAAAACCAGAACTCGGTCCTGATGCGCGACTACATCGGCGGCTGGGATACCGTGATCGCTCCGCAAGTGGCGCCACTGGGCGCGGCTACCGCGACCGCACTGCGTAACATCTTCGTCACCAACATCCGCCGCAACTCGCAGGTCGACGCGATCAGCTACCAGATCGGCGCGCACTATCGCATCGGCGCCGGCCGCATCATGGTCTCGGCAGCGACCCAGAACGACCGCACCGCGAACAACAGCGATGCCAAGCAGTTCTCGATCGGCTACGACTACAACCTGTCCAAGCGCACCGACGTGTACGCTGTGACCTCGGTGATCTCGAACCAGAACGACGGCCAGTACGTCCCAGGCAGCGCAGGCTCCCCGGGCGGCTTCGCCAAGGTTCCTGGCGAAACCACCAAGGCGATCCAGCTGGGCATCCGCCACCGCTTCTGATCCCGCACGGGACCAGGACAAAAAGACGCCTTCGGGCGTCTTTTTTTTGGGGACTGCCCTGTGGGACTGTCCCCTGCCGTTGGTTTTTTGCCGCAGAGCGAAAGACAGGGGACAGTCCCGCAGGGACAGTCCCCAAACCCCAACGCGGCGGGTTAGAATTGCCACCTTGATCCCACCCGCCCGAAACTCCCGATGATCGACACCCTGGACTCCAACCTGGTCGCGCAATACCTGGCCGACAATCCGCAGTTTTTCGAAGAGCACGCCGGCCTGCTTGGCCAGGTGAAGCTGTCCAGTCCCCTCACCGGCAAGACCATCTCGCTGCAGGAGCGCCAGATGGAAGTCATGCGCGACAAATACCGCGCGCTGGAACTGCACATGTCGGACCTGATCCGCGTGGCGCAGGAAAACGCCGGCATCGCCAGCCGCTTCCACGGCTGGACCCAGGCCCTGCTGCGCGCGCGCCTTGACGGCTCGCTGCCGGAGACGCTGGTCGAAAGCCTGAAGTCCAGCTTCAACGTGCCGCAGGCGACGGTACGCCTGTGGGGCGTGGCGGAACAGCACGACGGCGCGTGGTTCACCCAGGGCGTGTCGGAAGACGCGCGCCTGTTCGCGTCCAGCCTGATGGCGCCCTACTGCGGCAGCAACAACGACTTCGAAGCGGTGCGCTGGCTGGACGACGCGGCCTCGGTGCAGTCGACCGTGATCCTGCCGCTGCGCAGCGGCGACAGCGCATTTGGCCTGCTGATCCTCGGTTCGCCCGACCCGGAGCGCTTCACCTCCGGCATGGGCACCGACTTCCTGGTCCACATCCGCGACACCGCGAGCGCGGCGCTGGCCGCGCTGCGCGCATAAGCGGCACACCATGGACGGCGGCGACAAGGCTGCCCTCGCGCAGCGCTACCTCGACTACCTGCGCACCCAGCGCAAGCTGTCGCCGCACACCACTTCCAACTACGGCCGCGACCTGGCCGAACTGGCGGCGCTGACCGAAGGCGCCGACTGGCAGTCGCTGGTCCACGCCGACCTGCGCCGCGCCGCCGCGCGCCTGCATTCGCGCGAACTCAACCCGCGCTCGATCGCGCGCAAGCTGTCGGCCTGGCGCGGCTTCTTCGGCTGGCTGGCGCACCAGGTGGCGATGCCGGCCAACCCCGCCGAAGGCGTGCGCGCCCCGCGCAAGGCCAAGACCCTGCCCAAGGCGCTGTCGGTGGACGACGCGGTGCACCTGGTCGGCACGCCGTCCCATCCGCACGCCAACCCCGAACCGGCGGACCTGTGTAACCGCGCCATGTTCGAACTGATGTACTCGAGCGGCCTCCGGGTGTCCGAGCTGGCCGGCATGGATGCGCACTATTCCAAGGACTGCGCGGGCTGGCTGGAACGCGACAACGGCGAAGTGGTCGTCACCGGCAAGGGCGGCAAGATGCGGCGCGTGCCGGTCGGCAGGCATGCGCTCGATGCGCTGGCGGCCTGGCTGCAGGTGCGCGGCGTGCCCAGCGACGGCTCCGACGCGCTGTTCGTGTCGGCGCGCGGCACCCGCATCACGCCGCGCGTGGTGCAGCAAAGGCTCAAGGCGCACGCGCTGCGCGCCGGGACCACCGTCAACGTGCATCCGCACGTGCTGCGCCACTCGTTCGCCTCGCACGTGCTGCAGTCGTCCGGCGACCTGCGCGCGGTGCAGGAGATGCTGGGGCACTCGAGCATCGCCTCGACGCAGGTGTACACCGCGCTCGACTTCCAGCACCTGTCGCAGGTCTACGACAAGGCCCATCCGCGCGCCAAATCGAAATAGGACGGGGGGACCGTCCCCGCAGGGGACTGTCCCCTGGTGTTTGATAGCCGCCACTGAGCCTTAACACCGGGGGACAGTCCCCTGCGGGGACAGTCCCCAACGGTCGCCTTCCCTCCCCTGATCTGCATCAAGCATGCGCGCGTGTTTCGGTGGCGATTTGCAAATTCCGGCATAATCGGCGGCTCAAAAGTTGTAATCGGAACCGCACCATGGCACTGACCCCCACCACCATCCTCACCGGATTCCTCGGCGCTGGCAAAACCACGCTGCTCAACCGCATCCTGCAGGAGCCGCACGGCATGCGCATCGCCGTGATCGAGAACGAATTCGGCCAGGAGAACATCGACAACGAAATCCTGGTGCAGGACAGCCAGGAACAGATCGTCGAAATGAACAACGGCTGCATCTGCTGCACCGTGCGCGGCGACCTGATCGAAGCCCTGACCAGCCTGGCCCGCAAGCGCGAGGCCGGCGAGATCGCCTTCGACCGCGTGGTGATCGAAACCACCGGCCTCGCCAACCCCGGCCCGGTAGCGCAAACCTTCTTCGTCGACGAAGAAGTGAACGCCCACTACATGCTCGACGCGGTGGTGACGGTGGTGGACGCGCGCCATGCGATGGACCAGCTGGACCAGCACGAGGAAGCGCAGCGCCAGGTCGGATTCGCCGACAAGATCCTGCTGTCCAAGACCGACCTGGTCGACGCCACCCGGCTCGATGCGCTGAAAGCGCGCCTGAAGCGGATCAACCCGCGCGCACCGGTCAGCGTGTCCGACTTCGGCCGCACGCCGCTGACCGAAGTGCTGGACATCAAGGGCTTCAACCTGAATGACAAGCTGGAACTGGACCCGGACTTCCTGACCGCCGAGGAAGCGCACGGCCACGACCACGATCATGAGCACGTACATACAGAGGCCTGTGACCACAGCCACGACCACCACCATGCCCACCACAGCGACGACATCGCCGCCTTCGTGTTCAAGAGCACCCGCCCGTTCGACCCGGCGCGCCTGGACGAGTTCCTGGGCGGCCTGGTGCAGGTGTTCGGTCCGCGCATGCTGCGCTACAAGGGCGTGCTGCTGATGCAGGGGGCCGACCGCAAAGTGGTATTCCAGGGCGTGCACCAGATGATGGGCAGCGATATCGGGGCAAAATGGCCCGACGGCGAGGAACGTGGCAGCAAAATGGTCTTTATTGGTAAAAATTTACCGAAAGACGTCTTTATCCGCGGTTTGGAACAATGTTTGGTATAAACTATTCCGGTTTTGCGATGCACGGGGTCTAGGCCGGCGGTATCTGAGGCGGAGGGTCCCGGACGTTGACCAATTAAAAAATACCGGGATGCCCAAATGAAGGAAACCGTGACCAAGTCCGCGAAGAAAACCACGGCCAGCGCCGTGGCCGCAACGTCCCGCAAGGCGGGTGTGCTGAAAGACGTGAAGGTTGCGGCCAAGCCCGCGGCGCCGGCCAAGACGAAGGCGGCGGCAACCACGGCCAAGGCCAAGACGGCGGCGCGCAGCAGCGCGGCCAAGACGGTGGCGACCAAGACGATGAAAACGACTGCGGTAAAGCCGGCCGCCAAGCCGGCACCGAAGGCGGCGGCCAAGCCCGCAGCCAAGGTCGCGGCCAAACCGGCAGCCAAGCCGGCGAAGGCCGCGGCAAAGCCGGCAGTGAAAGCGGCCAAGCCGGCCGCGAAGGCGGCACCGAAAGCGCCAGGCAAGGCAGCACCGAAGGCGGCGGCGAAACCGGCCGCCAAAGCGGCGCCGGCAGTCAAAGCGGCAAAACCGGCAGGGAAAACGGCACCTAAAAAGGCTGTAACGAAAACCGCGGAACCGGCTCCAAAGGCGCCGGCGGCCCGGAAGGCGGCGGTCAAACCGGCCGTCAAGGCAGTCGATTCGAAGGCGAGCACCGGACAAATGGCGTCCGGCGTTGTTCCGGAGATAACTGATAAAATGAAATCCACTGTCGTATCAGAGGTAAGTGAAGTCATGACTACAAAAAAACAATCCGCTGCAGCGGCCGCGGCCGCAGAAGGCAGGCTCCTGACCGAGGACGAGATCCGCGCGATGGATGAAAAGGACTATATGAATCCGGCGCAGCTCGCCTTCTTCAAGGCCAAGCTGCAGCAGCTCGAACGCGACCTGCTGAAGAACGCGGGCGAGACCACCGAACACCTGCGCGAAACCGTGCTGGTGCCGGATCCGGCCGACCGCGCCACCATCGAAGAAGAACACGCGCTGGAACTGCGCACCCGCGACCGCGAGCGCAAGCTGCTGAAAAAAGTGCAGCAGTCGATCGCCGCGATCGACGCCGGCGACTACGGCTGGTGCGAAGAGACCGGCGAGCCGATCGGCATCCCGCGCCTGATCGCCCGTCCAACCGCGACGCTGTCGCTGGAAGCGCAGCAGCGCCGCGAACTGAAACAGAAGCTGTACGGCGACTGACATCGCCACGGCGCGTCCCCATCGAAAAAGCATGCGGCCAAAACCGCATGCTTTTTTTGTTTCCGGATGCGTCCGGTGTGCCTCAATTTCTTTCCCATAGGCTACACTTAGTGACTATTCGAGACATTGGGCTACAAGCGATGCGCACGCCGCGGCCAGCCGTGATAATTTTGGCCGATAAACGTTGACGGGAACCGAAGTGGGACTTTTCTCCATCTTCAAAGGAAAGAAGGATAGCCAGCCGATCGATCCGGACGGCTACCCCGAGTCGCGCCTGCTGCGCGGCGAAACCACCCGCTTCGCCGGTGAAAGCGACGAGGAACGCGCACGCCAGCGCGAAATCGCGCGCGCCACCGCGCTCAAGATCGACGCCATCGAGCAGGCCATGGCGTCCGACATTTTCGACAACGAGCCGGCCTGGGGCAGCGAGCGCCTGCGCGGCACCCGTCACGCCGCCAGCAACGACGCCGGCACGCCGACCCAGATGATGGAAGAACTGGCCACCACCCAGCTGCTCGGCTTCGACGACCTGCCCGATGCGGCGGTGGAAGCGCAAAGCGC
>DASTVB010000126.1:0-2296 GCA_035759315.1 Telluria sp. | reverse complement strand
CGCTCCAGCGGCTGTTGGCATAGGTGCGCGCCTGCAGCGGGTCGTTGTAGTTCAGGCGGTAGACCATGCGCTCGTTTTCAAAGGTCGGCGAGCCGGTCGCGTCCATCACGATGACGGCGGCCAGCGGCGCCTGTGCGGCCGGCGCCGGCGCACTCACTGCGGCGCCGAGCGGGCCGAAGTCGAACTGGGTATTGCCGCCGGTTTTCTTGCCGTCCGAGGCGCAGCCGGCGACTACGATGGCGAGGGCGGCGGCGCCGAGGAAGCGGTGCAGGGTGTTGTTCAAGGTGATCCTCATTTGGTCGGGGCGACGAAGCCCGGTTCGCCGGGGCCGGGTTGCACGTTCGGGTTACCGAACAGGATGCTTTGCGGGCGGTCCGACAGCGAGTCGGCGGTGCGCCGCACCGAACGCAGCGCGGTGCGTGCTTCGTCCGTCATGCGGGTCAGGTGCGGCAGGGTGTCCGCTTCCAGGTCGCTGGTGACGCCCTGCAGCGAGCCGATCGCGCCGTTCAGGCGATTGAGCGGGCCGTCCGGCGCCTGCAGGCCGGTGGCCAGGCGATTGTAGTTGTCGGCGGTGGCCTTGGCGCTGTCGGAGAAGGCGCCGAAGGAACTGGCGCTGCGGTCGACCTTCTCGACCAGCGCCGGCAGGCGGTCGATCGTCGGGCCCAGTTTTTCGGGGATTGCGCCATACGCCGCGGCCGCCTTGCTGATGTTGTCGAAGGCTCCGATGATGGTCTTCTGGTTCTCGTCGCTCATCAGGTTGTTGATGCGCGTGGTGATCTGCTCGGTGCGGTCGAGGATGGCGACGCCGCGCTTTTCCAGCTGGTCGAGCAGGCCCGGACGCAGCGGAATGCGGCCCACGTGGGCGGGATCGGTCTTCAGCAGGGGCGAGCCGGTGCGGTCGTCGTCGAGCTGGATGAAGGCGATGCCGGTCACGCCCTGGTAGCCGAGCGAAGCAAAGGTGGTGGTGGTGATCGGCGAGCCGTCTTCCACCGACAGGCGGATCAGGATCTGGCCGGTCACCTTCGGATCGAACACGATTTCCTCGACCCGGCCCACTTCCAGGCCGCGGTAGCGCACCGTCGCCTGCGGGTTCAGGCCGGGAATCGACTGGGTCGTGACGATTTCATACGGCGAGCGCTCGGTCTTGTCGCGATTGAGCCAGAGGCCGGCCAGCACGGTGGCCACCAGCAGGGCAATCGTGAAGATGCCCGTCATTAGTGCATCCGATCGATTTTCCATGTCACTCCTTTTTGTCTTCTTCGGCGGCTTCGTCGCGATCTACATCGCGCTCATCGAGCACTTCGAGTGCCCGTTGTCCGCGTCCGCCGAGGAAGAAATGTTTGATGAACGGATGGTCCACCCGCAGCACGTCGCGCGACGGCCCGACGGCCAGCACGTGCTTGTCGGCCAGGACCGCGATGCGCGAAGACAGCGCAAACAGCGTATCGAGGTCGTGGGTGACCATCACCACGGTCAGTTTCAGTTCCCGGTGCAGGGCCTGGATCAGCGTCACGAAGGCATCCGACGCGTCGGGGTCGAGGCCCGCGGTCGGCTCGTCCAGGAACAGCAGCCGTGGTTCCAGCGCCAGTGCGCGCGCCAGCGCCGCGCGCTTGGTCATCCCGCCCGACAGGTCGGACGGCATTTTATTGGCGTGTTCCGCACCGAGGCCCACCATGTCCATTTTCAGCAGCACGGCATCGCGGATCACGTCTTCGGGCAGGGCGCGCAGTTCGCGCATCGGCTGGGCGATGTTGTCGAACACGGTCAGCGCCGAATACAGCGCCCCCTGCTGGAACAGCATGCCCCAGTGGTTGCGCATGCGCTGCAGCTGCTCCGGTCCGGCTTCGCTGATGTCTTCGCCGAACACGCGCACGCAGCCGCGCGAAGGCGTCTCCAGCCCCAGCATCTGCCGCAGCAGCACGGTCTTGCCGGTGCCCGAGCCGCCGACGATCGACAGGATCTCGCCCGCATAGATCTCGAGATCGAGGTCCTGGTGGATCACCGTCTTGCCGAACTTGGTCCACAGCTTGCGGATCTCGACCACCGGCGGGCCGACGTCTTCTTCCGGCTTGCGATTGAGCTGCTGGGGAGCGCGCTGCTGGGTAGTGGTCATCGGAACCCCACGCCGGAGAAGACGATCGCAAACACGGCGTCGGCCAGGATCACGACCGTGATCGAGGTGACGACCGAGGTGGTGGTGCCGCGCCCCAGGCTTTCGGTATTCGGCTGGATGCGCAGGCCGAAGTGGCAGGAGACCAGCGCGATCAGCATCCCGAAGGTCATCCCTTTCAACAGG
>DASTVB010000125.1:0-13125 GCA_035759315.1 Telluria sp. | reverse complement strand
CCATGGCGTTGGCTTCCTGGAAGGAGGCGCCGTGCACGGTGACCTGCGCTCCCTCGCGCCGGATCATCTCCTTCGCGCGCTCGGTGGCGGTTTCCGGGACCACCACCAGCACCGGCACGCCGAGCTTGCGGCCCGCATAGGCGGCGGCGATGCCGGCGTTACCGCCGGACGAGGACACGAAGCGGCGCGCGCCCTGCGCGGCATAGCGTTCGCAGGCGTGGCCGATGCCGCGCAGCTTGAACGATCCGGGAGGCTGCAGCGCCTCCATCTTGAGCCAGATGGATTGGCCTTCGCGCGACGGGAGGGCGTGCGATTCGAACAGCGGGGTGTGGATGTGCAAGGTCATGCAATAAGCATATCAGTTCTGCGCTGGGCGCCAGGCGTAAAACCGTCATCCCAGCGGAGGCTGGGATCCATACGCCGCCAGCATTCCCGCTGCTCCGACCCCGGACGCTCAGTATGGATCCCAGCCTTCGCTGGGATGACGGTTAGCCCATGAAGCGGGCGAGGTAGGGGGCGGTCTTGCTCTTGCGCGCGGCGGCAACCTTGCGCGGCGGGCCTTCCGCCACGATGCGGCCGCCCTCCTCGCCGGCGCCGGGGCCGATGTCGATCATCCAGTCGCTGGCGGCTGCGACGCGCATGTCGTGCTCCACCACGACCACGGTGTTCCCCGCTTCGACCAGCTTGTCCAGTTGCTGGATCAGCTTCTCGGAGTCGTTCGGGTGCAGCCCGGTGGTCGGCTCGTCCAGGATGTACAGCATGTTGCCGCGTCCCGCGCGCTGCAGCTCGGTCGCCAGCTTGATCCGCTGCGCTTCGCCGCCGGACAGCTCGGTCGCGGGCTGGCCCAGGCGCAGGTAACCAAGTCCGACCTCGCGCAGCACCTGCAGCGAACGGCGGACCGCGTCGTCGTCTTCGAAGAAGCCGTGCGCGGCGTCCACCGTCATGCCCAGCACCTCGGCGATGTTCTTGCCTTTGTACTTCACCTCCAGCGTCTTGGCGTTGTAGCGCGCGCCGTGGCAGGTCGGGCACGGCGCGTACACGCTCGGCAGGAATAGCAGCTCCACCATCACGAAGCCTTCGCCCTCGCAGTGCTCACAGCGTCCCTTGGCCACGTTGAACGAGAAGCGCCCTGCGTCGTAGCGGCGGGACTTTGCTTCCTTGGTCGCGGCAAACAGCTTGCGAACATAGTCGAACAGGCCGGTGTAGGTGGCGAGGTTGGAACGCGGCGTGCGGCCGATCGGCTTCTGGTCGACCCGCACCAGGCGCTTGATTGATTCCAAGCCGGACACGATGTGGCCTTCGAGCGGCGCGTCCGGTTCGTGTTCGAGCTCGCCGCCTTCCTGCGCTTCGGGTTCCGGTTCGTGGCCAAGGCCGCGCGTCACCAGCTCCACCAGCACTTGGCTCACCAGGCTCGATTTGCCGGAACCGGATACTCCGGTCACGCAGGTGAGCACGCCCAGCGGGAAGCGCGCATCGAGGTTGACCAGGTTGTTGCGCGTGACGGAGGCCAGCGTCAGCCAACCCTTCGGTTCGCGCGGTTCGCGCGACGGCGGCGGCGCATCCACGAACAGGAACTTGCGGGTGACGGATTCCTGTACCTTGCGCAGGCCTTCCGGATCGCCGCTGTACAGCACCTGTCCGCCGCCCTCGCCCGCCGCCGGGCCAACGTCGACGATCCAGTCGGCGCGGCGGATCACGTCGAGCGAGTGTTCGACCACGAACAGCGAATTGCCCGCCTGTTTCAGCTGCGCCAGCGCGGTCAGCAGCGCTTCGGTGTCGACCGGGTGCAGGCCGGCGGATGGCTCGTCCAGCACGTACACCACGCCGAAGAGGCTCGATCGCACCTGCGTCGCGAGGCGCAGCCGCTGCAGCTCACCCGGCGACAGCGTCGGCGTGCTGCGGTCCAGCGACAGGTAGCCGAGGCCCAGCGCCAGCATCGTTTCGAGGCGCGAGACCAGGTCCTGCGCGATGCGCTGGGTGACGATTACTTTTTCGGGATGTTCGCGGTCGGCCTTCGGCTTTCGCGCGAACGGCTCCAGCAGGTTCGCCAGGCGCTTGAGCGGCTGCGAGGACAGTTCGCTGATGTCCATGCCGGCGAATTTGATCGAGAGCGATTCGGGCCGCAGGCGTTTGCCGTGGCACAGCGGGCACAGGGTGCTCACCATGTAGCGCGCCACCCGCTTCTTCATCGACGCGCTCTCGGTATTGGCGAAGGTCTGCAGGACATAGCGGCGCGCGCCGCTGAAGGTGCCCTGGTAGCTCGGCGTCTCCTTGCGTTTCAGGGCAGCCTTCACTTCGGGCAGCGTGAAGCCGGCGTACACCGGGACCGTCGGCGTGTCTTCCGTGTACAGGATCCAGTCGCGCGTCTTCTTCGGCAGCTCGCGCCACGGCACGTCGATGTCGTGGCCGAGCGTGGTCAGGATGTCGCGCAGGTTCTGGCCGTGCCATGCGGGCGGCCATGCAGCCACGGCGCGCTCGCGGATGGTGAGCGAATCGTCCGGCACCATCGAGGCTTCGGTCGCATCGTAAACGCGGCCAAGGCCGTGGCACTCCGGGCAGGCGCCATCGGGCGTGTTGGGCGAAAACGCCTCGGCGTACAGCAGCTCCTGGCCCTTCGGATAGTCACCGGCGCGCGAGTACAGCATGCGCAGCGAATTGGACAGCGTGCTGACGCTGCCGACCGAGGACCGCGTGGTGGGCGAACCGCGTTGCTGCTGCAGCGCGACCGCCGGCGGCAGGCCTTCGACTTCGTCGACTTCCGGCACCGGCATCTGGTGGAACAGGCGACGCGCGTACGGCGACACCGACTCCAGGTAGCGCCGCTGCGCCTCGGCGTACAGCGTGCCGAAGGCGAGCGAGGACTTGCCGGAGCCGGACACGCCGGTGAATACCACCAGCGCGTTACGGGGGATGTCGACGTCGACGTTCTTGAGATTGTGTTCGCGGGCGCCGCGCACGCGTACGAAATCCTCGCCGCGCCGGTGTTTGGAATCGTTCGCCATGGGCCGGGTGCGCGGTGCCGCCGGCTTACTTGCGCAGGTACTCGCGTACCGCGTCGGCCGACACGCCGACGGCTTTTACCGCGCGCTCGAGCTCCTCCGCGCTGACGCCGAGCGCCTTGGTCCAGTAGTCGAGTTCCCAGCGCTCGTGAATGTTAATGCGGGCGCGGTCCTGGGGACCGGCTTTTTGAAGATTGTCGGACATGATTAGCCTCCGTGCGATGAACAGGTGGCCAACCGTACCACGGGGGAATGCACAGGTTCGGTACGCTCATTAACGAACTGGCATCATCATGTTCCCGAGAGCGTGCTTCCCGGCCAGAAACGACAAAGCCCCGCACGCATGCGGGGCTTGTGTGTTGCCGGCTCGCCTTGAGGGCTTACGCCAGCGCTTCTTTCGCCGCTTCTTCCGGCGTCAGGCCGTCGTAGAACTTATCCGTGAACCACTCGACTTCCTCTTCGATGTGATCCTGGGCCTGCTCCTGCGTGGCCCCACCCTTCACCAGCCAGCCTTCGACCTCGATGCACCACTGGATCAGTTCGAGCGTTTCAGCGTCCAACTCTTCCTTTTTCTTCGCCATGGCAAGTCTCCCAATGAAAAAAGCCCAACCTGGGAGGGCTGGGCTCTTTTGTAATTCTGGCTCCCCGACCTGGACTCGAACCAGGGACCTGCGGATTAACAGTCCGTCGCTCTACCAACTGAGCTATCAGGGAATGGAGGCCGAACTATACACGCCAATCCCCCATCCGTCCACCCTTTGTACGTGCCGACCAGTAAAAGTCCCACCCCTGGCCTGGATACCGTCACCCCAGCGAAGGCTGGGGTCCATGCTGAGCATGCCGCTTCGAAAAGGGGTACGTCCCCTTTTTGTATTTGGATAAATGGGGTACGTCCCCTTTTTGACGGGTCAGGGGGCCGGGACCGGAGTGGGCTCCGGTTCGTGGACGCGGACGGACCAGATGGTGCCGGCGATCATGAGGGTGATGGCGAGCAGCTCAAACGGACGCGGCATCCGGTGCTGGTAAATGAAGCCGTACAGGAAGGCGAACAGGGTCTCGGACAGGATCAGGGTGCCGCACAGGGTCACCGGGACGCGGCGGCTGGCGATGTTCCACAGGTGGTTGCCGATCACGGAGGCGCCCAGCGCCAGCAGGGTGTTGACGATGATGAACCAGGTCCAGTCGCGGCCCTCCACCACCGCCGCCGATGCGCCCGGATCCGCGGTGAACTGCTGGAAGATGTACCAGGCGGCGCCGATCAGCAAAGCAATCGCGCCGCTAGAGATGCCGTACAGGAGCGACCATTCGGCGCCGCTGATATGGTCGTTGCGCTTGAGGTAGCGCGCGTTGTCGAGCGCGTAGTAGGTCCAGCACACGAGCGCGCCAACGGCGCAGGCGATGCCGAGCGCCTTGGCGGCCGGCGACGCGTCGCCACCCTGTGCTGCGCCGAAAACGTCGACGTTCATGCACAGGACCGCGGCGCCGATCATCGACAGCGGGATCCACAGGTCTTTCAGGCGCGCGGCGCCGTGGTCGTTGCGGCCAAGGAGGGTGACGGACACCGGCAGCATGCCGACGATCAGGGAGGTAGCCGGGACGCCGGCGTTCTTCACGCCGACGGCGAGGAACATGTAGTAGACGATGTTTCCGCTCAGCGCCTGGCGGATCATCGCGGAGTAGTCGGAGGCGTCGAGCTTGGAGAACAGGCGCCGGATTTGCGGGAGCGCGATGCCCAGGGCGATCGCGCCGTAGGCAATGTAGCGGCCGACTGCCAGTTCAAGCGGGGTAAATGCGGGCAGCAGCTCCGGAACCAGAAACACCATGCCCCATAACGCACCCGCGGCCAGGCCGCTCATCACTCCAGTCCACATCACCACGCCTTTCGATCGAAGCCATGATGCTAACACCGATGAGGAAGGCGCGTGGGGGGTGGGGACTGTCCCGCTGGGACTGTCCCCTGCTTTTGGTGGCGTTCAAAGAAAAGCTGGGGACAGTCCCGAAGGGACAGTCCCCCTCCTCTGCTTACTTCGCCATGGTGACGGTCTGCGAGCCGCCGATCACGAAGGTACGCGAGGTCGAGGTTTCGCTCATCGTCACGGTCGGACGGCGGCAGCCGACGTCCAGCAGCATGACGAATTCGCCGGTGGTTCGCGACGGATGCACGTACGCGCCATGGACTTCGACCGTGCCCGCCTTAGGCGCCGGACCGGTACGGGTCTGGTAGCTGAGGGTGCTGCCGTTGACCAGCGGACGGATGCACACCGAACGGTCGACGTTCACGATTGTCAGCGAACCATCCGATGCCCTGGTGATCGGCGCCGCGGCATGCACGTTCCATTCCCAGGCACGCGCGGTCCCGGAGCTCACCTTGTCGTGCACCAGCACCGCGTTCTGGTTGCGCAGGTACCAGACCTTGCGCTTGGCGGAGGTCAGCGCACCGCCGTAGGCCGGGGTGGCGTCGCCTTCCGCGAAGTCGAGCGCGGGAGTGGTCGAAAACGCGGTGATCTTACCGGTCCGGAACAGGTTGACCGTGTTGCCGTCGGTCGGCTGGCCGATACCGCCGTTGTAGGTGATCGCGTTGTGCGCCTTGGTGGTGCGGTACCAGTCCTTGTGCAGCGGCGAACCGTAGTAGTCCATGTAGCCGGCCTCGATCAGCAACTTGCGGCGGCCGCTGTTGAGGATGATGCTGTTCTGATCACCGTGGCTGTGGTTGTACGCGCCGTACGGGCTGGACTTGAAGTACAGCGAGGTGCGGTTCACGTCGGTCATGCTGCTGTGCATGGCCACCCAGCCGATGCTCGGGTAGAGCGCGGCGTTCGGCGGAGGCGTCACGCTGGTCGCCTGCTTGTACGGCATCGGGTACTGCGCCTGCAGCAGCGTCAGCGAATCTTCCGCGCCGGTGATGTTGTTCGCGTACCAGGCCGCATGCGGCGAGTTGAAGCGCGAAGCGTAGGCCTTCAGGGTGCGGAAGTTCGGCGCCAGCTCGTTTTCGTCGCCGAACAGGTGGCTAGGCGAACCGGGCGGAACGAAGTGCGCGAAGTAGCGCATGAAGCCGGTCGACCATGGCTTGGAGAACAGGTTCACGCCGGTCGCGGCGGTCAGCGGCTGCCAGATGTCGATCGCATAGCCGGACGCGTACGAACCGTAGGCGGTGCCGTTGCCGTAGCCACCTTCCGGGCCGCTCCAGGCGTACACCGAGTTGATGTAAGCGCGGGTGGCGAAGTCGAACCAGCGGCTGGCGTTGGCGAACTCGCCCAGCGCCAGCGTCGATATCACCGACATGAAGCCGAGCGCGGTGCCGGCGTGCGAATCCAGCGGGTACTGGTCGATGTACAGGTTGTTACCGGCCAGCGCGTTGTAGATCGCGGTGCCGCGCACATCGATGATGCGGTTCCAGTTGGCGCGGCGGGTCGCATCGATTTCACGCGACAGCAGGTCGATCGACTTGGTCAGGGACAGCGCGATCGCGCGGGTGGCCTGGTCCTGGTTGGCGTAGCTGGTCGGGCCGGTCGGGCTCAGGCTGGCCAGTTCGTCGCCGCGCTTCCTGGCTTCGGCAAGGTACTTCGGATCGGCCGTCAGGCGATACAGCAGCGAAGCGGCTTCGACCTGGCGGGTGTGCTTGTTGATCTTGTTGCGGATGTCGGAGTTCTGCGCCGAGATCGCGGCCGTGGTGGCGCCGCCGCTGACCAGCGGCCAGAGCGAGTCCGAAACGGCGCGCAGGTTGACGATGTTCGAGTTGACTTCGTTCTTGAGCGAGGTCAGCGCGCTGCCGCGTTCGGCGCTCATGGCCGAAGTCCAGGCGGTGGCGGCGGTAAAGCCGGCCGGTAGCTGGCGCGGACGCGCCTTGTTGATGACGTTGGTGCGGAGAACCGCGTTGTCGGGCACCAGGAACGGCGCGGCGTTGGCGCTGATGGTGAAGCTGCGCGGGGTTGACCACTCGCTGGTGTTGGACGGGCGCACACGCCAGCTGTAGGTTCCCTGCGGGAACACGGCGGTCGGCAGGTACCAGTTGCGGGTGGTGTTGAAGGTGTAGGCGACGACGCCACCCTTCGATACTTCCAGGACATAACCCGGCGGCAGGCTGCTGTGACGCGACCACGAGAATGCGGGCGGGTTCTGCGGCATATCCTGCAGGTTGCTGGGTGCGGGGCGGATCGCTTCGATATTCGGGGACACAACCCAGTCAGCCTGGGCGGAAGTGGCGAACACGAGAGTGGACAGGACTGCGATGCGCAGGGGTACTTTACGAACGTTCATATGACTCCGAAGTGTTGTGAGTGGGCGACAGCTGGCAGGAACACGTCAGGCACTCTCAAGCAACTAATGCGGAGCACTTCTTCTTCGGTCCGAAACCCAACCTTCGCGGCCACTATAACCCGAGTTTCTTTGGAGGAAGATTTTGGACAAGCAAAAACAGGCGATTTTTTTCGATTTTTTTGCGATTTTGTTTCGCTGAATTCATGAACAATGCGAATAAAATCATGGAGTTAGCCGTGCGGCAATGAAGGCTGGCGTAAATATCGGCGCTGGACGGCGGCGGGGAATTTGGCACCAAATATTGCTTTTTAAGAATTCTATTCGGTGAAAAGTATTGCTTCGGGGTTAATTGGCTTATCAAGGAATCACGAACGAAACCGACCCGTAGCCAGCAAAAATAGGGGGATGGTCCCCCGTTGGTCCCCTGCCCTTCGGCAAAAAAAAAAAGCGGCCCGGATTCGGGCCGCTTTTTGTTCGCCGGAGCGGGTGATTACTTAGGCACCGTCACGGACTGGGTGCCGACCACGAAGGTGCGCGAGGTTGCGGTCTCGGTCATCGTCACGGCCGGGTTCTTGCAGCCGACGTCCAGCAGCATGACGAATTCGCCGGTGGTGGTGCGCGGATGAACGAAGGCCCCGTGCGCTTCGAACACGCCGGCTTTCGGCGCCGGGCCGGTGCGGGTCTGGTAGCTGAGCGAGCTGCCGTTGACCAGCGGACGCACGCACACCGAACGGTCGACGTTGGTGATCGATACCGAGCCATCGGCCGCCGCGACGATCGGGGCGGCTGCGTGCAGGTTCCATTCCCACGCGCGGGCCAGCGGTGCGACCAGCTTGTCCTGCACGATCGCCGCGTCCTGCTGGCGCATGTACCAGACCTTGCGGATCGCCGAGGTCAGCAGGCCGCCATAGGCCGGGGTCGCGTCGCCTTCGGCATAGTCCAGCGCCGGCGTGGTCGAGAACGCCGTCACATTGCCGGTACGGGTCAGGTTGATCGTGTTGCCGCTGGTCGGCTGGCCGATGCCGTTATCGAAGGTCACCGCGTTATGCGCCTTGGTGGTGCGGTACCAGTCGTTGAACAGTGGCGAGCCGTAGTAGTCCATATAACCCGCTTCCACCAGCAGAGGACGGCCGCCGCTGTTGAGGATGATGCTGTTCTGGTCGCCATGGCTGTGGTTGTACGCGCCGTACGGGCTCGACTTGAAGAACAGCGAGGTGCGCTTGGCGTCCTGCATGCTGCTGTGCATTGCCACCCAGCCGATACTCGGGTACAGCGCGGCGTCCGGCGGCGGCACCATGGTGCTGACCTGCTTGGATGGCAGCGGGTACTGCGCCTGCAGCAGGGTCAGGTTGTCTTCGTCGCCGGTGATGTTGTTGGCATACCATGCCGCCTGCGGGGTCGCGAAGCGCGCCGCATAGGCTTTCAGGAAGCGGAAGTCCGGCTTGGTTTCGTTCTCGTCGCCGAACAGGTGGCGGGTCGAACCGGGCGGCACGAAGTGGGCGAAGAACTGCAGGAAGCCGGTCGACCATGGCTTGGAGAACAGGTTGACGCCGGTCGCGTGCGTCAGCGGCTGCCAGATCTGCAGCGCGTAGTCGGCGGTGTACTGGCCGTACGCGGTGCCGTTGGCGTAGCCGCCTTCCGGGCCGCTCCAGGCGTACACGGTATTGATATACGCGCGGGTCGCGAAGTCGAACCACTTGCTGGCGTTCGGGATGTCGCCCAGCGCCAGCGTCGAGATCAGCGCCAGGTAGCCCAGGCTGGTGCCGCCGTGCGAGTCGAACGGGTACTGGTCGATGTACATGTTGTTCGCGGTCAGCGCGTTGTACATGTCGCTGCCGCGCAGGTCGACGATGCGCTGCCAGTTATAGCGGCGCGCCGACTCGAGATCCTTGTACAGCAGGTCGATCGCCTTGACCATCGACAGCGCGATCACGCGGGTCGCCTGGTCCTGGTTGGCATAGCTGGTCGGGCCGGTCGGGCTCAGGCTGGCAAGCTCGTCGCCGCGCTTCTTGGCCTCGGCCAGGTATTTCGGGTCGAGCGTCAGGCGGTACAGCATGGCCGAGGTTTCCAGCTGGCGGCCATGCTTGTTAATGCGGGTGCGGATATCGGCGTTCTGGGCGGCCAGGGCGGCCGTAACGGCGCCGCTCACCAGCGGCCAGTCGGAATCGGACACCGATTTCAGGTTGGCGATGTTCCAGTCGACTTCGCTCTTCAGGCCGGTCAGCGCCTTGCCGCGCTCGGCGCTCATGGCTGCGGTCCAGCTGCTCACGGGAACGAAGCCGGCCTGCAACTGGCGCGGGCGCACCTTGCTGGTGACCTTGGCGCGCAGGCCGAGGTTGTCCGGCACCTGGAACACGGCCGAGCTGGCGGTAATCGAGAAATTGCGCGGGTTCGACCAGTCGGTACTGGTCGACGGGCGCACGCGCCAGGTGTAGTTACCTTGCGGGAAAGCGGTGGTCGGCAGGTACCAGTTGCGGGCCGTGGTGAAGGTGTACACCACCACGCCGCCGCGCGAGACTTCGAGCACATAGCTGGCAGGATTGGTGCTGTGGCGCGACCAGGAGAATGCCGGCGGGTTCTGCGGCATGACCTGGAAATTCGCGGGAGCAGGACGGATCGCTTCGACGTTGGGGGAAACCACCCAGTCAGCCTGGGCGGCGCCGGCAAACAGGAGCGAGGACAGGACTGCGAGGCGCAGCGAGGCGATGCGATGTTTTTTCATAGTGCTCTCCGGGAATTGTAAGTAGGGTCGACAGCTGGCTGGACCGTCTGCACCCGCATGCAAGCCGCGGAATACGCACTCTTCGTCCAAACCTAACCTTCCCCAACAATATACTGCGAGTTGCCCTACGGGAAGATTTTCGTGCAAAAAAATTGGTGTTCAGTTATCGGTGTGACACCGGAACTGTCGCAGATTCTTCACAAAGAATATCAATGAAATCATAGGCGTTACCTCCTTAGAAACGAATTTATGGCGATGCGCGATCCCCTCCGGTGGGCATGCCCGGACGCGCCATTTATTGCAATAGAATTAAGCAAGCTGTTTCTTTGAAATTGCCAGAGTGCTAAGCCCCTTCGCGCCGGACTGGCAATACCGGCGCGCTATCCCGCATCATCGCAATCACGCGGCAGTCGCCGCACATCTTCAGCCGCTCGGGATGCTGCGCGAACGCCGAATGGCCGGACAGGCGGGCCATCATGTTGCGCACCATGAGCAGCGTGCCGAACTCCTTGCCGCAGCTGATGCAGGCAAACGGTTCGGTTTCGTTCAGCGTGACCGCTGCGTTGCGGCTGTCGGCGAATGACAGGCGCGGGACCAGGGTGACTGCGTTTTCCGGGCAGGTGCTCTCGCACAGGCCGCACTGGACGCAGTTTTTTTCGATGAAGGACAGGCGCGGCACGGTGGTGCTGTCCTGCAGCGCCGAAGCCGGGCAGGCGCCGACGCAGGACATGCACAGCGTGCACTTGCCGGTGTCGACCTGCACCGCGCCGAACGGGGCGCCGGCGGCCAGCGCGACATGGAAGGGTTTCAGCGGGGCCTGCTCGTGCAGGTGGGTGAGCGCGAAATCGAGCGTGTTGCGCTTGTCCGCGATGATGCGGAAGCGGGCCGCGACGGCCGGGCCTTCGCCGCGCGGGAACTGGTCCGGCACGCCGTGCGCGATATGCAGGTGCGGGCCGGCGTAGCCGAGCGCGTCGAGCACCGCCTGCGCGTGGCCGGCCTGTTCGCGCAGCGCCGCGCGGTATTGGGGCGCGTCGGACGCAGTGGTCAGCACCATCACGCCGGCCGCGCCATAGGCGATCGCGGACAGCCAGACATCGATGCCGCAGGAGGCGGCATGCTGCAGTTCGACCGGGATCACGTGGTCAGGCAAGGGATAGCCTTCCACCAGCTCGCGCGCGGACTCGCCATGGAACATGATCACCGGGGCGGTGCCGCCGGCACTGGCATAGGCGGCCAGCAGCGTGCGCAGGCGCTCGCCGGTGTAGGCCGGGCTCGGATAGGCGTACGAGATCGCCCCGCTCGGGCAGACCGTGCCGCAGGCGCCGCAGCCGGCGCACAGGTGCGGGTCGACCACGATGCGGTCGCCGCCGCTGCGGATCGCGCGCGCCGAGCAGATGTCGATGCAGGCAGTGCAGCCGGTCTGGCGGTTGCGGCTGTGCGCGCAGCGCCGCTCGGAGTAGCTGAAGTATTTCGGTTTCTCGAAGGTGCCGGTCATGCCGGACAGTTCGGCCAGCGCCGCTTCGCGCGCGGCCTCGTCGGCGCCGGGGGCGTAATACCCGTGCGGCAGCGTGTGGCGCGACAGGAGCGGCGGATCGCACAGGTCGAGGATCAGGTCGAAGTCGCCTTCCATCAGCGCGCTGCCGTTGCGCCACTGCACCTGGAAGGCGCCCAGGTGGCCGGCGATCGCGACCTCGTCACCAAGGCGGACCGGCAGCACGCTCGGCACCAGCGGCGGCGCCATGCGCTCCTGCCACCGCGCCACCTCGGCCGGCGTGCCCGTGATGAGCACCCTGCCCTGCGAACGGTAGGCCACCGTCGGCACCGGATCGGGGTCCGGGAGCGCGGCCGCGGCGGCCAGTGCGGCAGCGCGCGCCAGTGCGTTCGCGCCAGGCAGTGCGCGCATGTCCATGTTCAATTCAGTACTCATCTGGCTCCCTGGCCTGCGGTGTCGGGGACAGTCCCTGCGGGACCGTCCCCTGGTGTTTGGTCACTTTTACTGGAACTGCCTGCTGAAGAGCCGCGGACGGTCCCCTCCGGGGACAGTTCCCCCGCTTCGTCTTCCTTCGGGCCGAGGCCGAGCCAGGGGCCGGCGTGCGCCAGCGCGGCCAGCATGGCCGGCGAGATCGGGTCGGAACGGGTGTAGTCGCCCATGTAGACGTCCAGCCCGTCGCCGATGTTGAAGTGCGGGTCTGAGAACAGCTTGCGCAGCGCCATGCGCCGCACCGAGGGGTCGACGCCGCGCGCCACGAAAGCGGAATAGTCGGACTGCGGACCGAGGCGCTGCGCATCTTCCAGCGTCGGCAGGAATGATTCCTTCTCGCCGGCGGCCTCCGTGCCCGCCGGCGCCTGCACGGTGGCCGGCACCGCAGCGCCGTCAGGGTGCTGCACCGATGGTTGCGGCAGTTCGCGCGCGTCCGCCTTGAGCCGCGACCAGCGTGAGAGGAAGCCGTCAGCCATGGCGCGCCCTTCCCTTGCGCACCGGCGGCTCATAGTTGTTCGCCAGGTAGTCGACCAGCCAGGCCTGGATCTCGGCGGACATGGCGACGCCGTCGGCCGGCTCGCCCGAATCGAACATCCGCGTGCCGTCCACGTAGCTGACCGAAACCTGCACCGGCATCGCGCGGCCGTCCTCCATGCGCCACTTGACGAACACCTTCGCTTCCGGCGCCATGCAGTTCTCGAAGTAGCCTTCGTGCTCGTCGCGGTACAGCTCGAGGTCGAGTCCCGGCACCATGTAAGTGTCGCGTTCAGGGGCGCTGACCAGCGTCAGCACCTCGCGCACGGCGCCAGAGTAAGGCACCACCCCGACCGCGCCCCAAGTGTCTCCGGCCCAGGGATGGGTCGACGCGCGCCGCTGCATGATGACGGCGACAGGCATGGTCGCGGTTGCTCCCATCAGCGCTTGCCCTCCTGCGGCTTGGCGGCGCCGGCTTTCGGTTGCGGCCCGGCGCCCGGATCGGGCGCGCCGGTCCCCGACTTCGCCGGCAGGTTGCCGCTGGTGGCGGCGGCGACGCCGGCGCGGGTCGGCGTGGTGCCGGCCGCCGGCTTCACCGGGACGGCAGCTGCGGCTGGCGCGGGCCTGGCAGCCGCCGCACCCATGCCGGGCGAGGTTCCTGCCGCGGTGGTCGGGCGCACCGCCGTGGCGCC
>DASTVB010000124.1:0-3342 GCA_035759315.1 Telluria sp. | reverse complement strand
TCATCCTGGTCAATTCGAACCCGGCGACCATTATGACCGACCCGGACATGGCCGATGTGACCTACATCGAACCGATTACCTGGAAGGCGGTCGAACGCATCATCGCCAAGGAAAAGCCGGACGCGATCCTGCCGACCATGGGCGGCCAGACCGCGCTGAACTGCGCGCTCGACCTGCACCACAACGGCGTGCTGGACAAGTACAAGGTCGAACTGATCGGCGCGACCCCGGAGGCGATCGACAAGGCCGAGGACCGCTCCAAGTTCAAGGACGCGATGACCAGGATCGGCCTCGGTTCGGCCAAGTCGGGCGTGGCGCACACCATGGAAGAATCGTGGGCGGTGCAGCGCGAGCTGGGCTTCCCGGTCATCATCCGTCCGTCGTTCACGATGGGCGGCACTGGCGGCGGCATCGCCTACAACGAAGAAGAATTCGAAGCGATCTGCAAGCGCGGCCTGGAAGCTTCGCCGACCTCCGAACTGCTGATCGAAGAATCGCTGATCGGCTGGAAAGAGTACGAGATGGAAGTCGTGCGCGACAAGGCGGACAACTGCATCATCATCTGCTCGATCGAAAACCTTGATCCGATGGGCGTGCACACCGGCGACTCGATCACCGTGGCGCCGGCGCAGACGCTGACCGACAAGGAATACCAGATCATGCGCAACGCTTCGCTGGCGGTGCTGCGCGAGATCGGCGTCGACACCGGCGGCTCCAACGTGCAGTTCTCGATTAACCCGGAAGACGGCCGCATGATCGTCATCGAGATGAACCCGCGCGTGTCGCGTTCGTCCGCGCTGGCGTCCAAGGCGACCGGCTTCCCGATCGCGAAGGTCGCCGCCAAGCTGGCGGTCGGCTTCACGCTCGACGAGCTGCGCAACGAGATCACCGGCGGCGCGACCCCGGCATCGTTCGAACCGTCGATCGACTACGTGGTCACCAAGATCCCGCGCTTTACGTTCGAGAAATTCCCGGCGGCCGACCAGCACCTGACCACGCAGATGAAATCGGTGGGCGAGGTGATGGCGATCGGGCGTACCTTCCAGGAGTCGTTCCAGAAGGCGCTGCGCGGCCTCGAAGTGGGCGTCGACGGCCTGAACGAAAAGACCAAGGACCGCGAGAAGATCGAAGAGGAGCTGGGCGAGCCTGGTCCGGAGCGTATCTGGTACGTGGGCGACGCGTTCGCGCAGGGCTTCACGCTGGAAGAAGTGCACGCGCTGACCAAGATCGATCCGTGGTTCCTCATCCAGATCAAGGAAATCGTCGACATCGAACTGTGGCTCGACACCCAGAAGCTGGAAAACCTCGACAAGCCGCTGCTGTACAAGCTCAAGCAAAAAGGCTTCTCCGACCGCCGCCTGGCCTTCCTGCTGCACAAGACGCCGGCCGAAGTGCGCGCCTGGCGCCACGAACTGGGCATCCGCCCGGTGTACAAGCGCGTCGACACCTGCGCCGCTGAGTTCTCGACCAACACCGCGTACATGTACTCGACCTATGACGAAGAGTGCGAGTCCAACCCGACCGACCGCAAGAAGATCATGGTGCTGGGCGGTGGCCCGAACCGCATCGGCCAGGGCATCGAGTTCGACTACTGCTGCGTGCACGCCGCGCTGGCGATGCGCGAGGACGGCTACGAGACCATCATGGTCAACTGCAATCCGGAGACTGTGTCGACCGACTACGACACCTCCGACCGCCTGTACTTCGAATCGCTGACGCTGGAAGACGTGCTCGAGATCGTGGAACTGGAAAAGCCGGTGGGCGTGATCGTCCAGTACGGCGGCCAGACCCCGCTCAAGCTTGCGCTCGACCTGGAAGCGAACGGCGTGCCGATCATCGGCACCTCGCCTGACATGATCGACGCGGCCGAAGACCGCGAGCGTTTCCAGAAGATGCTGCACGAACTGGGACTGCGCCAGCCGCCGAACCGCACCGCGCGCACTGAAGCCGAAGCGCTCGAACTGGCACAGGAAATCGGCTACCCGCTGGTGGTGCGTCCTTCCTACGTGCTGGGCGGCCGTGCGATGGAAATCGTGCACGAGCAGCGCGACCTGGAGCGCTACATGCGCGAAGCGGTCAAGGTATCGAACGACTCGCCGGTGCTGCTGGACCGCTTCCTGAACGACGCGATCGAGTGCGACGTGGACTGCATCTCGGACGGCGAAACCACCTTCATTGGCGGCGTGATGGAACACATCGAGCAGGCCGGCGTGCACTCGGGCGACTCGGCCTGTTCGCTGCCGCCGTACTCGCTGTCGCAGGACACCATCGATGAACTGAAGCGCCAGACCGCGCTGATGGCCAAGGGCCTGAAAGTGGTCGGCCTGATGAACGTGCAGTTCGCGATCCAGAAGCAGGAAGTCGACGGCAAATCGGTCGACACCGTGTTCGTGCTGGAAGTGAACCCGCGCGCCTCGCGCACCGTGCCGTTCGTGTCCAAGGCCACCGGCCTGCAGCTGGCGAAGATCGCCGCGCGCTGCATGGTGGGCCAGACGCTGGCGTCGCAGGGCATCACCAAGGAAGTGATCCCGCCGTACTTCAGCGTCAAGGAAGCGGTGTTCCCGTTCGTGAAATTCCCGGGCGTGGACACCATCCTCGGGCCGGAAATGAAATCGACCGGCGAAGTGATGGGCGTGGGCATGACCTTCGGCGAAGCCTTCGTCAAGTCGCAGCTGGGCGCGGGCGTCAAGCTGCCGACCTCGGGCAAGGTGTTCCTGTCGGTGAAGGCATCCGACAAGCAGCGCGCCGTGGGCGTGGCGCGCGACCTGCACGAGATGGGCTTCCAGGTCTGCGCGACCAAGGGCACGGCAGCGGTGATCGCCGCCGCCGGCATCCCGGTGTCCGCGGTAAACAAGGTGCTGGAAGGCCGTCCGCACGTGGTCGATATGATCAAGAACCACGAGATCAGCCTGGTCATCAACACGGTCGAGGAAAAGCGCAGTGCGATCGTCGACTCGCGTACCATCCGTACTTCGGCCCTGGCTGCGCGCGTGACGACCTACACCACGATCGCCGGCGCGGAAGCGGCAGTGCAGGGCATGCGGCACCTCGACGTGCTGAATGTGTATGATTTACAAGGCCTGCATAAAACCTTAAACTAAGCATCAAAGCAGTATCCCGGCCACAGAGCTTGTGCGGCGACTCGTCGCGCGGCTCTGTGGTTTTCATTTGATGGAACGTGATTAGAGACATGAACACAACTACTACCCCACTGACCAAATACGGCGCCGAATTGCTCAGGGAAGAGCTGCACCAGCTCAAGACGAAGGAACGCCGCATCGTGATCGACGCGATCGCCGAAGCGCGCTCGCACGGCGACCTGTCCGAGAACGCCGAATACGA
>DASTVB010000123.1:0-5438 GCA_035759315.1 Telluria sp. | reverse complement strand
GAACACCGGCGACGACCGCCGCCGCACCCACGACATGAACACCGCCAACTGGATCCCGGACATGTTCATGAAGCGCGTGATGGAAAAGGGCGAGTGGACCCTGTTCTCGCCATCCGAAGCGCCTGACCTGCACGACAAGGTCGGCAAGGCCTTCGAAGAAGCCTACCTCGGCTACGAAGCCAAGGCTGCACGCGGCGAAATGCGCGTCTTCAAGAAGGTCGAAGCACTGGACCTGTGGCGCAAGATGCTGTCGATGCTGTTCGAAACGGGCCACCCATGGATCACCTTCAAGGATCCGTGCAACATCCGTTCGCCGCAGCAGCACGTCGGCGTCGTCCACAGCTCGAACCTGTGCACCGAGATCACCCTGAACACGAACTCGGAAGAGATCGCGGTCTGCAACCTCGGTTCCGTGAACATGCCGGCCCATATGAAAGAGGGCAAGCTGGACCACGTCAAGCTGCAGAAGACCGTGCGCACCGCAATGCGCATGCTGGACAACGTCATCGACATCAACTACTACGCTGTCGACAAGGCCCGCAACTCGAACATGCGCCACCGTCCGGTCGGCATGGGCGTGATGGGCTTCCAGGACTGCCTGCACATGATGCGCGTGCCGTTCGCTTCGCAGGAATGCGTGGAGTTCGCCGATACCTCGATGGAAGCGGTGTGCTACTACGCCTACCTGGCTTCGTCGGAGCTGGCGGAAGAGCGCGGCCGTTACGAGTCCTACGCCGGTTCGCTGTGGGACCGCGGCATCCTGCCGCAGGATTCGATCAAGCTGCTGGCCGAAGAGCGCGGCGCCCAGTACCTCGAGCAGGACACCTCCTCGAAGATGGACTGGAGCGTGGTGCGCGACCGTATCAAGAAGCATGGCATGCGTAACTCGAACTGCGTGGCGATCGCACCGACCGCCACCATCTCGAACATCATCGGCGTGTCGGCCTGTATCGAGCCGACCTTCCAGAACCTGTACGTGAAGTCCAACCTGTCGGGCGAGTTCACCGAGATCAACGCCTACCTGGTGCGCGACCTGAAGGCGCGCGGCCTGTGGGACGAAGTGATGATCTCCGACCTGAAGTACTTCGACGGCTCGCTCTCCAAGATCGACCGCGTACCGCAGGACCTGCGCGACATCTACGCTACCGCGTTCGAAGTCTCGCCGACCTGGCTGGTGGAAGCCGCATCGCGCCGCCAGAAGTGGATCGACCAGGCCCAGTCGCTGAACATCTACATGGCTGGCGCATCGGGCAAGAAGCTGGACGAGACCTACAAGCTGGCATGGCTGCGTGGCCTGAAGACCACCTACTACCTGCGCACCATCGCAGCGACGCACATGGAGAAATCGACCTCCAAGACCGGCGCGCTGAACGCGGTGTCGGTGGACGGTGGCATGTCCGCGTCAGCCACGGCGTCGGCGGCGGCAGCTGCGACGGCGGCGGCATCGGCAGCGGCAGTGACCGCGGCTGCAGCCGAGGAAGAAGGCGCCGCCTGCTACCTGCGTCCAGGCGACGACGGTTTCGAGGAATGCGAAGCCTGCCAATAAGAAGTAACTGAGCCAGCACCGTCGTCCCAGCCTTCGCTGGGATGACGGTGGCCGGAGCCAACGCCGCCATCGGCGTACTGAACCACCCTACAAAATAAAATCGAGGACACCACAATGCTATCTTGGGATGACGAAGCCGCCACCAGCGCCGCGCCAGCCGCGCGCCCTCAAGCCCCGGCCGCAGAGCCAACCGCCACCGCCGACCAGGTGGCAAAGCGCGTTAACGCGGACGACAAGCGCATCATCAACGGCAAGACCGACGTCAACCAGCTGGTCCCATTCAAATACAAATGGGCATGGGACAAATACCTGGCCGGCTGCGCCAACCACTGGATGCCGCAGGAAGTGAACATGCAGCGCGACATCGAGCTGTGGAAAAGCCCGAACGGCCTGTCGGAAGACGAGCGCCGCCTGGTCAAGCGCAACCTGGGCTTCTTCGTGACGGCCGACTCGCTGGCCGCCAACAACATCGTTCTGGGCACCTACCGCCACATCACCGCGCCTGAGTGCCGCCAGTACCTGCTGCGCCAGGCCTTCGAAGAGGCGATCCACACCCACGCCTACCAATACATCGTCGAATCGCTGGGCCTGGACGAGAAGGAAATCTTCAACGCCTACAACGAAGTGGCGTCGATCCGCGACAAGGACCAGTTCCTGATCCCGTTCATCGACACCCTGACCGACCCGGCCTTCACCACCGGTACCGTGGAGCAGGACCAGAAGCTGCTCAAGTCGCTGATCGTATTCGCCTGCCTGATGGAAGGCCTGTTCTTCTACGTCGGCTTCACCCAGATCCTGGCGCTGGGCCGCCAGAACAAGATGATGGGCGCGGCCGAGCAGTACCAGTACATCCTGCGCGACGAGTCGATGCACTGCAACTTCGGCATCGACCTGATCAACACGATCAAGATGGAAAACCCGCTGCTGTGGACCCCGGCCTTCAAGGACGAGATCAAGGCGCTGTTCCTGCAGGCGGTCGACCTCGAGTACCGCTACGCGGAAGACACCATGCCGCGCGGCGTGCTGGGCCTGAACGCCACCATGTTCAAGGGTTACCTGCGCTTCATCGCCAACCGCCGTGCGGTGCAGATCGGTCTCGAGCCGCTGTTCCCGAACGAAGAGAACCCGTTCCCGTGGATGTCGGAAATGATCGACCTGAAGAAGGAACGTAACTTCTTCGAGACCCGCGTGACCGAGTACCAGACCGGCGGCGCGCTGAACTGGGATTAATCTCGAGCGACTGACTCTTTAAGAAGCCTCCTTTTGGAGGCTTCTTTTTTATCCATGGAGGCAAACCATGAACCCGGACCACAGTGAAGAGCTGCTGAATGTGCTGGAAACCCGCTTCAAGAAGCATATGAGCCGGCACCCCGGCCTGGAATGGGCGGAAGTACTGGCCAGGCTGGAGGCGAATCCCGAAAAGCTGTGGTCCCTCGCCCAGATGGAGCACTCCGGCGGGGAGCCCGATGTCGTGGGCTTCGACCAGCGCTCGGGCGAATTTGTTTTCGTCGACTGCTCCGCGGAGAGCCCTGCCGGCCGACGGAGCGTCTGTTACGACCGCGCCGGACTGGAGTCGAGAAAAGAACACCGGCCGGAGAATACCGCAGCCGACCTGGCAGCCGCCATGGGCATCGAGATCCTGGACGAAGAACAGTATCGCCATTTGCAGACGCTCGGGCAGTTCGACCTGAAGACGTCGAGCTGGCTGAAGACGCCGCCGGAGATCAGGAAGCTGGGCGGGGCAATCTTTGCCGATGTGCGGTATGGGCGGGTGTTCGTTTATCACAATGGGGCGCAGTCGTATTACGCGGGCAGGGCGTTCCGCGGTGTGCTGAGGGTTTGAGTGGGGGCGGGCTAAAGAGCGGGGGACGGTCCCCTTTGGGGACAGTCCCCGTTCCCATCCAGCTGAAGGCAGGGGACAGTCCCCGACGCTGTGCTACTATTCGGGCCAGGCGCTAAGGGGCGCCTTCCCGCAAAAGAGGCTCTCACCCTTCAATCCTGATTCCCTGGATATGATTAATCTGTTCGTTCGGCTTAGCGGGAAGCCATCGAAAACGAATGGAACCAGTCATGACCAAAACCACCTCCCAAGGCAGTGGCGCAGCAGCGCCGCATTCGCCGAACACCATCCACGCACTGCCAAAGCCATCGGACGAACTCAAGGTTCGCGCACGGCTGCTCGTCAACGCCTTGCGCAGGAATGACCCCGACGCCCTAAGCACCGCGCTGGCCATCTCGGCAAAGCGCCGCTGGCCCGAGCCGCAAGCCTGGACGCTAACCCATTGCATGAACCTGGTCTCGGCGCGCGCCGGCTTCGACCACTGGGACCACGCCCGCCGCGTGCTCGGTGGCGAGGCGCAGGCCGGTGACGACATGGGCACCCTGTGGTACGACGATGCGTGCGGCGCGATCACCAACCAGTGGTTCGCCGACTATGCCGAAGCGCTGGCGGTGTTTGCCGCGGACGCGTCGCTTTTCCTGCTGCCGTACAAGCGGCAGTTCGTGCTGGTCGACCGCTACTTCATTGAAGCCCTGGGCCTCGACGCTTCGGCGCCGGAGTGGTCCGAGGCAGGCCGCGACATGGTCGCCGGATACCGCAGCGCGGCGTGGGACGCACTCGCGCATGCGCGCCTCCGCGCGATCAGAAACTGAGTCATCGGCGCGCGGCGATCCGGTTCGCCGCGCGCTTTTGCCAAATTTTTTGCGTCGAGCGCGCATCAGAGTGTCGCGCCGCGAACACACTTTTCAAGGACCGGTTCGCGCTCCGCGCCGCCGCCGGCGCGCGCTCCTCGCGTCGCAATCGATTTTGAAGAACCCCTGTTGGCAATTGGTCTACTTTGATGCACAAGGTTTTTGGCGCGAGGCTTTTTCGGCGCGCGCGCGCGCATCGGAGCCGCGAATTTGAGATGCGAGCTCTGCAAGGCGTGCGGCCCGCCAAGAAAAAGCGTGAGAAAATTCGTCGCGGTAGTTGCGCATTGACAAGGTTTTCGTGTACTTTACGTGATTGAATTTGCCGCAACGCGAAAACAAAAATTTTTTGTACGTGCGAACGCAAAAAAACCGATCAAAAGTGGGAAGCTGAACCAAACAAATATGCATTTAAAACCATCGCCGAACACGCCGAGCCGCATTGCCTGATTTAGTCGGGCAAGGCGGCTTTTTCGTTTTTGAGGTGGGTGCAGGTTTGCCGGGGCAGCCGTTTTAAGCAAGATACGTCGCGCAAGCGACGATGGCTGAAGTGCTGCAATTCGTGAGGAGTTGCAGCAGTTCAGCTGGTGCCGGATTCATTAGCACAAACACCGAAACCGGTTTGTGCCGATGAATAATTCGCCTGGTCTGCTTCAAGGGACCGGACGGGTTTCAATCATTGAAGCTAAATTTTTCATCGCAGATGAAGGAGAACTGAAATGGCAACAGCCGCTAAGAAAGTAGATCCAAAGAAGAAGGCAGCCGCTAAACCAGCGGCTGCTGCCAAGCCAGCAGCGAAAAAAGCTGCAGCTAAGCCAGCAGCCAAGAAGGCAGCAGCTAAGCCGGCAGCAAAGCCAGCAGCTAAGAAAGCAGCAGCAAAGCCAGCAGCTAAGAAAGCAGCAGCTAAGCCAGCAGCGAAGAAAGCAGCAGCTAAGCCAGCAGCGAAGAAAGCAGCAGCAAAGCCAGCAGCCAAGAAAGCAGCAGCTAAGCCAGTAGCTAAGAAAGCAGCAGCTAAGCCAGCAGCGAAGAAGGCAGCAGCTAAGCCAGCAGCGAAGAAATCCGCAGCGAAGTCGTCGGCTAAGCCAGCAGCGAAGAAAGCAGCAGCCAAGCCAGCAGCGAAAAAAGCCGCAGCCAAGCCAGCAGCCAAAAAAGCTGCAGCCAAGCCAGCAGCTAAAAAAGCAGCCGCCAAAAAACCAGCAGCATC
>DASTVB010000122.1:0-52589 GCA_035759315.1 Telluria sp. | reverse complement strand
CCGGCCGACCGGCCCGTTCTCCTCGATGCACATCGGCGGCGCGGCGCTGGACGCCTATCTCGCGCTGGCCTTCCCCTTCATCGGCGCATGGCTGGTGGCGCCGGGCGCGCACCTGCGCCACCTGCTGGCACTGGGCGCCCTGCTGCTCGGCTGCTACGCGAGCTTCGCCATCTTCTCGCGCGACATGTACCTCGCCTTTGCCGGTTCAGCGCTGGTGGCCGGGGGCTTCGCGGTCGCGCACAGGCTGCGCAGCGGCGCCTTCAATGCGCGCGCCTTGCTGGTCGCCGTCGGCCTGCTCGCCATCACCGGCGTGTTCCTGGTGCGCGTGTTCGCCACCTCCGGCTACCGTGGGCTGGGCGCCGCGATCACGCTGATGGTCGCCGCGATGATCCTGGCGGCCAGCCCGGCGCGCCTGGTCGCGCCCGGGGCGGCGCTGGCAGGCGTGCTGGCGTCGGCGGCGCTGGCCTTCATGCTCGACAAGGGTTCGTATATCGCGGTCGCCGCCTCGGCGGTCGCATTCGGCGCGGGCGCGCCGCTGCTCTACCGGGAGCGCAGCCGCAATGGCGCCGCGCTGCCGGTCGCCTCGTTCGCGGCGCTGGCAGTCGGCGCGGCCGCTGTCGCGCATCACTGGGGCGGCCCGCCGGCCGCGCCGCCGGCGCTGGCGGTGGCGGCGCTCGCCGTCACCATCGTCGCCGCCAGCCAGGCCATGCCGAAGGCGCTGTGGCATCCGCGCACGGCCATCACCGGGTCGCTGTTCTTCGCGGTGGTTCTGGCGACCCTGATTCCCGCCGCCGCCAGCTACTACCTGGGCTCGCGCTTCGCGAATACGGCCGGGGACCTGAACCTGAGGCTGCGCCACTGGTCCAATTCACTGGCGATGATGGATCGCGACCTGTCCACCACCCTGTTCGGCATGGGTCTCGGAAGCTATCCCGACACCTACTTCTGGCGCAATACCTCCGGCGAGATGCCCGGCCACTTCAGCTTCGTCGATGCGGAAGAGGCGAACCGCTTCCTGCGCCTGGGCGTGCCGCGCTACAAAGCGGGCTACGGGGAATCGCTGCGCATGCTGCAGCGCGTGGACGCGCCCGGCGGCGGACGCTACCTGTTCTCGGCCGACATCCGCCGCAGCGGCGCCAAGGCTTCGCTGCAGGCCGCGGTGTGCGAGCGCTGGCTGCTGTATCCGCAAAACTGCTCGGCGGCCCACATCCGGCTCGGACCGCCGGGCGGGGAATGGCGGCGCTACAGCGTGATGCTGCGTCCGACCTCGCCCAATCCGTCAGCCGCGCTGCTGCAGCCGCCGACCCAGCTGGAGCTTGCCGCGGTTGGCGCCGAAGGCCGCATCGACATCGACAACGTCAGCCTGGTCGACCTGCGCAGCAAGGCGGAACTGGTGCGCAACGGCGCGTTCACGCGCGCCAGCGAGGGCTGGTTCTTCAGCAGCGACCGCAGCCACCTGCCATGGCATGCCAAGAACGTGGTGGTCCACACGATATTCGAAATGGGATGGGCGGGACTGGCGGCGGCCGCACTGGTGCTGCTGGCCGCTGCAGGCACGCTCGCGCGTCGCGCCCTGCGCGGCGAGATGCTCGCCCTGGTCTGTTTCGCTTCCCTGACCGGATTCCTGATGGTGGGCCTGTTCGACAGCCTGTTCGACGTGCCGCGCCTGGCGCTCGCCTTCTTCCTGGTGATGATGGTGGCCTGCGCTACGCCGCGACGCCGCCGGCGAGCCGCGCGCCATCATGCACCGGAAGCACAATCCGGAACGTAGTCCCGCACAGCGGCTCGCTTTCGACCTCAAGCCGGCCCCCCAACTCGCGAATGTACTCGCGGCTCTCGAACGCGCCGATGCCCATCCCCGCCGATTTGGTGCTCTCGAAGGGCTTGAACAGCCGCTCGCGCACGAACTCCTCCGTCATCCCCGCCCCGGTGTCGGCGACCTCGATCAGAGCTTCGCCGGTGACGGTGCGCAGGCGCACGGCGACCTTCCCTTCCTTCGGCGTGGCCTCGATCGCGTTCTGGATCAGGTGGCCGACCACGCGTTCGAGCCGCTCCGCGTCCGCCAGCACGCCCGCGTCGCACTCGCACTCCAGCACCGGGCGCGGTGTGAATGCGGACTTCAGGGCAACCGCGCGCGCCAGCAGTTCGGACATCGACAGCGGCGCGGTACGCTCCGGCGCCCCGCCCCGGCCAAGACGCTGCAGCAGCATGTTCATCTTGCGCACCGAGTGGGCGACGGTTTCCGCCATGTCGCGCTGGAACTCCGGATTGGCGCTATGCGTCTGCGCGTTGGAGCTGAGCAGCGACAGCTGCGAGACCAGGTTCTTCAGGTCGTGCACGATAAAGGTGGACATGCGGTTGAACGATTCGAACTGGCGCGCGACCATTAGTGCGTCCGCCGCCTCCTGCTGCGCGAGGTAGCTGGCGGCCTGGCTGGCCGCGATCTTGAGCAGGTCGATCACCTCCCAGTTCAGCGCCAACCGGCTGCGCGGTTCGAGCAGCAGCATCAGGCCGAACAGGCGACCGTGCAGGATCAACGGCACCACCAGCCGCGCGCGCGGCAGCTCCGCCACCGACGGCGGCACGCGCAGGCCCGCGTACAGGCCGGGTTCGGCGGCCAGTTCGCGCAGGTCGATCACCCACTGGCGCGCCTCGATGAACGCGCACATCGGGTCATCCGCCGACAGCGGCGACTGCGCGGGCGTGGTGTGCAGATGGGCCGCGAGTTCGAAGCGGCCATCGCCGCGCCGGATCCACAGCGCCCCGCCCGGGCTCTCCACCAGTGCGCCGAGGGCATGGATGGCGCGCTCGCCGAGTCCCGGCCCGTGTTCGGACAACGCGCGCGTGAAGCCCATCCACTCCTCACGGTAATCGTAGTGGTAGCTGTAGAAGTGCTTGCTGATGAAGACCTTGAGCCAGGCCCGGAACGATCCGGAGAACAGGATCACCCCCAGCAGCACCACCGCGCCGAACAGGAAAGCAAGCTGCATCACTGGTCCCCATCGGCCGCCGAAGTAGCGCAGCAGGTAGCCGGCCGATCCCATCAGGAGCAGGTAGACGGCGGATCCCACCAGTGCGGCGGAATGGAACAGCATCTGCCGCGACACCGCCAGGCCGCCGGACCACGAGGCGCTGCGCGACACCGAGATCGCGAGCAACGGCGCGCACAAGGCCGCGCCGAAGCCGCGCGCCGCCCAGATGTCCGGGTTCACCGCGCGCAGCAGCGCCGCCTGGCTGTACATGTAGAAGTCGACCACGAACAGCCCGCCCAGCGCCATGCAGGTGAACTTGATGGCCCAGCGCTGCTGCGCCGTCTTGTTGCGGTACAGGTGCTCGACCAGCAGCATCGCCAGCACGGCGAATGCCATGCGCGCGAGCCACACCGGGACATCGCCGACGACCGATGCGACCGGTTCGCTCGCCGCGCGCAGCACGACCAGCAGGACGAACGCCGCATAGCCCGCCGCGGCCGCGACCAGCATGGCCCGCTGCGCGCTGCGGTAGCCGAGCAGGACGAACAGGAAGGCCGTCCATGCGCCGCTGTGCAGCGCCTCGAGCAGGTCGACCCACACGGGCCACGGCCGGTCCAGCACCACGCTGGCGGCGCAGGCCGCGGCCCAGGCGCTGGTCGCCACGCAAGCAAGGCCGAACAGGGTGCCGTTGGGCCGCTCCCGCCAAACCGTCGCCACCAGGGTGGCGAGCACGAGGAAGGCCAGCGCGGCGCTGCCGTAGCTCCACGCCGCGACCGGATTCATAGGTGGCGCACGTACCAGTCCAGCGCTTCCTGCAGCCCGTCCCGCAGGCGGTGCGTCGGCGCGTAGCCGAGCAGCGCCTGGGCCCTGGAGATGTCCGCCTGCGAGTGGCGCACGTCGCCAGCCCGGAATGCGCCGAATCGGGGACTGTGCTCCAGCACGTGCGGCAGGGGGTGCGCCAGCAGTTCGCGCATGAGCTCATACAGCGCCAGCAGCGTGGTGCGCTCGCCCAGCGCGATGTTGTAGACCTGGTTCAGCGCATCGGGTGCGTCGACCGTCGCCGCCAGCAGGTTGGCCTGCACCACGTTGTCGATATAGCAGAAGTCGCGGCTGGTCTCGCCGTCGCCATGGATCGTCACCGGCTGCCTGCCGATCATCGCCGCGATCCACTGCGGGATGACCGCCGCATACGCTCCGTCCGGATCCTGGCGCTGGCCGAACACGTTGAAGTAGCGCAGCCCGACGGTATCGATGCCGTAGCAGCGGTGGAACACGTCCGCGTACAGCTCGTTGACGTATTTGGTGACCGCGTAGGGCGACAGCGGCCTGCCGATGTTGTCTTCGACCTTCGGCAGGCCGGGATGGTCGCCGTAGGTGGAACTCGATGCCGCGTACACGAAGCGCCGCACCCCCGCATCGCGCGCGCTGGCGATCATGTTGACGAAGCCGCCCACGTTGGTGGCGGTGGTGGCCAGCGGATCCTCGATCGATCGCGCCACCGATCCCAGCGCCGCCTGGTGCAGCACGATATCGACGCCCTCGCAGGCGGTACGGCAGTGGTCCAGCGCCCGGATATCGCCCTCGATGAAGCGGAAGTTGGCCCAGCGCGCCTCGCCCGCCGCCTCGCGCAGCTGGTCGAGGTTATGGCGAAAGCCGGTGGCGAAATTGTCCAGGCCCGTCACGCGCTGGTCCAGCGCCAGCAGCGCTTCGACCAGGTTGGAGCCGATGAAACCGGCCGCGCCCGTGACCAGCCAGTGGTACTGCCGGCCCGCGAGCTCGCGCCTGATGTAGCCGTAGCGGCTGACCGCCCCGCTCACAGCCGCCAGACCGAAAAGCCAGCCGCGCGCAGCGCATGCTGGTCGAATCGCGACTTGACGTCGATGAAGCAGCCGCCATCCTTCATCTTGGCCTGGTAGTCGGCCAGCGGCCGCGCCAGCAGCTCCCGGTGCGACACCGCCGCGATCAGCGCTTCGGCGCGCGGCAGGCTCTCCCAGCGTTCCAGCTCGATGCCGTATTCGTGCAGCGCTTCCGCGCCCGGTGCAACGGGATCGTGCACGTGGACCTGCACGCCATAGGTGCGCAGCTCGGACACGATGTCTGCCACCTTGGAGTTGCGCAGGTCGGGACAATCCTCCTTGAAGGTCAGCCCGACCACGTTCACCCGCGCACCCTTGACGTTGAAGCCGGCGCCGATGATGGCCTTGACCGTCTTCTCGGCGACGAACTTGGCCATGCCGTCGTTGATGCGCCGGCCCGCCAGGATCACCTGCGGGTGGTAGCCGATCATCTCGGCTTTATGCGTGAGGTAGTAGGGATCGACGCCGATGCAGTGCCCGCCGACCAGCCCGGGCCGGAAAGGCAGGAAGTTCCACTTGGTGCCGGCGGCCTGCAGCACCTCCAGCGTATCGACGCCGATGCGGTCGAAGATGATGGCCAGCTCGTTCATCAGTGCGATGTTCAGGTCGCGCTGCGTGTTCTCGATGACCTTGGCCGCTTCCGCGACCTTCACGCTGGACGCGCGGTACACGCCCGCCGCGATCACCGACTCGTACAGCTGCGCGACCGCTTCCAGCGTGGCTTCGTCGTCGCCGGACACCACCTTGCGGATCGACGTGAGCCGGTGTTCGCGGTCGCCCGGATTGATCCGCTCCGGCGAGAAGCCGACATGGAACCCGTCCTTCCAGCGCATGCCTGACTCCTGCTCCAGGATCGGGATGCACACCTCCTCGGTGGCACCCGGATACACAGTGGACTCGTAGACCACGACCGCGCCGCGCTTCATGTGGCGTCCGACCGAACGGGAAGCGTTGGCCAGCGGCGTGAAGTCCGGGTTGTGCGCGCCGTCCACCGGTGTCGGCACCGCCACGACGATGAAATCCGCCTGCGCCAGTGCCGCAGGATCGGTGGTCACCTCCAGGTGTTCCGCCGCGCGCAGCTCGCTGGATTCGACCTCGCCGGTCGGATCGACATGGTTCCTGTAGTTCCGGACCTTGGCTTCCGACAGGTCGTAGCCGATCGTGCGCTGCTTCTTCCCGAATTCCACCGCCAGCGGCAGGCCGACGTAACCGAGCCCCACCACCGCGACAACCTGCGCCTTGTCCATTGGCCGCCCCCATCAACAAGAAGCACACAACGTGCCTCGTTGATTGTCAGCGATGGCGAATCAGACCTGATGAGGTGCGACAAGCGCCGCGGGCTGCGTCGAGACGGAATACTGTGGCAGCGCAAACTGCGCGGGGAAGCGCCTTACGGACTAGCGTTCGGAGATGTCGAGGTATCCAACCTGGACGAACGGGCGGAACCCGAGCCGGGTCCAGACGGCTTCCGCGCGCGGATCGTTCGCGATCCAGCTCAGTTCAATGCGATCGAGGCCCCGGGCCTTCGCATGCTCGCGCGCGCAGGCCAGGAGGCGGCGGAGGTGCCCGCGCCCACGCTGGTCCGCCTGCACGTCGACGTCGCACACATAGAGATGACCGTCCTGCGACCATTCGGCGCTGGCGCCGTCGATCCGCGCGGTGAGATAAGCGACAAGGCCATGCGCCCCTGCTGCAGGGATGCCCCAGCCGAACAGCGCCCCACCCTCGAGCTCGCGCTCGATGCGGGCCACGTATTCCGATGGAGACATGCGGGGCAGGAAGCGCGGGTCGGCCTGCCCGCTATCGCGCGCGCCAGCGTGCCATAGCCGCGCTACTTCTGCAGAATCCTCGGGACACAGCGGCCTGACTTCCATGATTGTCGGTGACGAACAAAAGCGACAATATATCACCGGGCGGCTTGCCGCCAGGCGCCCTGCTTACGGGACGATGCGCAGCAGCGAGTTCTCGCTGATGAGGTAGAGCATGCCGTCAGCCCCCACCTCAAGCGCCTCCACCACGCCAAGGCTGGCTGGCAGGGCGCCCGGCCGTACGCCGCGCATGCCTGCTTGGCCGGCCACGATGCTGTTCACGCCAGCGGGCGTGATCTTGCGGATGCGCGAGCTTTCCTTCTGCCCGACCAGGCCGAACTCGGCGACATACACATTGTTCTGGCGGTCGACCGCGACAGCGGTTGCCCACACGTGCTCAGTTTCGCTGACCGGCAACACCGTCCTGGACCCGTCCGGCGCAATGCGCGTGACTTCATAAGGCTTTTTGTTATTGCTGACCACGACCTGGCCGCCATCGTGGGACGCGATCCAGTGCGTTGCCGCCAGCTGCTCCGGTTCCACAAGCGTGCTGACCGTGCCTCCTTCGGTGACCTTGCGGTAGACCGGCTTGAGGAACCACATTACTCCCGACTGGACCGGGACCGAATCCACGAGGAACACGTTGCCCTGCCCATCCATGGTCATCCGCGAAACCGTGCGCAGCGTGGCCTGCGCGCCCGTGCCATCGGCATTCGCCAGTACGCCAGCCTGGCCTGCAAGGAAACTGAAGGTGCCGTTCGCATCGACGCGGCTCAGTACACCATCGGAGAACGCGACCGCGCGGCCGCCCGAGGCCAGCTGTCCCGGCGCATAGAAGACCGGCTTTCCGGTAGCGCCAGTCGCGGGAAGGTTCAGGGTAGAGGACTGCCCATTCGCGCTGACCTTTCGGATGCGCACGCTTTCGCCCACATAGACATTGCCCTGTGCGTCCGCCGACAGCTGGAAACCATTCTGCGATCCGAAGCGCACCGCGCCGCCGCTGCCATCGACGTGCCCGGCGACGGCAGCGCGGCCTGCGATCGTACTGACCTCCCCGCCGGGCGTGATCTTGCGTACCGTCCCATTGGACGTGTCCGAGACGTACAAGTTGCCCGCCGAATCCGCGACCAGGCCATGCAGGCCGTTCGCGAAATATTGGCAGAAGCGAGCCTGCTCGCCGACGCCGTCCGTACTGCCCCATTCTTCGGACTTGCCTGCGAAGGTGGTCATCACGCCGGCCGGCGTGATCTTGCGCACCGAGCAGCCATGGTCTTCGGCCACATAGACGTTGCCATCCTTGCCCACGGCCATTGCGGCGATGCCGGCGAGATGGCCGGGCGTGCTGTCGTC
Organism: Telluria sp.; assembly: GCA_035759315.1. Lineage (GTDB taxonomy): Bacteria > Pseudomonadota > Gammaproteobacteria > Burkholderiales > Burkholderiaceae_D > Telluria. Next base: position 44,603 of record DASTVB010000122.1, on the reverse strand, counting down.
GGCCGCAAGCAGCACCGTGCCCGCGCCGGACGGCGCAAAGCGATGGACAGCAGTGCCAAGGGCGGCGTACACATTGCCGGCCGCATCCACCGCGATCGCGGTGGCCGGACCAGGCAGGCTGGCGAACGTACTGACCATACCCGCCGGCGTGATCTTGCGGACGGCGTTGTTGACGATATCGTTTGCGTAAATATTTCCGCCCGCATCGATCGCGAGTCCGCGCACGGAACCGAGGCGCGCGACGGTTGCGGCACCGTCCACGTTGCCCGTCTCGTGGTTACCTGCAAACGTGGTGGTCGTCCCGTCCGGCGAGGTGCGCGTGATGCTCGTCATGTTGGCGGTAAAACGGTTGCCAGCCGCGTCGAAGACGGTGCCGCCCGACAGGTTATACGGCTGGGCGAGCGTGGCGACCTGGCTGTCCGTGCCCAGGAGCGGCGTCACGGTGCGCACGGCGCCGTAATCGTAAACGTGCAACACACCAGTGGGCGTGATGGCGAGCGTTCGCGGGTCCTGGAACCGACCCACCGGCCCATCGATATTGCCCTTGCCGCCCAGCGGTCCTGCCATCAGGTACAGCCCGGCGGGCGGTGGCGGTGGCAGCGGCGTCGGCGCGGGTCCTGGTGACACCGGTCCAGGTACGGGCGAAGGCAGGTCGGTGCCGCGACCGCCGCCGCCACAAGCAGAAAGTGCAAAGAGAACCGAGAGGAGAAGCGGGAAACGGGAGATTTTCATGACGTAGGCAGATAGACAAGGCTGCGTCCATCTGTACGCTGGCCGGGTTTCAAACGGATGATTGGATGGGCGCGGCTCGCAGCGATTGAACCAGCGATCCCGGGCTTCGCAGGCCGGCGCGCGGACGACCAATAGTAGCAGTTTTTGGACGTGCCTGCTCAGCCGCCCCAGGCATGTTGCAAGGGCGAAATGGCAGGACCCGGCTAACCGCCAAACCGGCGGTTAGCGTTAGCGCTTACGCGCTCGATGCCCAGCGCTCAGCGCTTTGCTTTGGTCCTCTGCGCGGGTATTGACACCATCGATGGCTTGCTGGGGTCGGGTGCGTAACTCATCTTCATATCCTCGCCCGAGCTGCCTTGCTTGAATTCCATGACCACATTGCCGTCGCCGGAGACGAACTTGGTCTTCGACACTGCCCTGAGGCGCATCGGCTTTTCGGTATCGATGGTCGCGTCGATGTATTCTGGCTTGCCGCGCACTTCCAATTGCCAGCCATTTTCCATGAGATAGTTTCCGGCGACCTCCTTGACTTCGTCAGGCATGAGCCGGACCGGCTTGCCCGGGCTCGTCACCGTCACAGTCGAGATCGGCGCAGTATCAGGCCGCGGGTAGGGTTGTGGTTGGTTCTGCGCACCGGCGCCGGCGGCTAGCACGAACACGGATGCGGTAATCAGGAGGGATAGGGGTCGCATGATCGTTCCTTCACAAAACAGAAACGTTTGGACAGGCGTCACGCCGAAGCAGCCTCGCGGCGGGCGTCGGATGCCGCAGAGCCGACATTACGCTTGCGGTATTTCAGTGTAGGTCAGCGTCCGTCCAGGAGTGGGATGCAGGCGCCAGCATCACGAAATTGTCTCGAACCGGAAAATGTCATATCCGCTCGAAATGAGGGGCGGCCGAAACAGCGCGTCAATTACTTGCTCAGTTGCGATTTCTACATCTTTTCGCTGGCGAGCAACAGCGTCGGTAGGGCAACATGGCCGGAAAGGCGGATGAATGATGGCGCGGCTGGCTGGGATCGAACCAGCGACCCTTGGCTTCGGAGGCCAATACTCTATCCACTGAGCTACAGCCGCGCGGGGGTGTTGCGGAGAGATGCGAAGGATACATTCTTTCAGCACACCCGTCCATGAAAAGCGTCGCAAACCCAGCCAATTGCGTTCCCATCCCTTATGTTTGCATCTATAATCATAGGTTTGGCGCATCTTTCTGGACTTTCAGGGTTCCGAAGGGGCGCGCGACAGTTTCAAACATACGTACCAAGGAAATCATGAGCGACGCACATAACGAACACGAATCCGCCATCAAGACGCCGAAGCAGCTCATCGCCGCGGTGATCGGCTTCTTTGCGGTCATTGTCATTGGCATCATTCTGCTGGTGCACTTCGTCACGACCGACAAGCTGACCGGCGCCGGCACCGACGCACTGGGCACCGAAGCTGTCGCGGCCCGCATCAAGCCAGTGGCCGACGAAGGCTTCACGCTGAAAGATCCAAACGCGCCTAAAGTGTTCATGACCGGCGAAGCCGTCTACACCTCGACCTGCGTGGCTTGCCACGGTTCGGGCGCCGCCGGCGCACCGAAGACCGGCGACGCCGCCGGCTGGGCACCGCGTATCGCCCAGGGCTACGACACCGTGGTCAAGCACGCCATCGAAGGTATCCGCGCGATGCCGGCCAAAGGCGGAAATCCTGACCTGGACGATGTCGAAGTTGCACGCGCAGTCGTATTCATGGCAAACCAGTCGGGCGCCAAGTTCAACGAGCCGGCACTGCCAGCAGCACCTGCGGCGGCACCGTCGCCGACTCCTGCAGCAGCCGAAGCGGCACTGGAAGCCGACGCGGCACGCGCAGCGGCAGCTCCTGCAGCCGCGCCTGCGGTGCCTGCCACCGCGGCTCCTGCCGTCGCAGCGGTCGATGGCAAGAAGGTATATGAGACCTCCTGCGTAGCCTGCCACGGCGCCGGCATCGCTGGTGCACCGAAGGTCGGCGACAAGGCAGCATGGGCCGCGCGCATCAAGCAGGGCGACGCCACGCTGCACGATCACGCGATCAAGGGCTTCACCGGCAAGTCGGGCATGATGCCTCCGAAGGGCGGCTCGACCGCATCGGATGCGGAAGTCAAGGCGGCCGTGGATTACATGGTCGGCGCATCGAAGTAATCAACGCAACGCCAGGAAAAACCGCTCGATTGAGCGGTTTTTTTTTACCCTCGAAAGGACGAACATGCTGGAACTTGAGAAGGACGAGCCGGAATACCTGCGGGTCATGCGACGAACGGGACGCGTCCTGTTGGCGATCGGCCTGCTGGACATCGGCGTGATGATCTATTGCATGGCGACCGGCACTTCCTATTCCTCCAGCCTCAACCTGTTCGCGGTGATCGCGGGCGTGTTCCTCATTCGGGGGAGCCTGAGGGCTGCCGCTGTCGTTCGCTTCATGGCGGTGTTCTATGGCGTGATGTTCGCGGCGCTCCGGCTGATCCTGGCGGTGATGCAGCCGCTCGACCTGACGGTGACCCAGTTGCGACTCGCACCATTTGCAGCGCTTGGAACGGCCGCGATGATGCTCGCGCTGGTTGGACTGATCGGGGCGGTGGTCTGGTCGCTGGGGCATCCTTCGATTGCAGCGGCCCGCGCTGCCGCAGGAAAGAAGCGGCGCGGCATCGTCATTCCGGCGGCGATCGGACTGGTCGCGATGGTGAGCATGGTCGTGGGAACCCACTACCTGCTGAACGGCGACTCTGCCGCGCGGGCGTTGCGGGAAGCGGCTAGCGTCGGCGGACCGGCGTATCGCTATGCGGTGACGTCCCTGTCGATCAAGAGTTCCGGCGGTGAGTCGCGCGTGAGCGGCGTGGTCACGGCGTGGAATGAGCGGGAAATCAGGAGCATTCCGGTGGGGTGGTCCGAGTAGAGAGCGGGGTGGATGGTTCGCACAAATAAGGGCAACGCGAATTGATGCGTTGCCCTTTTTTTCTGAGTGCGTATGGGTCCCCGCGTGCGCGGGGATGACGGGCCATCATTCCGGTGGAGTGATCCGGGGCGGCCGGTTCATATAAAAAAGGGCAACGCGGTTTGGCGTTGCCCTTTTCTGCTCACCCGGTATGGGGTTACCAGATGATGACGCGGTCTTTCGGGTCGAGGTACATCTTGTCGCCCTTCTTGACGCCGAAGGCCTCGTAGAAGCCGGGCTGGTTCTTCAGCGTGCCGTTGGCGCGGAACTCGCCTGGCGCGTGCGGATCGGTCTTGACCTGGTTGATCTGCGCCGCTTCACGCATCTTGCTGCGCCAGACCTGGCCGAAGCCCGCGTAGAAGCGCTGCTCACCCGTCAGGCCATCGATCACCGGCGCCTTCTTGCCCTTCAGGGAGATCTTGTACGCCTTGTACGCGATCGCCAGGCCCGAGTTGTCGGCGATGTTCTCGCCCAGCGTCAGCTTGCCGTTGACGTTGTAGCCCGGCAGCGGGCTGTAGCCGTTGTATTGCGCCACCAGCATGTCGGCCTTGACGCCGAAGTTCTTGTGGTCGGCCTCGGACCACCAGTTGCGCATGTTGCCGTCGCCGTCGTACTGCGAACCCTGGTCGTCGAAGCCGTGGCTGATCTCGTGGCCGATCACCGCGCCGATGGCGCCGTAATTGACCGCGTCGTCCGCCTTCGGATCGAAGAACGGCTTCTGCAGGATCGCCGCAGGGAACACGATCTCGTTCATCTCCGGGTTGTAGTAAGCGTTGATGGTCTGCGGCGTCATCAGCCACTCGTCGCGGTTGATCGGCGCGCCCAGCTTGGCTACTTCGCGGTCGTTCGCCACTTCGCGCGAACGCATCACGTTGCCCACCAGATCATCCTTCGACACGGTCAGCGCGGAGTAGTCCTTCCACTTGTCCGGATAGGCGATCTTCGGCGTGAACTTGGCCAGCTTGGCCTGCGCTTCCTTCTTGGTTGCAGGGCTCATCCAGTCAAGCCTGTCGATCGATTCCTTGTAGGCCACCAGCAGGTTCTTGACCAGCACTTCCATGCGCGCCTTGTACTCGGCCGGGAAGTACTTCTCGACATACAGCTTGCCGATCATCTCGCCCATCGCGCCTTCGACGGTCGACACGGCGCGCTTCCAGCGTGGGCGCTGTTCCTTGGCGCCCGACAGCGTGGTGCCGTAGAACGCGAAACTCTCGTCGGCGAACGGCTTGGACAGGAAGCCGGCGTAGGACCGGATCGCCTGCCACTGGAAGTACGCCTTCCAGGTCTCGAGCGGGGTCTTGTTCATCACTTCGGCGAAGCCCTTGAGGTAGCTTGGCTGGCTGACGATGACGGTGGACGCCTTCTTGCTCACGCCAGTGGCGTCGAGGTAGGCCTTCCAGTCGTAGCCGGGCGCCATCTCGGCCAGCTTCGAGATCTCGACCTTGTTGTAGGTCTTGACCGGGTCACGGTTCTCGACCTTGGTCCACTGCACCTTGGCCAGTTCGGTTTCCAGGTCGACGATGGCCTTGGCGTTGGCCGCGGCGTTGGCGTCGCCCGCCAGCGCCAGCATCTTGCCGACGTGGACGAGGTAGGCGGCGCGGATCGCGGACAGCTTGGCGTCGTCCGCCTTCAGGTAATAGTCGCGGTCAGGCATGCCCAGGCCGCTCTGCACGATGTCGGCCACGTAGTGGGTCGAGTCCTTGGCGTCCTGGTGGATGTAGAAGTCGTAAGGCGCAGCGATGCCGATGCGGCTCGCGTGCGCCATGTAGGCAGGCAGCTGCGACTTGTCGGAGATGGCGGCGATCTTCGCCAGCTCGCCGGCCAGCGGCTTGGCGCCCAGCTGCTCGATCGCCTGTTCGTCCATGAAGCTGGCGTAGAAATCGCCGATCTTCTGCGGGTCCGAGCCGGCCACCTTGTTCGGCTTTTTGGCCGCGTCTTCGATGATCGACCGCAGCTGCGGCTGGGTGTCTTCGATCAGCTTGTGGAACGAGCCCCAGCTGGAGCGGTCGGCAGGGATCTCGGTGTTCTTCATCCAGTTGCCGTTCAGGTGCAGGAAGAAGTCGTCCTGTGCGCGCACGCTCTTGTCCACGTGCTGCATTTCGATGCCCGATACCGCGGCGGTGGCGGCGGCCTTGCCCATTGGCTTGGCGGCGCCGGTTTTGACGGTGTCGGCAGAATGGGCCACGCCTGCGATCAGGCTGAGGGTCAGTGCGCTTAGCAGATATCGTTTCACGTCTCGGTCTCCGTTGTATGTCTTATTATGAAAAAAGGGCTGGTTCCCCAGCCCTTCACTCTACCATTTATCGATCCGGCTGATTACCAGATGATGACGCGCTTTTCAGGCGCCACGTACATCTTGTCGCCTTCCTTCACGTCGAAAGCCTCGTAGAAGCCAGGCTGGTTCTGCACCGTGCCGTTGGCGCGGTACTGGCCGGGCGAGTGCGGATCGGTCTTGAGCTGGACGATCATCGCTTCGTCGCGCATCTTCGCGCGCCACACCTGGCCGAAGCCCATGTAGAAGCGCTGCTCGCCGGTCAGGCCGTCGATCACCGGAGCCGGCTGGCCGCCCAGGGACAGCTTGTACGCCTTGTACGCGATCGCCAAGCCCGAGTTGTCGGCGATGTTCTCGCCCAGGGTCAGCTTGCCGTTGACGTTGTAGCCGGGGATCGGGCTGTACGCATCGTACTGCTTGGTCAGGGCGTCGGCCTTGGTCATGAAGTTCTTGCGGTCCGCTTCGGTCCACCAGTCGCGCAGGTTGCCGTCGCCGTCGGACTTGCTGCCGTTGTCGTCGAAGCCGTGGCTGATTTCGTGGCCGATCACGGCGCCGATCGCGCCGTAGTTGACCGCGTCGTCCGCATTCGCGTCGAAGAACGGCGGCTGCAGGATCGCGGCCGGGAACACGATCTCGTTCATGGTCGAACGGTAGTACGCGTTGATGGTCTGCGGCGTCATGCCCCACTCTTCGCGGTCGATCGGCTGGCCCAGCTTCTCGATGTTGCGGGCGTAGCCGAACTGCGATGCGCGCATCATGTTGCCCACCAGGTCACCCTTGACGACCTTGTACTTGGAGTAGTCGCGCCACTTGTTCGGGTAGCCGATCTTGGTGGAGAACTTGGCCAGCTTGGCCTGGGCTTCCTTCTTGGTTTCAGGGCTCATCCAGTCCAGGTTGTCGATGCTGTCCTTGTAGGCAGCCATCAGGTTCTTGACCAGGACTTCCATGCGCGCCTTGCGCTCGGCCGGGAAGTGCTCCTTCACGTACATCTTGCCCACTGCTTCGCCCAGCACCGCTTCGGTCGATGCGGCCGCGCGCTTCCAGCGTGGACGCTGTTCGGTCACGCCGCTGATGGTCTTGCCGTAGAACTCGAAGTCGGCATCGACGAACGGCTTGGACAGGTACTCGGAGTAGTTGCGCAGCAGGTGGAACTCGAAGTAGGACTTCCACGCTTCCAGCGGCTGCGCTTCGAGCGTCTTGTGGAAGCCGCTGATGTAGCTTGGCTGCGACACGATCACGTAGTCGGTCTTGCCGCCCACGCCGGCCGCGGCCAGCGCGCCCTTCCAGTCGTAGCCGGGAGCCAGCGTATCGAGCTTGGATACTTCGAACTTGTTGTAGCGCTTGTTGGCGTCGCGGTTCTCAACACGGGTCCACTGCGATTCGGCCAGCTGGGTTTCCAGCGCCAGGATCTGCGCGGCCTTCGCGGCTGCGTCCTTGTGGCCGGCCAGCGCCATGATGGTCTCGACGTGCTTGAGGTACTTGTCGCGCACCGCAGCCAGCTTGGCGTCGTCCTTCTTCAGGTAGTAGTCGCGGTCCGGCATGCCCAGGCCCGACTGCGAGATGTAGGTCGCGTACACGGTCGATGCGCGCGCGTCCTGGCTCACGCCGATGCGGTAAGGACCGGACACGCCGATCTTGGCCAGGTTCGCCATCAGCGCCGGCAGCGCCTTCTTGTCCTTGATCGAACGGATGCGCTGCAGCTCGCCGGCCAGCGGCTTGTAGCCCAGCTTGTCGATGGCCTGCTCGTCCATGTAGGTGGCGTAGAAGTCGCCGATCTTGCGGGTCTCGGAACCGGCCTTCGCGCTCTTGTCCTTTTGTGCGGCTTCGATCAGCGCGCGCACCTGCGGGGTGGTGTCCTCGCGCAGCTTGGCGAAGGTGCCCCAGCTCGAACGGTCGGCAGGGATTTCGGCAGTCTTGATCCAGCCACCGTTCAGGTGCTGGTAGAAATCGTCCTGCGCGCGCACGCTCGGGTCGACGTGCTGGGTCTCGATGCCGGAGACCGGCGCCGCGTACGCGCTGCCGAATGCGGTGGCGATCGACAGGGCCAGGGTGGTCAGGATTTGTCTCTTCATTGCGCTCTTCTCTCTTTCAGGTTGGAGTCTTTAGAACTTGGTTTCGAAGCGTACGCCGACCGTAGTGTAGGTGCGGCTGTCGGTATCGGACATGTGGGTGTAGCCCGGCGCGAACACAGTGCGTCCGGTCTCGTAGTCGCTGGCGCCGATATTGTTGGCCGAAATGCGCAGCTGGGTACGGGGGTCGAACTTCCACAGGCCGTACAGGTCGAACTGGCGGCGGATGCCAACGTTCGAGATCTGGGTCTCGCTCACGCGGATATCGTAGGCCGGGGTCCAGTTGATGCTGCCGCCCAGCGTCAGCGGCAGCTTCTTCAGGCGATAGTCCACGCCGATGTTGCCGGTCTGCGAAGGCTGCTCGGCCAGGCGGTTGTCCGGGCCGGGAATGCCGTCCACGCTGGACCAGAAGTGGCTGTAGTTGGAACGGAAGTCGATGTTCGGCGCACCCTTGACCAGGTCGGGCAGCTGGAACTTCGCTTCCAGCTCGATGCCGCGGCTGGTCGCGCTGCCGATATTGATCGGCATCGACACCCAGCGCAGGCCGCGTTCGGTCTCGCGCTCCACGATCACGCGGCGGGTCAGGTCGTCGATCTTGCGCACGAAGGCGCTGGCCGAGATGATTCCGCCGCGGCCGATGTAGTGCTCGTACGCGAGGTCGATGCCGGTCGCCAGTTCCGGCTTCAGGTCCGGGTTGCCGACGCTGTCAGGGCTGGTCGCGCTGTTGCGGGTCGAGATGAACGGCGCCGCGATCAGGTCGTTGATGCCGGGCGCCTTGTAGCTGCGCGTCAGGCTGGCGCGGATCTGGTCCTTCTCCTTGCCGGGAATGCGCCACACGCCGTGCAGCACCGGGCTCCACACGCTGGTCTCGTTGCGCACTTCATAGCCTGCGGTGGCGCTGTTGGTGCGGATGCCTTCCCAGCGCAGGCCGAGGTAGGTCGAGAACTGCTTGCTGACGTCCCACTCGTCCTGCACGAAGGCCGCCACGCGGTGCGTGTCGGCCGACAGCTGGCGGCCGGAGTCGCCGAACTGCGGCACGTCGTTGCGCAGCGAGATGCGCACTTCCTTGCGCGCCTGGCTTTCGATGTCCCAGCCGGCGGCCAGCAGGTGGCCTTCGCCCATCGGCGAGGTGTACTTGCCGCCCAAATTCAGGCCGCGCTGGCGCAGCTGGAAGTCGTCCAGCCAGCGGTTGGCCAGCACCGCGCCGTCGTAGCCGACGCGCCGGTTCTCGTTGCTGGCGCGCCCGCCGCCGAAACCGAACTTGACGTCCAGCTTGGCGCCCTTGTCCATCTTGTGCAGCCAGTTGCCGAAGCCGCGCCCGAAGGTCGACGAGTTCTCGCCGCTGGTCTCCAGGTGTGTGTATTCCGGCGCCTCGATGCCGACCGCCTGCGCGATGTCGCTGCTGGCCGCGCTGGTGCCGCGGTTCATCATCACGAATGGCTGGAAGGTCAGCGTGTCGCCATTGTCGAACTTGTAGGACAGGCGCGGCGACAGGTGCAGGCTGCGGTTGCGGCTGCGGCCCTGGTCCTTGATGTCCTGCAGGGTGCGCAGCGAACCGTCGGCGTTGACCTCCTCGATGTGCGTCACGCTCTGGTCGGCGCGCGCATTGCTGTTGAGCGAACCGCTCAGCAGCCAGGTGAGGTCGCCCTTCTGGCCGGGGATGGTGATCGAGACGTTGCCCGCGTGCTTGCCATGCTCGATCGAGTCGGACACCGCGATGGTGCGGTCCTTCTGGCGATAGCCCTCGCGCAACACGATGTTGATGGTGCCGGCGATGGCCTGGGTGCTGTGTTCCGCGACCGGGCCGCGCATCACTTCGATGCGTTCCACCTGGTCCGGCGGCAGCGACTCGAGCGAGAACCCCGGAGGCGGACGCTCTCCGTTGACCAGCATCTGCGTGTAGGCGCCGCTCATGCCGCGCATGCGCGGACCGCCGCCGCCACGGCCGGGCGCGCCACCCATGGTGACGCCTGGCAGGCGCTTGAGCACTTCGTTGATGCTGGTGTCGCCGTTGCGGTCGAGTTCTTCGCGCCCGATGATCAGCTTGGCCGCGGTCGACAGCTGGCGCTGCTCGTTTTCGTTGGAGCGGGTGCCGCTGACGGTCACCTGCGGCAGCACCGGTGCAGGCTTGGCCGCCGGGGCCGGCGCCTGGGCGGTGGTGGTGGTGGCGGGAGGGATGGTCTGGGGCTCGGTCTGGCCGGCGGCATATGCATGCGTGACCGGATACAGCGCGGCGACGCACGCCAGGGGAATCAGTTTTTTCATGGACTTTCTTGGTATTACCGCGAGCCGCATTGCTGGCGGTTGTAAGTATTCTAGCCGCAGTGGATCAGCTCGGCGCGCCTGTTACTTAACGATACATGGTAGCCAAACAGCGGAAACAAAGCGGTGGTGGCGCGTGGCAAAAAAAAAGCCCGCAGGAGGGCTGCGGGCAAGACCACTTAAAACTGTGGAGAGAGAGAGAAAAACAAGTTCATCTTAGGAGCCGTCGCCGCGCACGCATGCAGTTCTTACAATTATTTACCTGTGATGTGCAATCGTCACAATTCATTTACAAAGACCGCGACAATTGGATCGGCCGTAAGCCACCCATGAGTTTCGGGTTTATACTGAAATCATCGATGCTCACAGGGATGACTCCGTGCGAACCATGGGCTCCAAGTTCAAGAATGTCAGCCTGGTCGGCCTTGGCGTGGTCGCCGGGATCGCCGCCTCGATGCAGTTTTCCGCCATCGCCCAGCGTCCCGTCGGCCCGGCCATCCCGGTCGAGCAGCTGCACCAGCTGGCCAACGTATATGGCCTGATCAAATCCGACTACGTCGAATCGGTCGACGACCGCAAGCTGCTGACCGAAGCGATCAACGGCATGGTCGCCTCGCTCGATCCTCACTCCGCCTTCCTCGACCAGAAAGCCTACCGCGAGCTGCGCGAAGGCACCCAGGGACGCTTCGTCGGCCTCGGCATCGAGGTGGGCGAAGGCGAGGATGGCTACCTGCGCATCGTCGCCCCGATCGAAGGGTCGCCGGCCGACCTCGCCGGGCTGAAGGCGGGCGACCTGATCGCCAGCATCGACTCGGTGCCGATCCGCGGCATGCCGCCGCTGGAAGCGATCAAGAAGATCCGCGGCGAGCCCAATTCGACGGTGGTGCTGAGCGTGCTGCGCGCCGGCGAACCGGGCCCGCTGACCTTCACGCTCAAGCGCCAGGAAATCGTCCAGAAAAGCGTCAAGGCGAAAATCGTCGAGCCGGGCTACGCTTGGCTGCGCATCTCCCAGTTCCAGGAACCGACGGTGGACGACCTCGCCGCCAAGCTGCTTGCGCTGCACCGCCAGGAACCGGCCCTCAAGGGCCTGGTGCTGGACCTGCGCAACGATCCCGGCGGTCTGCTGCAAGGCGCGATCGGCGTCGCCGCCGCCTTCCTGCCGCCCAATGCGCACATCGTCTCCACCAACGGCCAGCTGGCTGATTCGCGCCAGCAGTATCTCGCGCGGCCCGAATTCTATGTGCTGAGCGGGGACGGCGATCCGCTGGCGCGGGTGCCGGCCGCCTTCAAGCGGCTGCCGATGGTGGTGCTGGTCAATTCGGGTTCGGCCTCGGCCTCCGAGATCGTCGCAGGCGCGCTGCAGGACCATCGCCGCGCGGTGATCATGGGCAGCCGTACCTTCGGCAAGGGCTCGGTGCAGACCGTGCGCCCGCTGGTGAACGACACCGCGGTCAAGCTGACCACGGCGCGCTACTACACGCCGAGCGGACGCTCGATCCAGGCGCGCGGCATCGTGCCCGACCTTCCGGTGGACGAAACGCTCGAGGGCGACGGGGCCAACGGGCTGCGCCTGCGCGAATCCGACCTGGCCCACCACCTGTCCAACGAGCGTGGAGACGCGGTGACCGAAGTGCGCGCCTCGGCCGAGCAGCAGCTGGCGCTCTACCTGGAGCAGCGCAAGCGCAAGCCGCTCGAATACGGCGCGCCCGACGACTTCCAGCTGGCGCAGGCGATCCGCCACCTCAAGGGCGAGAGCGTGGCGCTGTCGGCGACGGCGACCCGCACCGCCGCGCTGCGGGGGAGCCCCGGCGGTCATTAGAGGGCGCCCACCAGAGGCGATGTGTAGAATCGGTGCGTTTGCCAGCACAGGATACCTACCCATGAAACAAGTCGTCATCAGCGGCACCGGGCTGTTCACGCCTCCGTACTCGATTTCCAACGACGAACTGGTCACCGCCTTCAACGCGTATGCGGAGAAATTCAACGCCGCTAATGCTGGCGCGATCGCGGCCGGCGAAGTCGCCGCGGTCGAACCGTCCAGCAGCGCCTTCATCGAAAAAGCGTCCGGCATCAAATCGCGCTACGTGATGGAGAAGAGCGGCATCCTGGATCCGGACCGCATGGTGGCCCGCATCCCCGAGCGCGGCGACGAGGAACTGTCGCTGCAGGCGGAAATCTGCGTGGCGGCGGCGCGCGATGCGCTGGCACGCGCGGGGCGCAGCGCGGCCGACATCGACATGGTGCTGGTCGCCTGCTCCAACATGCAGCGTGCCTACCCGGCGATGGCGGTCGAAGTGCAGCAGGCGCTGGGCATCGACGGTTACGGTTTCGACATGAACGTGGCCTGTTCATCGGCCACCTTCGGCATCCAGACCGCGGCGGCGGCGGTGCAGAGCGGCCAGGCGCGCGCGGTGCTGGTGCTGAATCCGGAAATCACCAGCGGCCACCTGAACTTCCGCGACCGCGACAGCCACTTCATCTTCGGCGACGCCTGCACCGCGATCGTGGTGGAGGCGGCCGACGCCGCGGTGTCCGCGCACCAGTTCGAGATCGTCGAGTCGAAGCTCAAGACCCAATTCTCAAACAACATCCGCAACAACTTCGGCTTCCTGAACCGCTTCGACGAAACCGGGGTCGGCAAGCCGGACAAACTGTTCCGCCAGCAGGGCCGCAAGGTATTCAAGGAAGTGTGCCCGATGGCGGCCGAGATGATCGGCTCCACGCTGGCCGCGGCCGGGCTGGGGGTCAACCAGGTACGCCGCTTCTGGCTGCACCAGGCCAACCTGTCGATGAACCAGCTGATCGCGCGCCTTCTGCTGGGGCGCGAAGCCGAGCCGGGTGAAGCGCCGGTCATCCTCGACACCTACGCCAACACCTCATCGGCGGGTTCGATCATCGCCTTCCACAAGCACCAGGACGACCTGGCCGCCGGCGACCTGGGCGTCATCTGCTCGTTCGGCGCCGGCTACTCGATCGGCTGCGTGGTCGTCCGCAAACGCTAGCGCTGGAGGGGACTGTCCCCGCATGGGGACCGTCCCCGGCTCTTTAATCGGCGCCGGGGTATTCTGGCTAAAAAGCTGGGGACAGTCCCCTACAACCGGCTGGCGAGCTCGAAGCCCTCGCGGATCGCGCGCTTTGCATCCAGCTCGGACGCCAGTGCGGCCCCGCCGATCTTGTGGAAGCGCGGACCGCCCGGCGGCGCGCCTTCCGGCGGCATCAGGTCGGCGAGGCTCTCCTGGCCGGCGCAGATGACGACGTTGTCGACCGCGATCAGGCGCTGCTCGCCATTCACGGTGACGTGCAGGCCGTGGTCGTCGATCCGGTCGTACTGGACGCCGGCCATCATGGTCACGCCATTGCGCACCAGCGTCGCGCGGTGCACCCAGCCGGAGGTCTTGCCCAGGCCTGCGCCCGGCTTGGTGGTCTTGCGCTGCATCAGGAAAACCTGGCGCGCCGGATGCGGGATGTCCGGCGTGGTGAGGCCCGCCGGGGTTTCCATGTCGAGGTCGACGCCCCACTCGCCGGCCCACACGCGCGGCGACAAAGGCAGCGGATGCGCCGGGTTGTGCACCAGGTATTCCGCGGTGTCGAAGCCGACCCCGCCGGCGCCGATGATGGCGACGCGCGGACCCACCGGCGCCTTGTGGCGCAGCACATCCACGTACGACAGCACTTTCGGATGGTCGATGCCTTCGATCTTCGGCTTGCGCACCACCACGCCGGTGGCGACGACGACTTCGTCGAAGCCGGCCAGCTCCTCGCGCGTGACGCGCCGGTTCAGCTCCACCTTCACGCCCGACATCTCTATCTTGCGGCTGAAATAGCGCAGCGTTTCGGCGAATTCTTCCTTGCCCGGGATTTGCATCGCAATCTGGAACTGCCCGCCAATCGTGCCGCTTGCCTCGAACAGGGTGACGTCGTGGCCGCAGTCGGCCGCCGCGGTGGCGGCGGACAGGCCGGCCGGACCCGCGCCCACCACTGCGACCTTGCGGCGTTTCGGCGCGCGGCGCAGCACCAGCTCGGTCTCGTAGCAGGCGCGCGGGTTGACCAGGCAGGTGGCGCGCTTGTTGGAGAAGGTGTGGTCCAGGCAGGCCTGGTTGCAGCCGATGCAGGTGTTGATTTCGTCGGTGCGCCCGCTGGCGGCCTTGGCGACGAAGTCGGCGTCGGCCAGGAAGGGACGCGCCATCGACACCATGTCGGCGTCGCCGCGCGCCAGCACCGCCTCGGCTTCGGCCGGCATGTTGATGCGGTTCGACGCCACCACCGGGATGCCGACTTCCTTGCGCAGCTTGCCCGCGATGCCTGCGAAGGCGGCGCGCGGAACCGAGGTGACGATGGTCGGGATGCGCGCTTCGTGCCAGCCATAGCCGCTGTTGAGGATCGTGACGCCGGCCTGCTCGAGCGCCTTTGCCACCGCGACGATGTCATCCCAGGTATTCCCGCCTTCGACCAGGTCGAGTAGCGAGTGGCGGTACATGAGGATGAAGTTCGGGCCCACCGCGGCGCGCATGCGGCGCACGATCTCGACCGGCAGGCGCATGCGGTTCTCAATGCTGCCGCCCCACCCGTCTTCGCGGCGGTTGGTGCGGTTGCACAGGAACTGGTTGATCAGGTAACCCTCGCTGCCCATGATCTCGACGCCGTCGTAGCCGGCCTTCTGCGACAGCTTCGCGCTCTTGACGTAGGCGCGGATGGTCTTTTCGATGCCGGCTTCGGTCAGCTCGCGCGGGGTGAATTTTGAGATCGGGGATTTCACTGCGGAGGCCGAGACCACGAAGGGCTGGTAGCCGTAGCGGCCGGCGTGCAGGATCTGCATCACGATCTTGCCGCCTTCTTCGTGCACCGCGCGCGTCACGCGGCGGTGGTTGAAGGTGTCGAACACGGAATTCATGGTGCCGCCGAACGGCGCCAGCCAGCCCTGCCGGTTCGGCGCGATGCCGCCGGTGACGATCAGCCCTACCCCGCCGCGCGCGCGCTCGCGATAGAACTCCGCCAGCTTGCCGTAGTTGTAGAAGCGGTCTTCCAGGCCGGTGTGCATCGAGCCCATGAAGACGCGGTTGCGCAGCGTGGTGAAACCCAGGTCGAGCGGGGCAAGCAGGTGCGGGTAGGTCGTGTCGGGCATGGTCGCGGGTGGTGGAAGCTAAAGCAGCATTACAACCCAAATCACCTAGAACGTTGGCACTAATCGCATGGGTCGGGGACTGTCCCCAAAGGGGACCGTCCCCTGATTTTTAGCCAGAGCTGGTGGTTGGCTCACTAAAGAGCTGGGGACGGTCCCCGTTGGGGACAGTCCCCTCCCCCAACGGTCAGCTACGACAGGTAGGCGTCGCGCGCGCGCAGTTCGGCGAACTGCTCGATGCTGCCGATCCGCACCGTGACCGGGTTGAGGATCATCTGGCCGTGCATCGGCCGCCAGGCGAACAGCCATTCGCGCTCGGCGCGTTCCTCGGACGACTTGGTGAACGCGGCGCCGAGCGGCGACCGGGCGCCGTATTCGACTTCGCCGTCGATGCCGGCCCAGTTGGGCAGCGTGCGCTGGACGGCGCGGTGCAGGCGTTCGCCGAACTCCTCGGTGTTATGGATGATCAGGCAGGCGTCGGCCGGCGAATGCAGGTCGAACAGCTTCGGGTCCCATGCGGTCGAAAAGCTGAGGGTCAGGCAGTTCCCGGCCGGGACGATGCGGAACTGGCCCTCGGAGAGCGCCAGTTCGAGCTCGTCGCGCGGCGCGTAGCGGTGCAGTGTCGGGGGGCGTTGATAGTCGTGCATGCAGTACTCATTTCCTTGCTATGTTTCGGGGATGGCGCGAGTGGCGCAACATGCGCATGCCGGCCGACGCGATGAAGATCTCGCGCAGCAGGTAGCTGAAGCAGCCGATGAGCGCCACCATGCCGAACACGAACGCGGCGGCGACATATTTGTCGAGCCGGATGTTGGTGGAATCGCCCAGGAACAGCATCGCGATCACCAGGCACACCATCAGGCCGCAGGCGGTCGCCAGCGTGATGGCGTAGTTGATCAGGTGCGAGCGCCGGTACAGCAGGTCAAGCTCGTTGATCCAGCCCTCGTTGTAGTCCCTGTCGAGCCGGTCTTCCAGCACCCGCGTGCGGTCGATGATGCGGGCCAGCCGGTTGGTCAGCACCATCAGCATCGTGGCCACCCCCGACAGCAGGAACGTCGGGGCGATGGCCAGCTGGATCATGTGGCCGATATCGGAGATCTGGAGGTTCATGGAACGGGTCTGGCGCGTGGGTGAATGTTGCTAGTGTAGCAGCACGCCCCGCAGGGCAGCGCAAGCATTACGAGAACTGGCCCTCGCGCTTGAACTGTTCGGTCGCGGCGACCAGCTCGCGCGCGATCCCGTGCTCGAGCGCGCCATGGCCGCCGTCCACCACCATGCGCAGGCGCGATCCGGGCCAGGCCTGGTGCAGGCGGTAGGCCGTCACCGGCGGGCAGATCACGTCGTAGCGGCCCTGGACGATCACGCACGGCAGGTGCGCGATCCGGCCGAGCCCCTTCATCAGCTGGTCGTCCTCGAAGAAGCCGAGGTTGGCCATGTA
Organism: Telluria sp.; assembly: GCA_035759315.1. Classification (GTDB taxonomy): domain Bacteria; phylum Pseudomonadota; class Gammaproteobacteria; order Burkholderiales; family Burkholderiaceae_D; genus Telluria. The sequence continues at coordinate 27,760 of DASTVB010000122.1, read as the reverse complement.
GTGCGATTCCAGGCGGCCGACGCCGAGGTCGAGCGTGTCGGACGGCGCTTCGTCTTCGTGCGGCAGCAGGAACACGCGCCGCCCCTCGAAGCGGCTCCATGCGCGCGCGGCCGGCCAGTACACCGCCGGGTCGTCGGACAGCATGCGCGACACGTAGGCCTTGAGCAGGTCGCCGCGTTCGGCCGGTGGAATGGGCGCGACGAATTCGTCGTACAGCTCCGGGTAGAACCATTCGACGCCGTGCAGGAACCAGTAGATTTCGCGCGCGGTGCACAGGAAAATCCCGCGCAGCACGAAGCCGAGGCAGCGTTCGGGATGCGCTTCGCCGTAGGCCAGCGCCAGCGTCGATCCCCACGAGCCGCCGAACACCAGCCACTTGTCGATGCCGAACAGCTCGCGCAGGCGCTCGATGTCGGACACCAGCAGCTGGGTGGTGTTGTTGCGCCATTCGCCCAGCGGCGTCGACTTGCCGGCGCCGCGCTGGTCGAACAGGATCACGCGGTAGTGCCTGGGATCGAAGAAGCGGCGGTGCTGGACCGACAGGCCGGCGCCGGGGCCGCCGTGCAGGAACAGGACCGGGACGCCGTCGGGGTTGCCGACTTCTTCCCAGTAGATGGTGTGGAGTTCGTCCACCTGCAGCATGCCGGTGCGCAGGGGCTGGATGGGCGGGAAGAGCGAAGTGGGGATTGCGTGCATGTCAGGGCCGTCGGTGTTGAACCCTGATTGTACAGCGGAGGATGGGAGGGGACTGTCCCCGCAGGGGACTGTCCCCCGGTGTTTAGCCGCAGCCGCCGGCGTCATCCCCGCGAAAACGGGGACCCATGGTGAGGACCTTCAGAGAACACCATGGCGAGATCCCCGCCTCAGCATGGGTTCCCGCGTTCGCGGGAATGACGAGATCGTGGGTCTATCCAACACCGGGGGACGGTCCCCTGCGGGGACAGTCCCCTTCCCTTCGATCAGTACATGTGCTGGCCGCCGTTGATGGCGATGTTCGAGCCGGTGACGAACGCGGCCTCGTCGGAGGCGAGGTAAGCCACCAGGCCCGCCACTTCTTCCGGCTTGCCCAGGCGTCCCATCGGGATCTGCGGGACGATTTTGCTTTCGAGGACGTCGGCCGGGATCTCCATCACCATCTTGGTGCCGATGTAGCCCGGCGAGATGGTGTTGACGGTGACGCCCTTGCGCGCGACTTCCAGCGCCAGCGCCTTGGTGAAGCCGTGCATGCCGGCCTTGGCCGCCGAGTAGTTGGTCTGGCCGAACGCGCCCTTCTGGCCATTCACCGACGAGATGTTGATGATGCGGCCCCAGCCCCGCTCCACCATGCCGTCGCACACCGGCTTGGTCATGTTGAATACCGAGTCCAGGTTGGTGCGCATGACCGCATCCCAGTTCGGCTTGTCCATCTTCTTGAAGGTCATGTCGCGCGTGATGCCGGCGTTGTTGACCAGGACGTCGATCTTGCCGACTTCCTTCTCGACCGCGGCCACGCAGGCCTGCGCCGACTCGAAGTCGGCCACGTCGCAAGGATAGGCCGCGAAGTCGTAGCCCATCTCGGCGGTCGACTTGAGCCACCCTTCCACTTTCGGATTGCCCGGCGAGTAGGTCGTGACGACCTTGTATCCCAGCGCCGCCAGCTTGAAGCAGATCGCTTCGCCGAGACCGCCCATGCCGCCCGTTACCAATGCCACTCTAGCCATCATCTTCTCCTGTTTGCTTTTATTTTAAAAAAATCCCTGCGCCGTCAGTCCCGCTCCACCGCCAGCGCCACGCCCATGCCGCCGCCGATGCACAGGCTGGCCAGCCCGCGCTTGGCGTCGCGCCGCGCCATCTCGTACAACAGGGTGACCAGCACGCGCGCGCCGGACGCGCCGATCGGGTGCCCGATCGCGATCGCGCCGCCGTTCACGTTGATCTTGCTGGTATCCCAGCCCATCTCGCGGTTGACGGCGATCGCCTGCGCCGCAAACGCTTCGTTGATTTCCATGAGGTCCAGGTCCTGGTGGGTCCAGCCGGCTTTTTTGAGGCACAGCCGGGTGGCCGAGACCGGGCCCATGCCCATGATGGTCGGGTCCAGGCCGGCCGAGGAGTAAGCCTTGATGCGCGCCATTGGCGTCAGCCCCAGTTCTTTCGCCTTCGATGCCGACATCATGATCACCGCGGCCGCGCCGTCGTTGATGCCGGACGCGTTACCGGCCGTGACCGTGCCGGCCTTGTCGAAGGCCGGGCGCAACGAGGACAGTGATTCGAGCGTGGCGCCATGCTTCGGGTATTCGTCGTGGTCGAACACCACGTTGCCCTTCTTGACCGGAATCTCGACCGGAATGATCTCGTCGCGGAACTTGCCGGCCTTCTGGGCTTCTTCCGCCTTGTTCTGGGAATTGAGCGCGAACTGGTCCTGCTCCTCGCGCGAGATGCCGAATTTTTTCGCGACGTTCTCGGCGGTGACGCCCATGTGGTACTGGTTGTAGACGTCCCACAGGCCGTCCACGATCATGGTGTCGATCAGCTTGGCGTCGCCCATGCGGAAGCCATCGCGCGAATTGGGCAGCACGTGCGGCGAGGCGCTCATGTTTTCCTGGCCTCCGGCGACGATGATGTCGGCGTCGCCGCACTTGATGGCCTGGGCCGCCAGGTGGGTGGCTTTCAGGCCGCTGCCGCAGACTTTACCGACTGTGAAGCCAGGCACGCGGTCCGGGATGCCGGCCTTGATCAAAGCCTGGCGCGCCGGGTTCTGGCCGGCGCCGGCGGTCAGCACCTGGCCCATGATGACTTCGCTGACCAGCCCGGGGTCCAGGTTGGCGCGCTGGAGCAGGCTCCTGATGACGATGGCGCCCAGCTCGGTAGCCGGGATCTTGGCGAGGGATCCACCGAACTTGCCAACCGCGGTGCGGCCAGCGGCCACAATGACGACGTCTTCCATGACTTCCTCCGTTGGGTGATGCCCAGCTGCAGAAAAACCGCATGCAAAATCGACAAACAGTCTTTAATTGTAGATGCGGGGCCGCAACTTCGTTTGACAGATATCAATCTTATCAGCTTATATAAGGAACGCCAGTGTGATTCGATTAAGGCTTGCCGCCTGCTTCCATAAGGAATTTGCTTACTTTTTCGCGGGAAATCAAAGTAAAATGCGCCGAGTTTGCCAGCAATGGCGCAAATGAAAGAATGTCCGCGTTCCCTATGTCCAAGAGCCTGTCCAAGCCGATCGAAATCAAGATCTCCACCGTTGTCGCCATCTCCACGATCCTGCATTCGTCCGATCCGCTGGTGATTGATGCTGCATTGAAACAAATGACCGGGGGTGCCAGCGATTTCTTCGAAGACGAATTCGCGGTCATCGACGTATCGAACATCACCGACGCGAATATCGAGTGGGACCGCCTGGTCGCGCTGCTGAAAAAATACCGCCTGAACGCGGTCGCCGTGCGCGGCGCACCGCCGGAAATGGAGCGCCAGATCCGCGCCCAGGGCCTGGCGCTGGACGACGGCGGCAAGCCGCAGCGCGATCCGCACGAGGCGCCGGTGGTCCAGGACCTGGTCCCCGTGGCCGCGCCGGCACCCGCGCCGGTTCCCGCTCAAGCTCCCGCTCCGGCAGCCACCATCGTCGCCAGCACCGGCGCCATGATCATCGACCAGCCGGTCCGTGCCGGCCAGCGCATCTATGCGCGCGGCTGCGACCTGGTGGTGACCGCGGTGGTGAACAACGGCGCCGAAATCATCGCCGACGGCAGCATCCACGTGTACGCGCCGCTCAAGGGCCGCGCGCTGGCTGGCGCCTCCGGCAACGCCGAGTCGCGCATCTTCGCCTCGTCGATGGAGCCGGAACTGGTGTCGATCGCGGGCGTGTACCGCACTTTCGACGACGGCTTCCCGAAAGACGTGGCTGGCCAGCCAGCCCAAATCCGCCTTGTCGGCGACCGGCTGGACATCCTGCCGCTCGCGCAAGCTTCCCGCACTTAACTTACCCGTTTAAAAGGACCTTTTGTGGCACGAATCATTGTTGTGACGTCCGGCAAGGGCGGTGTCGGCAAGACCACCTCCAGCGCCAGTTTCTCCTCCGGCCTCGCGATGCGCGGCCATAAGACCGCCGTGATCGACTTCGACGTCGGCCTGCGCAACCTCGACCTGATCATGGGCTGCGAGCGCCGCGTGGTATACGACCTGATCAACGTGGTCAACGGCGAAGCGACGCTGAACCAGGCCCTGATCAAGGACAAGCACTGCGACAACCTGTACATCCTGCCTGCCTCGCAGACCCGCGACAAGGACGCCTTGTCCGAAGAAGGCGTCGAGCGCGTACTGCACGAGCTGGTGAACATGGACTTCGAGTACATCATCTGCGATTCGCCGGCCGGCATCGAGCACGGCGCGCTGATGGCGCTGACCTTCGCCGACGAGGCGATCGTGGTCACCAACCCGGAAGTGTCCTCGGTGCGCGACTCCGACCGCATCCTCGGCATCATCCAGGCCAAGTCGCGCCGCGCCCAGTCCGGCTCCGAGCCGGTCAAGGAGCACCTGCTGATCACCCGCTACAGCCCGAAGCGCGTGGAAAACGGCGAAATGCTGTCCTACGAGGACGTGCAGGAAATCCTGCGCATCCCGCTGATCGGCATCATCCCGGAATCGGAATCGGTGCTGCACGCGTCCAACCAGGGCAACCCGGCGATCCACTTCAAGGGGACCGACGTGGCCGACGCCTACGAGGACGTGATCGCGCGCTTCCTGGGCGAAGAGCGTCCACTGCGCTTCACCACCTACGAGAAGCCGGGCATCCTGTCGCGCATCTTTGGAGCCAAGTGATATGGCATTGCTCTCATTCCTGTTCCCGTCCAAGCCGAAGAGCGCCAACGCGGCCAAGGAACGGCTGCAAATCATCATCGCGCGCGAGCGCAACAACCGCACCGGCCCGGACTTCCTGCCGGCGCTGCACAAGGAACTGATCGAGGTGATTTCGAAGTACACCAAGGTCAATGCCGACGACATCAAGATTTCGCTGGACCGCCAGGGCAACCTGGAAGTCCTCGACGTCAACGTCGTCCTCCCCGACGCCTGACCGTCATCCGGCCTCCGTCATCCCCGCGAAAGCGGGGACCCATACTGAGCTACCGAAGCCGGAAACTCAGCATGGATCCCAGCGTTCGCTGGGATGACGGTCTCGCTTGTAACGATGGCGCCTTAGGCCTTCGCTTTTGCCGCCAGCAACTCCTGCGCCACCTTGGCGCAGGCGTCCACGTGCTGGTAGCCCATCTTCCTGAACACAGTAAAACCGATCGCGGCCGCCGTGATCTGGCCGGCCAGCGGCACGATCTTGGCCGCCTGCTTGGCGGCCAGCTTTGCCGCCACGCGCTTGAGCACCGCCGTGACCAGGCGCTTGGTAATTGCGCGTCCCACCATCATGCCGCCCGCCCCCATCGCGGCCTCGTAGGCGATCGCCCGGTAGCTCGGATCGAGCCGGGCGACCTGCTCTTCGGTCAGGCCGAACGACTTGTTGATGTCGTCGACGAGCTTTGCAAACAGGCCAATGTCGGTCGCGATATCGACTCCGGGAATCGGGATGGCCGCCATGCCGCCGGCCAGCGCCGCCTTGCGCCGCACCAGTGCGCGCGCCTTCTCGCGCAACGCCTCGATGTCGCGCGGGGTGTCCGGCACGAGAGTCCATTCCGCTACCTGTGCCTGTTCAACCATGTCGCTTCCTTATTGAAATTTTTCCACTGGAAAAAGACGAGCGTTCGATATATATTCTGGAACACCTTCACGCTGTCTAGCGTGCCCGTGGAAACAGTGTAGCGTTGAATCTACAGGGCGCGTTGCACGCCACGCTGCCAAAAGATGCCCCCGGAATGCTTGATAACTGGTGGCTTTGCGTTGTAAAAAGCGGTAATATTCAGGCAACCCGGCAGCATGGTTTGCGCTCGTACCGCACCCTGGAAACCTCATGAGAATTGCAGTCCTCGATAGCGATCGCACCCAGTCAGACCTGGTCGTCCAGGTACTGGCCACCGCCGGCCACGCCTGCCACGCGTTCGGCACCGCCCGGGACCTGCTGTCCCACATGCGCAAGGACCAGTACGACATGCTGTTGCTGGACTGGTCGGTGGCCGACATGGCGGGCGCGGAGGTGCTGGAACGGGCGCGCGAAAAGCTGCCCCCCGAAGCCCCGGTCATGTTCATTACCGGCACCGCGTGCGAGGACGACATCGTGAACGCGCTCGACGCCGGCGCCGGCGATTTCCTCGTGCGGCCGCTGCGGCGCGCCGAACTGCTGGTGCGGGTGCAGGCCATGCTGCGCCGCGCCTACCCCTCGCAAAACGAAGCCGAGCAGCTGCAGTTCGGCCCCTACGTGTTCGAGACCCGCCCCGGCCGCCTGCTGATGGACGGCGAAGTGGTCGACGTCACCCACAAGGAGTTCTACCTGGCGCTCCTGTTCTTCCGCAACATCGGGCGCCCGCTGTCGCGCGCCTTCATCCACGAATCGGTGTGGATCCGCGAGACGGTACTGCCGTCCCGGACCATGGACACCCACGTGTCCCGGGTGCGCAACAAGCTCCAGCTGCGCCCGGAAAACGGCTTCCGCCTCGTGCCCGTCTACAGCTACGGCTACCGCCTGGAAAAACTCGGCGCGTAGGGACTGTCCCTCTGGGGGACTGTCCCCTGCCTTCCGTGGCTCTGCCTAAACACGCCCTTTTTGTCCGATTCGGCACAATCATGTTCGAATCCGCCATCCCTGTAGTTGCCAAAACGTCAAAGGCTGGGGACAGTCCCCACAGGGACAGTCCCCAGACACCATTACGGCCGCGCTGTATAATGACGGCTTCCCCGCAACGCCCACATTCCAGCACATGCAACTGCTCGCCGTCGGCCTGAATCACCACACCGCTCCCGTCGCACTACGCGAGCGGCTGGCGTTCGGCCCTGACCAGATCGGCCACGCGGTGCTGGCGGCGCGCGACTGGTTCGGCCGCGTGGGCGCACGCGGCGCCGACGAGGCGGCGATCCTGTCCACCTGCAACCGCACCGAAATGTACGCGGCCAGCGACATCGCCCATCCGCTCGACGCCGGCGCCCAGTTCCTGGCCGACTACCACAAGCTCAATTACGGCGAGCTGCGCCCGCACCTGTACATGCTGCCGCAGGACGACGCCGTGCGCCACGCGTTCCGGGTCGCCTCCGGGCTCGACTCGATGGTGCTGGGCGAAGCGCAGATCCTCGGCCAGATGAAGGACGCGGTCCGCATCGCCGACGAGGCGGGCGGCCTGGGCACCTACCTGCACCAGCTGTTCCAGCGCAGTTTCGCGGTCGCGAAGGAAGTGCGCAGCACCACCGAAATCGGCGCCCACAGCGTCTCAATGGCGGCTGCCGCAGTGCGCCTGTCGCAGCGCATCTTCGACCGCATCTCCGAGCAGAACGTGCTGTTCATCGGCGCCGGCGAAATGATCGAGCTGTGCGCCACCCACTTCGCGGCGCAGAGCCCGAAGTCGATCACCGTGGCCAACCGCACCATGGAGCGCGGCGAAGCGCTGGCCGACCGCTTCGGCGGCAAGGCGATCCGCCTGGCCGCCCTGCCCGAACAGCTGCACCAGTACGACATCGTGGTGTCCTGCACCGCATCCTCGCTGCCGCTGATCGGCCTCGGCCTGGTCGAGCGCGCGGTCAAGCAGCGCCGCCACAAGCCGATGTTCATGGTCGACCTGGCGGTCCCGCGCGACATCGAATCGGAAGTCGCGCGCCTTGACGACGTCTACCTGTACACCGTGGACGACCTGGGCAAGGTCGTCCAGACCGGCCTCGAAAGCCGCCAGGCCGCCGTGGCGCAGGCCGAAGCGATCATCGAAACCCGCGTGCGCTCCTTCATGCACTGGATCGACGACCGCGCCGTGGTGCCGGTGATCCAGGAACTGCATGAGACCAGCGAGGCGATGCGCCTGCTGGAGCTGGAACGCGCGCGCCGCATGCTGGCGCGCGGCGACGACCCGCAGGAAGTGCTCGACGCGCTGTCCAAGGGCCTGGCCGCCAAATTCCTGCACGGCCCGCAGCAGGCGCTGCACCGCGCCCAGGGCGACGAACGCGCGCGCCTGGCAGCACTCCTTCCCCAGCTGTTCCGCGGCCGCCGTTAGCGCTGCCCGCATCCCGCACGCCCCGCCGCGCAGCGCCCGCGCGGCCCTCCCCAACCTAAATCGTTGTACGCCGCTATGAAACCATCAATGCTGGCCCGGCTGGACCAACTGTCGCACCGCCTCGTGGAACTGGACGAACTCCTGCAAAGCCAGGAGGCGACCTCCAACATGGACAACTACCGCAAGATGACGCGCGAGCACGCCGAGCTCGGGCCGCTGGTCGCGGTCTATCACAACTACACCGGCGCGCAGGGCGACATCGCGGAAGCCGAGAAGATGCTGTCCGACCCGGACATGAAGGAATTCGCGCAGGAGGAGATCCAGGCCGGCAAGCAGCGCCTGGAGGAACTCGAGCTGGAGCTGCAGAAGATGCTTCTGCCGAAGGACGAGAACGACGAGCGCAACATCTTCCTCGAAATCCGCGCCGGCACCGGCGGTGACGAATCGGCGCTGTTCGCGGGCGACCTGCTGCGCATGTACACCCGCTTCGCGGAGCGCAACCGCTGGCAGGTGGAGATGGTGAGCGAGTCGCCGTCCGACCTGGGCGGCTACCGCGAAGTCATCGTCCGCATCGTCGGGCGCGGCGTGTACTCCAAGCTCAAGTTCGAATCGGGCGGCCACCGCGTACAGCGCGTGCCGGCCACCGAGACCCAGGGCCGCATCCACACCTCGGCCTGCACGGTGGCGGTGATGCCGGAAGCGGATGAAGTCGAGGACGTGAACATCAACCCGGCCGACCTGCGCATTGATACCTACCGCGCCTCGGGCGCCGGCGGGCAGCACATCAACAAGACCGATTCGGCGGTGCGCATCACCCACCTGCCGACCGGGATCGTGGTCGAGTGCCAGGACGACCGCAGCCAGCACAAGAACAAGGCGCAGGCCATGAAGGTGCTGGCGGCGCGCATCAAGGACGTGCAGCTGCGCGAGCGGCAGTCGAAGGAAGCGGCCACCCGCAAGAGCCTGATCGGCTCGGGCGACCGCAGCGAGCGGATCCGCACCTACAACTTCCCGCAGGGGCGCATGACCGACCACCGCATCAACCTGACGCTGTACAAGCTCGATTTCATCATGGATGGCGACCTGACCGAGCTGACCAACGCGCTGGCCGCCGAGCACCAGGCCGAACTCCTCGCCGCCCTCGGCGACTAGCGGAGGAAGGGGACTGTCCCCGGAGGGGACCGTCCCCCGGTGTTTGATAGTTATAGACTACGCACGAACACCGGGGGACAGTCCCGGAGGGACAGTCCCCTTCCCTCGCGATACAATTTACGTTTCAACCCACCCCTGTATGAAAGCGACCAGTACGATGCCCAACACCCGTGCCCTGCTCCTCGCCATCGCCGCCACCAGCGCCGCGCTGGTCGGCTTCGCGCTCTACCTGCAGCACGCGCATTACATGGACCCGTGCCCGCTGTGCATCATCCAGCGCTACCTTTTCATCGGCATCGGCATCTTCGCCCTGGCCGGCGGCCTGATGAAGAACCCCCTCCCCGGCGCGCTGCTGGCCCTGGCCAGCGCCATCGGCGGCCTGGGCGTAGTCGCGCGCCACCTGTGGGTGCTGGCCCATCCCGGCCTGTCCTGCGGCATCGACCCGATGCAGACCTCGCTCAACACCCTGCCCACCGCGACCCTGATGCCGTGGCTGTTCGCCGCCAACGGCCTGTGCGGCGACGTCGGCGACCCGGTGCTGGGCCTGCAGGTCCCGACCTGGGCCGCGATCTGGTTCGCCATCCTGGCCGCCGCGCTGACCGCCGTCGTGCTGCGCGCGCGCCGCAAGGCATGATCCTCGCGGCGGGAACGACGCTGGCCGCCGCGCTGGCGCAGCTGCCGCTCGACCCGCTCGAGAACCGCATCCTGCTGTGCCATGCGCTGGGGCTCGCCCGCGTGGCCCTGATCACCCAGTCCGAACGCACCCTCACCGCCGACGAAGCGGCGCGCCTGTCGGCGCTGGCGGCGCGGCGCGTGGCGGGCGAGCCGATCGCCTACATCGTCGGCCAGCGCGAGTTCTACGGCCTGCCCTTCCAGGTGAACGAGGCCGTGCTGATCCCGCGCCCGGACACCGAACTGCTGGTGGAGCTGGCGATCGAACGGACTCCCCCGCGCGGGCGCGTGCTCGACATGGGCACCGGCAGCGGCGCGATCGCGGTCTCGCTGGCGCACGCGCGGCCGGACGCCAGCGTCACCGCCCTCGACGTCAGCGAAGCCGCGCTCGAGGTAGCGCGCGGCAATGCGGCGCTGAACCAGGCCAGGGTCCGCTTCCTGCACAGCGACTGGTTCTCGGCGCTCGGCGACGAACAGTTCGACCTGGTGGCCTCCAACCCGCCCTATATCGCGGCCGGCGACGAGCACCTGGCGCAGGGCGACCTGCGCTTCGAGCCGCAGGGCGCCCTCACCGACCACGCCGACGGCCTGACGGCCCTGCGCACGATCGCGCAGGGCGCATTGCGCCACCTGGCGCCCGGCGGCTGGCTGCTGATGGAGCACGGCTACGACCAGGCGGCCAAGGTGCGCGCGCTGCTCGACCCGGGCTATAACGAGGTACAAAGCTGGCGCGACCTGGCCGGCATCGAGCGCGTCACGGGGGGCCGCAGGCGCCCTCCCGTGGCCGCGTGAAATCCGGCTGGCTCCGGCGAGAAAAAGCGATTTCGGGTAACCTTTCGCAGAATTACCAAGCCGGCATCACCAATTAAGGATTCATTCGTGGCAAAGCAGAACCAACTGACCCGCAGGCTCGCCCTGCTGGGCGAGGAAGAACACCGCGCGCTGCTGGGCCGCGGCCTGCGTGGCATCGAGCGCGAAACCCTGCGCGTCGACTCGTCCGGCCACCTTGCCGCCACCCCGCACCCGGTCGCGGTGGGCTCCGCGTTGACGAATCCGCAGATCACGACCGACTACGCCGAGGCGCTGATGGAATTCATCACGCCGCCGGAAAACGATATCCAGCACACGCTGGCCCGCCTCGATTCGATCCACCGCTTCGTGTACAGCCGCCTGGACGGCGAGATGCTGTGGAGCCAGTCGATGCCGTGCGAACTGCCGGACGAACCGGACATCGAGATCGCCAACTACGGCGGCTCGAACATCGGCATGCTCAAGCACGTGTACCGCCGCGGCCTCGCGCTGCGCTACGGGAAGACCATGCAGTGCATCGCCGGCATCCACTACAACTACTCGCTGCCGGAGCAGCTGTGGCACCTGCTGCTGGCCAGCGAAGGCGTGCCGGAAGAGCGCCGCCGGCCGCTGCGCGACGTGCAGTCGGAAAGCTACATCGCCACCATCCGCAACTTCCGCCGCTACAGCTGGCTGCTGATGTACCTGTTCGGCGCCTCGCCGGCGCTGTCGAAGGGCTTCCTGCGGCACCGCCAGCATTCGCTCGAACAGCTGTCGGACGACACCCTGTACCTGCCATACGCGACCAGCCTGCGCATGAGCGACCTGGGCTACCAGAACGACGCCCAGGCCGGCCTCAAGCCGCAGGAGAACTCGCTGGAATGCTACGTGCGCACACTGATGGATGCGGTCAACCGCCCATACCCACCGTACGCGGCGCTGGGCACCAAGCGCGATGGCGAGTGGATCCAGCTGAACACCAATGTGCTGCAGATCGAGAACGAGTACTACTCGACGATCCGGCCCAAGCGCGTGATCCGCACCGGCGAACGCGCGGTGCAGGCGCTGTGCAACCGCGGCGTGCAGTACATCGAAGTGCGCTGCATGGACATCGACCCCTTCGAGCCGGTCGGCATCTCGCTCGAGACCGGCCGCTTCCTGGACGTGTTCCTGCTGTACTGCGCGCTCGAGGAAAGCCCTCCGATCGACGAGGTGCAAAGCCAGGTGCATGCCCAGAACTTCGCACGCACGGTCAAGGAAGGGCGCCGCCCCGGCCTGACGCTGTCGCTCGACGGCCAAGAAATCGGCCTGCGCCAGTGGGGCGAACAGCTGGTCGAGACCCTGCGCCCGGTCGCGCTGCTGCTCGACGACGACCAGCGCGATGGCCCGCACCAGCAGGCGCTCGATGCGCAGCTGGCCAAGCTGCTTGATCCCGCTAAGACGCCGTCGGCGCGGGTGCTGGAAGAAGTGAAGGAGCTCGGTTCCTTCGCCGCCTTCGGCATGCGCCAGACCAGGCTGCACGCCGAATACTTCCGCGACGGCGAACTGATGCCGGTCGAGGAAGAGGAATTCGCGATGCTGGCCGAGCATTCGCTGGCCGAGCAGCTGGAGATGGAGCGCTCCGACAGCATGCCCTTCGACGACTTCGTGGCCGCCTACAACAGCAGCCGCGCCTGCTGCGACAGCAACTGACCATCGTTCCCGATGCTCGCCTTCTATAACGAACATCATGCGCAACACGCCGGCCGCCACGAGATGTTCCGTGGCGAGCTGGTTCCCTGCTTCGAAAAGCCCGAGCGCGCCGACATGGTGGCGGCGGAATTCGGCCGCCGCGGTCTGGGACGGATCGTCACGCCGCACGGCGTGCCGCTGGTGTCGCTGGAACGGATCCACTCGCCGCGCTACCTGCACTTCCTGCGCTCGGCGTGGAACGAATGGGTGGCGCTCGACCCGGCCAACGCGGGCAAGGACGCCTTCCCTTCGGTGTGGCCGGTGCGCTCGCTGCGCGACGACATCGAGCCGGCCAATTTCGCCGCCCGCATGGGCCTGTATTCGATGGACAGCGGCACCCCGCTGACCGCGGGCACCTGGGTCGCGGCCAAGACCGGAGCCGACTGCGCGGTGAACGCGGCGCACGCGCTGCGCATGGGCGAGCGCAGCACTTTTGCGCTGACCCGCCCGCCCGGCCACCACGCCGGCGCCGACTTCTTCGGCGGCTACTGCTTCCTGAACAACGCGGCGCTGGCCGCGCAGCACCTGCTGGACGACGGCATGGAGCGGGTGGCGATCCTCGACATCGACTACCACCACGGCAACGGCACCCAGAGCATTTTCTACGAGCGCAAGGACGTGCTGTTCACCTCGATCCACGGCGACCCGATGCAGGAGTATCCCTTCTTCCTCGGCCACGCCGACGAGACCGGCAGCGGCGCGGGACTGGGCTACAACATGAACCTGCCGCTGCCGCACGGGGCCAGCGTCTCGGACTGGTTCATGGCGCTGGAATCGGCGTGCGTGAAGATCGCGTCCTACGCGCCGCAGGCGCTGGTGGTCTCGCTCGGCGTGGACACCTTCAGCGGCGATCCGCTGTCGAAGTTTTCCGTGTCCAGCGCGGACTTCCTGCGCATCGGCGAGCGCATTTCCTACCTCGGCCTGCCGACCGTGTTCGTCATGGAAGGCGGCTATGCGGTGGCCGAACTCGGCATCAACGTGGTCAACGTGCTCGAAGGTTTCGAGACGGCGGCCTGACATGAATGGATTACAGATGGTGCAATGGCAGTTCTCGCCTTTCGGCGAATTGACGGTACACGAGCTTTACGCAATGCTGGCCCTGCGCCAGCAGGTGTTCGTGATCGAGCAGCAGTGCATTTACAACGACTTCGACGGCTACGACCAGGACGCGCACCACCTGCTGGCCTGGGTCGAGCGCGACGGCAGGCGCGAACTTGCGGCCAGCCTGCGCGTGCTCGCGCCGGGCAAGAAGTACGAGGAAGCGTCGATCGGGCGGGTAGTCTCGTCGGAGGCGGTGCGCCGTTCCGGCATCGGCCGCGAGCTGTTCGGCCGCGGCGTCGCGCACACGGTGGCGCTGTACCCGGAGCACGACATCCGGATCGGCGCCCAGGCCTACCTCGAAAAGTTCTACTCCAGCTTCGGCTTCAAATCGCTCTTCCCGTACATCGAGGACGACATCCCGCACATCGAGATGCTGCGCGTCAGAACGTGATCACGAAGCGCGCGCCCGCGCCCACCGGCCGGGCGTAGCGCACGGTGCCACCGTTGGCGTGCACCAGGTGGCGCACCATTGCCAGGCCAATCCCCTTGCCCTGCTTTTTGGTGGTGAAAAAGGGCGTGAACATGCGCTGCACCAGTTCGTCCGGCACCCCTTCCCCGTTGTCCCCCACTTCGATCCGCAGCCGCCCTCCGCGCGCCAGCCGCGCGCTGACCTGCGCCTCCGGCCGCGCCACGTTGGCGGTCGCGTCCTGCGCGTTCTTCAGCAGGTTGATCAATGCCTGTTCCAGCTGGCCCGGGTCGGCCACCAGTTCGAGCGTAGCCGGCTCCACCGCGAAGCTGACGCTGCCCCCGCGCTGCTCCCAGCCAGGCGCCATCAGCACCGACACGCGCGCGAACAGGTCGGCGATGCGCACCAGCTCGGGCCTCGGCTCCGGAAGGTTGGACAGGCTGCGGTAGCTGGCGACGAAGGCGACCAGGCTGTCGGCGCGGCGCCCGATCGCATCGAGCGCGATGCCCAGGTCGCGGATCGCGTCGGGCGGCGCATGGCCGCGCAGGTCGTCCACCAGTTCGCGCGCGGTGTGCGACAGCGACGCCACCGGCGTGAGGGAATTCATGATCTCGTGGGTCAGCACGTGCACCAGCTGCTGCCAGGCGTTGAAGGCTTCGGCTTCCAGCTCGCTTTCGACCGGCATCAGGGCCACCAGCCGGGTCGAGACGCCGCGCAGCGCCAGCGTCGACACGGCCGCCAGCGCCCGCTCGTTGCCGCGCTCGGTCTGGAACGCGACCAGCTTGCGCGAATCGACGTTCAGCGCGCGCAGCTGCTGATACAGCGCGCCCGGATCGGTGGCGCGCCCGGGCGCGACCAGCCGCCGCGCGTTGGCGTTCATCGGCGCGACCACCGGCTCGGCGCCGCCGTTCTGCTCGATGCGGTAGAGCGCGATTGGCGCGAATTCGAGCCGGGCTTCCAGCGCCAGCGCGCTGTCGATCAATGCCTGCTGGTCCACCGTCAGCGCCACCACCTCGGGCGGCAGCACCATGTCGCGCTCGCGCAGGCGCGCCAGCTGGCGCCAGGCCGCGACCAGCAGGGCTGCGCAGCCGATGCCGTACAGCGCCAGCTTGCGCGGCGAATCGAGCGAGGCCCCCATCGCCACGCCGAGCGCCGCCATGCCGGCAGCGCAGGCGGCCACGCGCACCTTGGTGCGCAGCTCAGAGTCCATGCTTTTCCAGCTTGCGGTACAGCGCCGCGCGCGACAGGCCGAGCATGCGCGCCGCATGGCTGATGTTGCCGTTGGCCTTGGCCAGTGCCGCCGAAATGGTGTCGCGCTCGCGCGTGTCGAGCCGCAGGTCGGACGTATCGTCGGCGGCGAGCTGCGCGGCCTGCGCGCCCGACGGCGGCAGGCCGAAGTCGGACAGCTCGTAGTCGGCGCCGGCGGCCAGGATGGTGGCGCGCTCGCAGCTGTGGCGCAGCGAACGGACGTTGCCGGTCCAGGGATGGGCCTGCAGCGCCGCCAGCGCGCCTGGAGCGATCGCGCGCGCGGCCTTGCCATACTGCGCCTCGTACAGGCGCAGGTAGTGCAGCAGCAGCGGCTCGATGTCCTCGCGCCGTTCGCGCAGCGGCGGCACGCGCAGCACGATGGTATTGAGCCTGAACAGCAGGTCGGGACGGAACACCGCCGGGTCGAACAGGCGCTCCTCCTCGACGTTGGTGGCGCTGACGATGCGCACGTCGATCGCTTCGGCGCGGTCGGCCCCGATCGGCGTGACCTCGCGCCGCTCCAGCGCGGTGAGCAGCTTGGCCTGTGCGCCGATCGGCATGTTGCCGATCTCGTCGAGGAACAGGGTGCCGCCGCGCGCGGCCTGGAAGCGTCCGGCGCGCGCTTCCTTGGCGTCGGTAAAGGCGCCCTTGCGGTGCCCGAACAATTCGCTTTCCACCGTCGATTCGGGCAGCGCGCCCATGTCGACCGCGGTGAACTGGCGTTCGGAACGCTGCGAGGCCAGGTGCAGCGCGCGCGCGACCAGTTCCTTGCCGACCCCGTTCTCGCCCAGCACCAGCACGTTGGCCTCGGTCGGGCCGACGCTGGCGATCATCGCCTTGAGTTCGCGCATCGCCTTTGACTCGCCCATCAGCGCGGCGGTGGCGGTGGCGCCCGGCAGCGGTGCACGGCGCGCCAGCGCGCTGGCCACGGCGGCGACCAGGCGCGCGTTGTCCCACGGTTTGGTGATGAAGTCGCTGGCGCCGCGTTTGAGCGCTTCCACCGCCAGCGGCACGTCCGCGTAGGCGGTCAGCGCGATCACGGCCGGCGGGTTGGGCAGCGCGCGCAGGCGGCCCAGCACCGCCAGGCCTTCGTGGCCGTCGATGCGGCCGGGCGTAAAGTTCAGGTCCAGCAGCACCACGTCCGGGACCCCCAGCGCCAGCTGCGCGGCCAGTCCTGCCGGTCCGTCGATGGTGTCCACCCGCGCATGGCGGCGCCGCAGCAGCAGTTGCGCCGCGGTCGCGACGTCGGCGTCGTCGTCGATGATCAGGATGGATGCGGCGTGGTCTGCCATCGGCTCGCTGGGTGGAGGGAAAGGGTCGCGCCATTCTAGCAGCGGCGATAGCAGCTTGATACCTGTTCGATTCCGCACAGGCCCGGGTGTCCGGATCCGGACAGTTGGCCGCCGACACTGTCCGCGCCACTGGGGAAAACGGGCTGGCACGGGCCTTGCAATACTGGCAGGTATCGTTTCAACACCACCCGGAAAAAAGTACATGGATCGCATTCCTCCCCACCTTGCCAGCGGCTCGACGATGGACAGCGTGGTTCCCAAGAAGCGCGGCAGGCTCGCCCTGCGCATCGGCGCGGCCACCGCAGCGGTGCTGGCCTTCGCCGCCCTGCTCTGGTACTTCATGCCGAGCGGGCTGGCGGTCAGCACGAAGGATGTGCGCATCGAGAGCGTCACCAAGGGCATCTTCCTCGACGAGATCGTGGTGCGCGGCACCGCCGAGCCGCTGGTATCGGTGGTGCTCGACTCGGTGGAGTCCGGCCGCGTCGACGAAGTGCTGGCGCGCGACGGCCAGCTGGTCGAAAAGGGCCAGATGCTGTTCCGCCTGTCCAACCCGCAGCGCCACCTGGAATTGCTGGCGCGCCAGGCCGAGCACGCGCAGCAGATCTCCAACCTGTCCAACCTGCGCGTGGCCCAGGAAGCCAGCAACACCGAGCACCAGCGCCGCCTGTCGGACCTCGAGTTCGCCCTTGAGCAGGCCGAGAAGCAGCATGCGCGCAATATGCGGCTGTCCTCGCAGGGCTTCATCTCGGCCGTGGCGCTGGAAGAATCGGCCGACAAGCTGGCGCAGCAGCGCCGCACGCTGGAACAGCATCGCCGCAGCGCCGACCTTGAACTCAAGGTCAAGCAGACCGCGGTGGCGCAGATGGAGACCGCGATCAACGGCCTCAATTCCGGCCTCAAGCTGGTGGAAGCGACCGTCGATGCGCTGGCGGTGCGCGCGCCGGTGGCCGGCAAGCTGACCGGCTTTCGCCTGCAGGTGGGCGAGACCGTGCGCCCCGACCAGCGCATCGGCCGCATCGACGACCCGAGCCGCTTCAAGCTGGTGGCGCAGGTCGACGAGTTCTACCTGAACCGGCTGGCAGTCGGGCGCCAGGGCCGCGTCACGCACGGCGGCCAGACCTATCCGATCCAGGTGGCGAGCATCTTCCCGCAGATTACCGATGGCCGCTTCACGGTGGAACTCGTGTTCTCCGGTGCGCAGCCCGAGGTGCTGTCGCCCGGCCAGAGCATGGACCTGAAGCTCACGCTCGGCCAGCCCGCGCCGGCGCTGCTGCTGCCGAACGGCGCCTTCGTCAACGACTCGGGCGGCACCTGGGTGTTCGCGGTCGGCCGCAACGGCCGCGCGGAGAAAAAGCCGGTGCGGATCGGGCGCCGCAGCAGCAGCCAGGTGGAGGTGCTGTCGGGCCTTGCGCAGGGCGACAAAGTCATCGTTTCAAGCTATGCGGCGTTCGGCAAGGCCGATCGCCTTCAACTTTCGGATTAAACCAGGAGAACCACACCATGTTAAAACTCGTCGGCGTCAGCAAGATCCACCAGGCAGGGGAAGTCCAGACCCGCGCCCTCGACGGCATCGACCTCGATATCGATGCTGGGGAATACGTGGCCATCACCGGTCCATCCGGCTGCGGCAAGTCGACCCTTCTGTCGCTGCTTGGCCTGCTCGACGTGCCGACCCAGGGCGACTACTTCTTCGAAGGCCAGAACGTGGCCGGCTGGAGCGAGACCAAGCTCAACGAACTGCGCCGCGGCCGGATCGGCTTCATCTTCCAGAGCTTCAACCTGATCGAAGAACTGTCGGTGTTCGAGAATGTCGAACTGGCGCTCGAATACACCGACATGCCCAAGGCGGTGCGGCGCGAGCGCGTCACCGCGATGCTGGCCCGGCTGGGGATCGCCCACCGCGCCGGCCACCGCCCCTCGCAGCTGTCGGGCGGACAGCAGCAGCGCGTGGCGATCGCGCGCGCGCTGGTGGCCGGCCCCGCCGTGCTGCTGGCCGACGAACCGACCGGCAACCTCGATACCGCGCACGGCGACGAAGTGATGCGCCTGCTGCGCACCATCAATGCCGAAGGCACCACCGTGGTGATGGTTACCCACTCTCCTGCCCATGCGGCCCAGGCTTCGCGCACGCTGCACCTGCTGGACGGGCGCGTGGTGGTCGACGCGCTGCAGGCAGCCTGAAAGGAAAGCCTAATATGATTTCGCGTGATTTCCGCATCGGCTGGCGCCTGCTGTTCCAGGAAAAAGCCTATTCCGCCGTGGTGGTGCTGGGCCTGTCGATCGGCGTGGCGGTGTGCTTCCTGCTGCTCGGACTCGTGCACCATTCCTTCTCCTACAACACCCACATCGCCGACGCCGACAAGATTTACCTGGTCAAGCAGCGCTGGAACACGGCCGGCAGCGACGGCAACTGGAGCGACTCGATCAGCCTGCCCGCGCGCGACGCCATGCTCGCCAGCGGCGTGCCGCTGATCGCGTCGACCTTCCTGGAGCGAAAAGTCGACGTGAAGGTCGGCTCCAACGTCCAGACCATCAGCATTACCATGGTCGATCCGGACTTCCGCAAGATCTTCCGGCCCCAGGTCGTCTCGGGCGACCTCGGAATCGCGCTGGCGCGGCCGGACGCGCTGGCGCTGACCCAGGAAACCGCGACCAAGGTGTTCGGCAACGAAAACGCAGTCGGACGGACCGTGCACATCGCCGGCAAGCCCTACCTGGTCAGCGCCGTGCTGGCCGACCAGCCATCGGCCACCACGCTGCCCTACGCCGCCCTCACCGGCACCGGTACCGCGATCTGGGACGCCGAATACCGCAAGCTGGTGACCACCAACTGGGGCTCCTCGCACGGACCGGTGTTCGTCAGGCTGGGCGAAGGCGCCTCGCTGGCCCCGGTGGGCGACGCCATCCGGCGCGCCATGGTCGCTTCGCCGTTCTACAAGCGCTTCTCGCTCGACCAGGTCGCCTCGCTCAATGGGCGCGACATGCTGGACTTCGAATTCAAGCCGATCAGCGAGTCGTACCTTGATCCCGACGTCGAAATCCGCGACGCCACCCACGGCGACCGCAAGACGGTGCTGGGCCTGGCCGCGGTGGCGCTGCTGATCCTGCTGCTGGCCGCTACCAACTACGTCAACCTCGCGACCGTGCGCACGCTGCGCCGCCAGCGCGAGATCGCCGTGCGCAAGGTGCTGGGCGCGAGCGCCGGCGCCGTGAGCCGCCAGTTCCTGGCCGAGTCGATCCTGGTGTGCCTGATCGCGACCGCGCTGGGCCTGTTCCTGGCCTGGGTGATGCTGCCGGTGTTCGAAGATCTCGTGCAGCGCAAGCTGGACCGCCTGTTCACTGCCGGCCCGGTCCTCGTCGCGGCCATGACCGGAATGCTGCTGGGCGTGATCGCCGGCGCCTATCCGACCTGGTCCGCGCTCAAGGTGCGCCCGACTGCGGCCCTGTCCGGGCGCGGCAATGCGGAAACGGTGGGAGGCCTGTGGCTGCGCCGCGTGCTGACCGTGATGCAGTTCGCCACCGCGATGGGCCTGACCGGCCTGACGCTGGCGGTAGCCTGGCAGACCCACTATGCGAGCACGCTCGATCCCGGCTTCGATCCCGAACCGCTGGTCATCGTGACTGCGCCGGAAGACATGCGCAGCGCGAATGCACGCGCTTTCTTCGACGCGCTGGGCCGACTCGAGGGCGTATCCGGTGTGACCGTGACCGACGCCCCGGTCACCGTCAACCGCAACAGCACCGCGCTGAAACGCGAAGGCGGAACCTCGAGCGAGATCAACTTCCTGA
This sequence comes from Telluria sp., assembly GCA_035759315.1. Taxonomy (GTDB): domain Bacteria; phylum Pseudomonadota; class Gammaproteobacteria; order Burkholderiales; family Burkholderiaceae_D; genus Telluria. The sequence goes on along the minus strand of DASTVB010000122.1, from coordinate 7,463 downwards.
TGGTGCATCCGAACTTCTTCGAAGTGTATGGCCTCAAGCCGCTGCAAGGCCGCGTCTATACGCTCTCCCAGGACAAGGTCGCGGACGAGGACAAGCTGGTGATCAACGAAGCGGCGGCGCGCGAACTGGGCTTCGCCAGCCCGGCCGATGCCACCGGCAAATTCGTGCGCTTCCCAAGCGGGGACGCCAAGCCGATCCAGGTCATCGGCGTGGTGCCGGACATCCGCCACCGGACCGCGCGCGAGCCAATGCAGTCGACCGTGTACTTCATGGAGGACCACACCAATGTGTTCACCGTGCGCGCCTCCGGCGACGTCGAAGCCGTGCAGCGGCAGGTGGAAACGCTGTGGCCGCGCTTCTTCCCGAACGCGGTCCCTGACATCAAGCGCATGGGCACCCTGTTCGGCGCGAACTACGACGACGACCGCCGCCTGGCCAAACTGCTGTCGGCATCGTCGGTGATTGCAATCGCGATCGCCGCCTTCGGGATCTACGTGCTGGCCGCCTACAGCGTGCAGCGCAAGTCGCGCGAGATCGTGCTGCGCAAGCTGTACGGGGCCAGCGGCGCGGCGATCGGCAGGCTGGTGGTGCGCGAGTTCGCGGTGCTGATCGCGATCGGGGCGGGCGTCGGGCTGCCGGTGGCCTGGCTGGCCACCTCGCGCTACCTGGCGGCGTTCAGCGAGCGCGCCCCGGTCGGGCTGTGGACGGTCGGCTTCGCGCTGGGGGTGGCGGCGCTGGTGGCGCTGTGCTCGACACTGCGGCATACCTTCGTGGCGATGCGGCTGGCGCCGGTCCTGGCGCTGCGCGATTAGGCGTTGGGGACTGTCCCTGCGGGACTGTCCCCGGCCTTTGCTTTTCGTTGATATTCCACCAAAAAAGCAGGGGACGGTCCCGGCGGGACAGTCCCCAGCAAAAAGGGCCGGCATGTAGCCGGCCCCTTCTTTTTGCGACGAGCGCGAATTACTGGATCTGGGTGTCGCTGACCTGCAGCAGCTCGACCTCGAACACCAGGCCGGCGTTCGGCGGGATCGAGTAGCCCGAACCACCGGCGCCGTAGCCGAGGTTGGACGGAATCATGATGGTGCGCTTGCCGCCCACCTTCATGCCGGTCACGCCCTGGTCGAAGCCGGGAATGACGCTGCCGGAACCGAGCTTGAACGGGAAGGTGCCCGCGTCGAACTTGGTGCCCTTCTTGTCGCTGGCAGGCTCGTTGTACAGGTAGCCCGAATACGTGACTTTGACCCATTTGCCCGAAACCGCTTCCGCGCCGGTGCCCGGGGTGGTGTCGGTCTTGACCAAGGAGGCCGGGTTCCCGGCGTACACCAGGTTCGGGGCCGGACCGGCGCCGTCGCCGGCTCCGCAAGCGGTCAGGGTGGCAACTGCGACGATGGTGGCGATGATCAGCGGAAACTTGATTTTCATGTTCAGTTACTCGGCAGTATTTTATTAGTGAGCCGAAAGTGTAACAACTGAACACGGGCATGAACACCCGCCGCCTGTCTGAAAATTGTCTGATTTGTTTCGATATGTATCTATATTTGTCAGATCTCGACCTGTGTGCCCAACTCGATCACCCGGTTCGGCGGGATCTGGAAGTAGTCGGCCGCGGTGCGCGCATTGCGCGACATGGCCACGAACAGGTGCTCGCGCCACCCCACCATGCCCTGTCCCGGCGCCGAAATGACGGTCTGGCGCGCGATGAAGAACGAGGTTTCCATCATCTCGAACGGCAACCCCTGCTCGGCGCACTGCTCCAGCGCCGCCGGGATGTTCGGTTCGTCCTTGAAGCCGTAGTACACCATCACCTGGTAGCACTCGTGGCCTAGCGGGGTGACCGTGACCCGGTCTTCGTAGGCGACATAAGGCTGCTCCAGGATGTGCACGGTCAGGAAGATCACCCGCTCGTGCAGCACCTTGTTGTGCGACAGGTTATGCAGCAGCGCATGCGGCACCCCGTCGGCTTCGCCGCGCAGGAACAGCGCGGTGCCGTAAACACGGGTCGGAGGCGCAACGAACAGCGAGGACAGGAAGTCCTCCAGCGGGATCGCGTGCTTTTCCAGGTTCTCGAACACCAGCCGGCGACCGGTACGCCAGGTCATCATGATCGTGAACAGGATCGTTCCCAGCAGCAGGGGGAACCAGCCGCCGTGGAACAGCTTGAGCGAGGTGGACGAGAACAGCAGTACGTCCATCACGAAGAAGAAGCCGGTCGCGCCGAAGCACAGCGCCAGCGGCAGGTGCCAGCGGTAGCGCGTGACGAAGAAGGTCAGGATGGTGGTGGCGGCCATGGTGGCGGTCACCGCGATGCCGTAGGCGCCGGCCAGGTTGTCGGAGGAGCCGAAGCTCACCACCGCGAGCAGCACCACCATCAGCTGCAGCCAGTTCACCACCGGGATGTAGATCTGGCCCATCTCGCTTTCCGAGGTGTGGCGGATGCGCATGCGCGGCAGCAGGCCCAGTGCGATCGCCTGCTTGGTCATCGAGAAGGTGCCGGAGATGGTCGCCTGCGACGCGATCACCGCGGCCAGCGTCGCCAGGACCACCAGCGGATAGATGGCCCAGCTGCCCAGCTGGTGGAAGAACGGGTTCTCGACCGCGGACGGATTCACCAGCAGCAGCGCGCCCTGGCCGAAGTAGTTGATGACCAGCGAAGGCGCGACGATCAGGAACCAGGCGCCGCGGATCGGCTTCTTGCCGAAGTGGCCCATGTCGGCGTACAGCGCCTCGGCCCCGGTGATCGCCAGCACCACCGCGCCGAGCGCGACGAAGCCGATGAAGCCGTTATCGAGCACGAAGTGCAGCGCATACAGCGGGTTGAGCGCAGCCAGGATCTGCGGCGCTTCGATCACGTTGATCGCGCCCATGATCGCGAGCGCCGCGAACCACACCACCATGATCGGGCCGAAGAAGCGGCCGATGCCGGCGGTGCCGTGGCTTTGCAGCATATACAGCAGGACGAGTACGGCGACCGCGATCGGTACCACATAAGGCTCGAGCGCGGGAGCCGCCACTTCGAGGCCTTCGATTGCGCCCAGCACCGAGATCGCCGGCGTGATCACGCTGTCGCCATAGAACATGGTGGCGCCGAACACGCCGACGAACAGCAGCGGCAGGTGCCAGCGCGACTTGGTGGTCACCGAATTGAGCGCCAGCGCCATCAGCGCCATGATGCCGCCCTCGCCGCGGTTGTCGGCGCGTAGCACCAGCGTGACGTACTTGAGCGTCACGATCAGCAGCAGCGCCCAGAAAATCAGGGAAATGATGCCCAGCAGGTTGGCCTCGTTCAGCGGGAGGCCGTGCTCGGCGTGGAATACCGCGCGCAGTGTGTACAGGGGGCTGGTGCCAATGTCGCCATAGACGATGCCAACGGCCGCCAGCGTCAGCGCGGCGAGACTGCTTTTCTTATTGTCCGTACTCAAATTTTCACCTTCGGTCCTGGTGACGGCGCACGGCGCGCCAGTCAATATCCGGAATGACCGCTATCGTACACCGTGGAACTGATCCGGCATACTCCGGAGAACCGGCTCGGCCAGCGAAAATGGGCAATATGCGGGATAATCGCGGGTTCCCTGACCGGCCTTGCCCCTTCCCCGATGAATTCTGGTGTCCTGTTCGCAGCCCTCGCTTTCCTGAGCTGGGGCCTGTTCCCGCTTTACTTCCACGCCATCTCCGAAGTACCCCCGGCCCAGATCCTTCTGCACCGGATCCTCTGGTCGCTGGTGTTCCTGGTGCTGGTCCTGGCCGTGCGCCGCCAATGGAAATGGGTGCCGCCGCTGCTGCGCCAGCCGAAGGTAATCGCCAGCTTCGCGCTCAGCTCAGTCCTTTTGGCCGGCAACTGGCTGCTGTACATCTGGGCCGTCAACAACGGGCACGTGATCGAATCGAGCCTGGGCTACTTCATCAACCCGCTCGTCAACGTGATGCTCGGCTACCTGGTGCTGAAGGAGCGCCTGCGCCCCGGCCAGTGGGCTGCGATTGCGATCGCGGCGGCGGGCGTCACCTGGCTGGCGTGGGACGCCGGCCGCATGCCGTGGATCGCGCTGGTGCTGGCCGCGTCCTTCGGCCTGTATGGACTGATGCGCAAGACCGCCGCACTCGGTCCGCTGGAGGGCCTGTCGGTCGAGACCATGCTGCTGTTCCCGTTCGCGCTTGGCTACATGGCGTGGCTGACGGTGCAGGGCGAGAACAGCTTCATCAACACCGCCTCGGACAGCACCCGCTGGCTGCTGGCAGCGGCCGGCCCGATCACCGCGATCCCGCTGCTGCTGTTCGCCGCCGGCGCGCGCAAGATCCCGCTGTCGGTGCTCGGGCTGCTGCAGTACATCGGCCCGACCATCCAGTTCGCGCTGGGGATATTCCTGTTCCAGGAGGCCTTCAGCTCGGGCAAGCTGGTGGGCTTCCTGATGATCTGGGGCGCGCTGGCGCTGTATGCAGCCGAGGGCCTGTGGCGGCGCCGCTAACTACCGTTTCAGCGCCAATTAACGTATCCTTCACCCTTTATTCTTCCGCTAACCGCGAACCGTCATCCCGGCGAAGGCTGGGATCCATAGACAGCATCCGAAGCCGCAACGGCGACACCGGGCTGCAGACTCAGTATGGATCCCAGCCTCCGCCGGGATGACGGGTACACATAACCCTCACTGAGACCTGAATGGCCAATTACGTCTACACCATGAACCGCGTGGGCAAAATCGTCCCACCGAAACGCCAGATCCTGAAGGACATCTCGCTGTCCTTCTTCCCGGGCGCCAAAATCGGCGTGCTGGGCCTGAACGGCTCCGGCAAGTCCACCCTGCTGAAGATCATGGCGGGCATCGACACCGACATCCAGGGCGAAGCGCGCCCGATGCCGGGCCTGAACATCGGCTACCTTCCGCAGGAACCGCAACTCGATCCTGAGCTGACCGTGCGCCAGGAAGTCGAATCGGGCCTGGGCGAAGCGTTCGAAGCGAAAGCCAAGCTGGAAGCCGTGTACGCGGCGTACGCGGACGAAGACGCGGACTTCGACGCGCTGGCCAAGGAGCAGGAGCGCCTCGAGGCGATCATCTCCGCTTCCGACGGCGGCAACCTGAACCTGCAGCTGGAAATGGCCGCCGACGCGCTGCGCCTGCCGCCATGGGACGCCAAGATCGGCGTGCTGTCCGGCGGCGAGAAGCGCCGCGTCGCGCTGTGCAAGCTGCTGCTGTCCAAGCCGGACATGCTGCTGCTGGACGAGCCGACCAACCACCTGGACGCCGAATCGGTCGAATGGCTGGAGCAATTCCTGCTGCGCTTCCCGGGCACCGTGGTCGGCATCACCCACGACCGCTACTTCCTCGACAACGCGGCCGAATGGATCCTGGAACTTGACCGCGGCAGCGGCATTCCATGGAAGGGCAACTACAGCTCCTGGCTGGACCAGAAGCAGGCGCGCCTGAAGCAGGAAGAGTCGACCGAATCGGCCCGCCAGAAGGCGCTGGCCAAGGAACTGGAGTGGTCGCGCCAGAACCCGAAGGCACGCCAGGCCAAGTCCAAGGCCCGCCTGGCCCGCTTCAACGAGCTGTCCGAATACGAATACCAGAAGCGCAACGAGACCCAGGAGATCTTCATCCCTGTGGCGGAGCGCCTGGGCAACGAGGTCATCGAGTTCAAGAACGTGTCGAAAGCGTTCGGCGACCGCCTGCTGATCGACAATGTGTCCTTCACCATTCCGCCGGGTGCGATCGTCGGCATCATCGGCCCGAACGGCGCCGGTAAATCGACCCTGTTCCGCATGATCACCGGTATCGAGAAGCCGGATTCGGGCGAAGTCGTGATCGGCAAGACCGCCAAGGTCTCGATGGTCGACCAGTCGCGCGACAGCCTGGCCGACGGCAAGACGGTGTTCGAGGACGTCACCGGCGGAGCCGACATGCTGTCGGTGGGCCGCTTCGAGATGCCATCGCGCGCCTACCTGGGCCGCTTCAACTTCAAGGGTTCGGACCAGCAGAAGGTGGTCGGCAACCTGTCCGGCGGTGAACGCGGACGCCTGCACCTGGCCAAGACGCTGCTTATGGGCGGCAACGTCCTGCTGCTGGACGAACCGTCCAACGACCTGGACGTGGAAACCCTGCGCGCGCTGGAAGATGCGCTGCTGGAATTCGCCGGCAGCGTGATGGTGATCTCCCACGACCGCTGGTTCCTGGACCGTATCGCGACCCACATCCTGGCGTTCGAGGGCAATTCGCAGGTCACCTTCTTCGACGGTAACTACCAGGAATACGAAGCGGACAAGAAGAAGCGCCTGGGTGAAGAAGGCGCCAAGCCGAAACGCATCCGTTACAAGCCGCTCACGCTGTAATCGCGGAGATAGGCCCGGATCCGCGACGATCGGGCCTGTTCGCCTCGATGGGCTTCGATCGCTGAGGTTTGGCGGAGATCGCTACGGATGAGCGCAGATGAACACCGATACCGTCATCCCAGCGAAGGCTGGGATCCCTAGGCACTGTCCGGAGCCTACGTGCCGTGGCCGGGAAGCATGCTAAGTATGGATCCCAGCCTACGCTGGGATGACGGCGCAAGAAAAAGGGCCCTGACGGGCCCTTTTTGCTGTGCTTGGAAGAAGTCTTAGAAGCTGTAGCGTGCCGCCAGCGTCCAAACGTTCGGCTTCGGACCGAAGCCTTTGCTCTTGCCATAGCGCTCATATTCCAGCGCCACGCCCACGTTCCGGCTCACGCGGTACTCTGCGCCGACCGCCAGGTAGCCTTGGGTGTCGCTTTCTTCGCGGAACAGGTTGCTACCGGAGCCGAAGCCCGACTGCGAGAACTTGGTGGCCGACAGGCCCAGCTTGCCGTACAGCGCGAACTGCTCGGTCAGCGGCGCGGTCGCCTTGCCGGCCAGGTAGAACGCGCGTCCGTCCACTTCCACGCGGCCCGGTACGCTGGCGATCATGTAGTTGAAATCGCCGCCGCGGAAATCGGTGTAGCCCATCTCCACGCCGAAGGTGTCGTCGAACTCGTAGCCGCCGAACAGCTTGCCGGACGACTTCCAGCCGCCGCCCGAAACGCTCACCGCGCCGGGCATGTTCAAGTCGGTGTCCGCGTTAACAATACCGAGACCGACATAAGGACCCTGGGCTTGCGCCGCACCCATGACCGCCGCGCCGGCGACCAGGGCAAGAATGATCTTTTTCATTTTCCGTATCCTTTTCGTGTTGTGTGCATTTCTTGTTCGCAATCTCCCCGGATCGCGAAGGTGTAAAGATAACATCGTCAAATTGACAAGTCCAATCGACACCCGGTTAAAACTGTAAATAAATGTAAGTTACTGACCAGCGGGTCATCAGTAAGATCGCCGCAATTGCCGCGTTTTCACAGGATGTTGCGGAAAGTTAGGTTCACGCGCGGCCCCATCGCCCGCGCCGACTTGTTGATCCCGTGCTGCCAGCAGTGCTGGGTGCGGCCGCGCATCACTAGCAGGCTGCCGCTGGCAAGCTGCAGTTTCAC
>DASTVB010000121.1:0-14352 GCA_035759315.1 Telluria sp. | reverse complement strand
TGCCTGGCTTGGGACGCCTCCAGGTCGTCGCTGTCGGGAAGGTGCAGGGACATCCCGGCATTGTAGCCAGATCGGCACGGATCAACAATTTCAGCCACACCAAGTATTTATATGACGCAAAGCACGTCGCAGATCGAGTCTCAGGCAGGGCCGCAGGCGGAAACGCGCGTCGCGCTCGTGACCGGGGCCGCGCGCCGCCTCGGCCGCGCCATTGCGCTCGGCCTGGCCGGCGCCGGCTGGGATGTGGCCGTGCATTACCGCCATTCCGAACGCGAGGCGCTCGACACCGTGGAAAGCATCCGCGCCCTCGGCCGCCGCGCCGTCGCGCTCGACTGCGACCTGGCCGACGAGGCGGCGGTGCGCCTGCTTCCCGGCCGCGCCGCCGCCGCGCTCGGCCGGCTGACCTGCGTCGTCAACAACGCCTCGTTGTTCGAGTACGACAGCGCCACGACTTTTTCGCCTGCCCTGCTGGCCGCCCACATGAGCGCGAACCTGGCCGCGCCCCTGCTGCTGGCGCAGGCGCTGCACGCGGCCACGCCGGAAAACAGCCAGGCCGTAGTGATCAACCTCCTCGACCAGAAACTGTACAATCTCAACCCGGATTTTTTGTCGTACACGCTCTCGAAAGCGGCGCTGGATGCGGCCACCACCATGCTGGCCCAGGCGCTGGCGCCGCAGCTGCGCGTCGTCGGCGTCGCGCCCGGCATCACGCTGGTGTCCGGCGACCAGAGCGAAGAAGGTTTTACCAGGGCGCATGCGCTGACGCCATTGAAACGCTCCTCGACGCCGCAGGATATCGCCGATGCGGTCGTGTATGCGGCATCGGCGCGCGCCCTCACCGGCACCACGCTGGTGGTCGACGGCGGCCAGCACCTGGTGCCGCTGGCGCGCGACGTGATGTTCCTCACTAAATAATTTAACAAGGTTTCCTATGCTGTCCGCCCTGACCCACCCGAGCTTGCGCGATTGCCGCCGGCTGTTCCTGCGCAATTACGAAGTGATGATCAACATCGGCGTGCACGACTTCGAGAAGAAGGGCGAGCAGCGCGTGCTGATCAATGTCGACCTGTACATCCCGCTGGCGCTGTCGACCCCGAAGGACGACCAGCTGATGGAAGTCGTCGACTACGACTTCATGCGCGAGACCATCGCGCGCCGCATGGCCCAGGGCCACGTGCACCTGCAGGAGACGCTGTGCGACGACGTCGCGCGCGCCATGCTGGCGCACCCGAAGGTGCGCGCGGTGTGCGTATCGACCATGAAGCCAGACGTCTACCCCGACTGCGAAGGCGTCGGCGTGGAAGTATTCCAGATCAAGGATTAAGAAATGAACGCAGTACTCGACGACACCATCGACGCGAAGAAGGCCGAGAAGATCGCGCACGAAAACAACAAGCTGCACAAGCGCCTGTGCCGCCTGGTCGGCCAGGCGATCGGCGACTTCAACATGATCGAAGACGGCGACAAGGTGATGGTCTGCCTGTCCGGCGGCAAGGACAGCTACGCCCTGCTCGACATCCTGATGACGCTGCGCGAGCGCGCGCCGATCCACTTCGACATCGTCGCGGTGAACCTGGACCAGAAGCAGCCGAACTTCCCGGCCGATATCCTGCCGGCCTACCTGACCAAACTGGGCGTGGCTTTCCACATCGAGAACCAGGACACCTACAGCATCGTCAAGCGCGTGATCCCGGAAGGGAAGACCACCTGCTCGCTGTGCTCGCGCCTGCGCCGCGGCATCCTGTACCGCGTGGCCGATGAACTGGGATGCAACAAGATCGCTCTGGGCCACCACCGCGACGATATCCTCGAGACCTTCTTCCTGAACATGTTCTTCGGCGCGAAGATCAAGGGCATGCCGGCCAAGCTGCAGTCCGACGATGGCAAGCACATCGTGATCCGCCCGCTGGCGTATGTGAAGGAAGAAGACACCGAGCGCTACGCCGCGGTCAAGCAGTTCCCGATCATCCCGTGCGACCTGTGCGGCTCGCAGGAGAACCTGCAGCGCAAGCAGATCAAGGGCCTGATGCGCGAATGGGAAAAGAAATTCCCCGGCCGCGTGGAGAACATCTTCTCCGCGCTGTCGACCGTGGTGCCTTCGCACCTCATGGACCGCGACCTGTTCGGCTTCACCGGCCTGAAGGCCGATGGCCAGGCCAATCCGCTGGGCGACATCGCGTTCGACGAAGAACCGTGCTCTACGCCCACCAGCACCTTCAACACGATCCCGCTGCGTCCACTGTAAAGGTACGACCATGCAACTGCACTCGCGACTCCTGCTTGCCGCTTCGCTCACCCTGTCGATGCTGGCGCCGGCGCCCGCGCTGGCGGAACCGAGCATGATCTACCTGGTGCGCCACGGCGAGAAGTCCACGGTCGGCAAGGATCCCGACCTGACGCCGCAGGGCCAGGCGCGCGCGCAGAACATCGCGACCATCCTGCACAAGGCCGGCATCGCGAACATCTTCAGCAGCACCACCAACCGCACCAGGCAGACCGCGCAGCCGCTGGCCACGCGCAGCGCGCTGCCGGTGCAGACCTACGATCCGTCGGTGCCCAAGGCGCTGGTGGAAAAAGTGAAGGCGCTGGACGGCGCAGTGCTGGTGGTCGGCCACTCCAACACCCTGCCGGAACTGGTACGCCTGTTCGGCGGAGCGCCCGGCGCCGACATCGCGGACAACGAATACGACCGCCTGTACCAGCTGATCCCCGGCTCCAACGGCGCCGTCACCACGGTGCTGCTGACCTCGTTGCCGGCGACCGGCGCCACGCCTTAACGCCAACGCGCGCGGCGTCCACGTCCGCGCGCCTTCCGGACAAGAAAACGTCATGCCCGCTCGCGCCCACGCGCGTGGCGCATGCATACGTCTGCACATTCTTAACCACTCGTCATAAATTTCAGGAAATAAGTCTTAGTCTCATTGCAATTTTGACTTCCCGGGTGCTATTCTTTCCTTCAGAAAATAACAATAAGTCCGGTCCACATGTGCGGCCCGGATGACAACCAATTCTTTGAGGATTAGATGATGGAAATGATTGAGATAGCGCCCCCGGCAAGCACCGGCCCGTTCAGCGCCCTGGTCGGCATGTTCTACGAGCCGGCCCGTGTCTTCGCGCAGCTCGAAGCGCGCCGTTCGACCTGGCTTCCGGCCCTGCTGGTAATCCTCACCAGTTCCGTCATGGCCTACTGGTTCTTCCAGTTCGTCGACTTCGCCTGGCTGCAGGAACGCATGCTGGCCGTAATTGAAGACCCTGCCGTGCGCGAGAAGCAGCGCGAAATGGGCATGTCGCGCCAGACCATGGCTGCATTCGCAAGCGGGGGCTCGGCCGTCGCGCTGCTGGTCGGCTTTGCGCTGACCGGCCTGTATTTCGCCATCGTCGGCAAGGTCCGCAACAACGACGTCGGCTTCGCCAAGGGCTTCTCGCTGGGGGCATGGTCGGCGGTTCCCTACCTGCTGCTGTTCCCGCTGGGCGCGATGCAGATGACGCTCGCTTCGAACAACCAGATCAGCTTCGAGTCGCTCAATCCCCTGACCCTGAACCAGCTGGTCTTCCACTACGAGAATACCCATCCGCTGGCCGGCTTCCTCGAAGCGATCTCCGTCCCGATGGTGTGGGCGATCTGCCTGCTGGTGATCGGCTACCAGGTGTGGGCCAAGGCATCGCGCGCCACCGCTCTCAAGGTCGTACTGCTGCCCTACGTCGTCATCTATGGCGCCTGGCTGGCCTATGCGCTGAGCAAGACGGCATGAAGCGCAAGGTCATTGTAGGGATGGGCCTCGCGGCCCTGCTGTGCGTTCCCGTCATCGCAAAATTCACCCGCAGCGAACCAGCCCGCATCGTCGAAACCGAAGTCGTCGCGGTGCGCGAGGTCAGGTCCTCGATCCTCGCGTCCGGCCACCTGGCCTACCAGGAGCAGGTACTGCTGTCGCCGGAGGTGATCGGCAAGGTCAGCGCCATCTACGTGAAGGAAGGCGAGCGGGTCAAGGCTGGCGACCTGCTGCTGCACCTGGATGACCAGACCTACCGCGCGCAACTGGCGCAGCAGCAGGCGGCCGTGCACCAGCAGCGCATCAACATCGAACAGCAGCAGCTGAACCTGGCCAACCAGAAGAACCAGTTCAAGCGCAAGGTCGAACTGCACAAGATGAAGATGCTGGCCGACTCTGCGATCGACGATGCGCGCTTCGCGCTCGACAGCGCCTCGATCGACCTGCGCAACAGCACTGCGCGGCTGCAGCAGGCCGAGGCGGTGCTGAACCAGTCGCGCGAGCAGATGGCCAAGACCAAGGTGCGCGCGCCGATCTCGGGAACGATCACCTCGATGAACATCAAGGTCGGCGAAACCGCCGTGGCCAGCCAGGTCAGCATCGCCGGCTCGAGCCTGATGACGATCGCGAACACCGACTCGATGATCACCGAAGTGAACGTCGACGAAACCGACATCGCCAAAATCGCGCTGGGCCAGGAGGTGGCGATCCACACCGCAGCCTATCCCGAAGTGGCGATCAAGGGCGTGGTCCAGGAAATCCCGCTGTCGCCGAAGCAGAACGCGATGGGCCAGGGCGGCAACGCCGCGGCGCTGTCGCGCACCTACAGCATCAAGGTGCGGCTGACCGACACCAAGGGCCTGTCGCTGCGTCCGGGCCTGACCTGCCGCGCGGAGATCTACACCGCCGGTTCGGGCAAGTCGCTGGCGGTACCGCTGCAGGCGGTGATGTCGAATAACGACGACTACACCGAACTCGAGTCCGGGAAGAAGGGCAAGAAGAAGCCGGTCATCAAGACCGAATACCACGTGTTCGTCAACAAGGCCGGCAAAGCCGAGAAGCGCGTGGTCACGGTCGGCGTGTCGGACGACAGCCGCCAGGAGATCCTGTCGGGCGTGAAGGCGGGCGAGCCGGTCATCACCGGGCCTTACAAGACCCTGCGCTTCCTGAAACCGGGCGACCAGGTCACGGCCGCGACCACCGGCAGCACCGAGGCCGCTGCGGAAAAGCCGGCATCATGAGCGATGCAGAGCCGCTGATCCGCCTTGAAGGTATCGCAAAGCATTACCAGATGGGCGGCGAGACCATCGCCGCCCTGAACGGCATCGACCTGCAGATCGCCCGCAACGACTACGTGGCCTTTATCGGCTCTTCGGGTTCGGGCAAGTCGACCATGATGAACATCCTGGGGTGCCTCGACACGCCGACGCTGGGGAAGTACTTCCTCAACGGCCGCGATGTCGCGGGCATGAGCGAGACCGACCTGGCGCGCACGCGCAACGAGGAAATCGGATTCATCTTCCAGAGCTTCAACCTGCTCACGCGGGCAACCGCGCTGCAGAACGTGATGCAGCCGCTGATCTACCGCGGGGTGCGCCCGGCGGAACGGGCGCGCCGCGCGCGCGAAGCGATGGCGCGCGTCGGCCTGGAAAACCGGCTCGACCACCTGCCGAACCAGCTGTCCGGCGGCCAGCGGCAACGGGTGGCGATCGCACGTGCCCTGTGCAGCGAACCGTCGATCCTGCTGGCGGACGAACCGACCGGCAACCTCGATTCGTCCACCGCGGCAGACATCATGGCGCTGTTCGACACGCTGCATTCGGAAGGCCAGACCCTGATCGTCGTGACCCACGAACCGGATATCGCAGCCCATTGCCAGCGCGTGGTGCGCCTGTCCGACGGCAAGGTGCAAAGCGACACCGTCAACGCGCATCGCACGCGTTTCCAGAACAGGGAGCTCGCCAGTGTTTAGCATTATCGAAAGCTTCCGCTCCGCCCTGCAGAGCATCCGCGCGCACAGCTTCCGCAGCTTCCTGACTTCGCTCGGCATCATCATCGGCGTCGCTTCCGTGATCGCGGTGGTCTCGCTCGTGCATGGCCTGTCGAGCTCGATCAGCGAGGAATTCAAGGGCCTGGGCTCGAACAGCCTGACCGTGCGCGCCGATACCAGCTTCGAAGAGGCGATGCAGGGCAAAGAGAACGTCCTGAGCCTGAACGACTACGAGAACATCCTCGCGCACATCGACGACATCAGCAATGTATCGCCGACCTTCTCGCCGTTCCGCTTCGGCGGCACCGTACGCAGCGGCAGCCAGTCGGCGCCGACGCGGGTGACTGCGGTCACCGCCGCCTACCAGAACGCGAACCAGGTGTTCCCGGCGCAGGGCCGCTTCATCACGCCCGGCGACGACCAGTCGCGGCGACGCGTGGTCGTGATCGGCCCCAAGCTGATTGAAAACCTCAAGCTGCCGGAGAACCCGATCGGGAAGTTCCTCGAAATCAGCGGCGAATGGTTCAAGATCATCGGCGTCACCGAGGCCAAGGGCGAATCGTTCGGCTTCAGCCAGGACGACTACGCGCTGATCCCGTTCTCGACCGGGCAGTCGGTGGCGGGCAACGACACCAAGCTGAACATCTCGATCACCTTCACCGTCAACGAGATCGAGCAACTCGAAGCCGTGCAGGGCCGCCTGACCTCCCTGCTGCGCCAGTCGCACAAGCTGAAACCGGGCGAACGCAACGACTTCGAGGTGCAGACGGCGCAGCAGCTGACCGATACCTTCGACAAGATCATCACGATGATGACCCTGGTCCTGGGCGGCATCGTCAGCATCTCGCTGCTGGTAGGCGGCATCGGCATCATGAACATCATGCTGGTGTCGGTGACGGAACGTACCCGCGAGATCGGTATCTGCAAGGCGCTTGGCGCGCAGCGCCACCATATCCTGCTGCAGTTCCTGATCGAGGCCACCACGCTGTCGCTGCTGGGAGGGCTGATAGGCCTCGGGCTGGGCTACCTGCTCGGCATGGGTGCGGCCAGCCTGATTCCGAATTTCCCTGACGCGGTGGTTCCGTGGTGGGCAATCCTGATGGCGTTCGGCTTCTCCAGCTTCATCGGTGTGCTGTTCGGTATCATGCCGGCGGCGAAAGCGGCCAACCTCAACCCGATCGACGCGCTGCGCTACGAGTAGCCGCTGCGGGGGGACTGCCCCCGGCGACGCCGAGTCGGCAGTACCGTCCCCTGCTCTTTAGCCTATGGTATCGGTACTGCCGGCCAAAGATCTGGGGACACCCCTTCCGCGCCGCGCAAGGCGCCAAGCGGCCATTCCGGCCAGCCCCAGCGCGAACATATAGCCCGTGCCTGGCTCCGGAATCGTGCTGGTGATCTGCAGCACGGTCTGGTCCGTGGAAACCCATTCGGAGTGGGATTCCCCGCGGTCGTTGTAAACATTGTGGGTGATGGTCAACCCCTCGCCGACCGAATATCCGCCATTCCAGCTTGTGTAAGCTTCGTCATTGCCGAACCAACTCGCCTCCAGGCGCAGTGAATCGCCGTCGCCCGGGATAACCGAGAAGCTGTCGGGGTGACATTTATAGTAATAATCGAAGACCGTGTCACAGCTCAGATAATCCCTGCCATTGATCATCAGGAAGTCGAGTTCGGACAGGACCAGCATCCCATCGCCGTTAGCGTCGGTGCCGCCAAAGGTCACCTGAAAAGAATAACTGTCGTAAAACTGGTTCGAAAATGTTTCATGGAACCCGGAATACGCATACGTCCAGCGGGCCCCGTCGGGAATGGTGTCAGCCTGTGCGTGCAGGGATGCGGCCAGAACAATGGGAGCGAAGATGCGCTTGAGCAGCATGAGAGCCTCCGTAGACCTGTCGAAGTAGTCTACTGATGGTATCAGCGTGCGCCTGACAAGGTGTCGTGTACGCCATACACTGCACCCTCATGCATCGAATTCGGCACGACAGTGACAGACTGAAATGTTGCTCGCGGATCGACAGATCCAGGCGCCGCAAAGGCGCCTGGGCCGAAATCCATTCCCCGCCTGCGCGAAGATTGCGTAGTGCCTATGGAGCGACGTTGGCGCGCAGCACTGGATAGAGGTTGAAGCGCTTGTCCCACGTCGAGTGGCGGCGCGCGAAGAAGTCCAGCCGCGCAAACGCGCTCTTCGCGAACTCCGGATCGGTCTCCACGCGCTTGCGGAATTCCGCCGCCAGCTGCGGATCTTCCGCCATCATCTTGCGCGCGACGTCTTCCGCTACATACTCTTCCATGTACTCCTTGCGCTCGAAGGCATTGTTGAACATGCCCCACGCGGCCAGCGAGTCCGGCGCCTGCGGTTCCAGCATCGCCATCACCAGGCGCAGCTTCGGCTGTGCAGCCGGCACGAACAGCGCGCCTTTCGACACAGGTTGCGCTTCCCGCTTCCATGCACCTTCAAGCGCGACACGCTGGTGCCCCTCGAACGAGCCGGCGCCGAACTTGGCCTTGGTCGCGCGGAAGGTATCGACGTCCGCCGCGGCGATGTCGGCGCCCAGTGTGCGGAAGGCGATGCCATGCAGCTTCAGCTTGCGCGCAACCGCGTCGGCGTGCGCCGCCGGCACGATGTAGCCTGCCGCCGGCGGCGCCAGCTGCAGGTCTGCGACCATTTCGTCGCGCACCGGGACGCGCCACACCATCGGCTTGGTCTCGTCGTAGTAGGTCATCAGCGCGCCGGACACGTCGGACGCCGTGCGCGTGTATTCGTAGCCCTGGAAGTCCACCATGCGGGCCTTGTCGGTGGTCCTGTAGGTCAGCGGCACGGTGGCCAGGCGGGAGGATCGCGCATCGGCCTCGCGCGCGGTTGCCTGCCATGCCTTGCCGTTGCGCGCGACGTGCTCCAGGGTCGAGACGATCGTGTCGTGGGTGACGCGCACGCGGGTCGGGTAGTCCTTCCATGCGTGGGTTTCGACCAGCATCGCCATGCGGTTACGCAGCTGGAAGTAGCCGGTCGAGAAGCGCGGGTCGGAAACGCTGTCCACGAAGCCGGACATCGGATCGTCGTTCACCGCGAACGACATGTAGAACGGCTGCGGCATCGCGCCCTTCTTTGCGATGTCGGCAAGCACGCCGTCGCGCAGCGCCAGGCCGGCCGCGCGCAGCTGGTCGTCGCCAACAAACACTGGTTCCACCTGCACCGACACGTCGTGCTGGAACTTGGCGCCGTCGGTCACGTGCAGGTCGACGTAGGCCAGCGGATCCCATGCGTTGACCAGCGTGAGCATGGCCGCCATCTCCGGGGAATCCGCCTTGACGTAGTCGCGATTCAGGTTGAAGTTCTGGCCGGTGGTGCGCCAGCCCATTTCGACCGGGCCGCGCTGGTTCGGACGGTTCCATTCGCCGAACATCTCGTGGCCGTCGACGTTGAATACCGGGACGAACACCAGCACCTGCTTGTCCAGCGCGCCCTTCGCCACGCGGCCTTCGAGCAGCTCGCGCAGCGCCAGGAAGCCTGCGTCCTTGCCGTCGATCTCGCCGGCGTGGATGCCGCCCTGCATGAACACGACCGGCAGGCCCTGCTTTGCGGCGGCCTGCGGCGTGAGCGCGCCGGTGTTGTTGACGGCCAGCGCCAGCATCGGGCGGCCTTCCGGCGTGCGGCCGAATTCGAAGCACTTCACCTGTTTCGGATAAGCAGCCTGGAATGACTGGCACAGGCGCTGGACTTCGTCGTAGCGGCCAGTGCGCGTGAAGCCGGAGCGTTCGGAAATGGTGGTCAGGTCGGGGGCGGCATATGCCGCCGGAACGGCGGCCAGCAGGGCCAGCGCGAACGCGGTACGAAACATCAGGGCTTCTCCAGGGTAAATGAAAGGCGATGCAGATTATATATGCGTGCCTGAACTTGCACTGGAGGGAGGCTGGAAAGGCGGGGGACAGTCCCTGAGGAACAGCCCCCTCCTGTCAGCGGTCGAGGATGCCGACTTCGTGGGCCGGGTGGCGGACCAGTTCGAGCGGCATGACGCGGGCGCGCGAGGTGGACACGTCGCACTGGCCGGTTTCGCGGTAGCGCAGCGCCGCGGCCAGCATGCCTTCGGCCGGGTCGCCCAGCGCGCGCGTCAGGTCGTCCGGCACGGTGCAGCTGGCGGCGAAGCCGTCCGCGTAATCGCCGAAGCCCTTGGCGTTCTGGCCCTGCAGCTCGATCGCGAAGTAGGTGGTGCCGCAGTTATCCTTGGGGATGAAGCCGTAGGGCTTGCCGCAGGTGCGCGCGCCGATGATGTTCACTTCGACATCGATGCCGCGCAGGCCGTTGATCACCGCTTCGCTCGCCGAGCAGGTGCCGGCGGTGGTCAGGATCGTGACGCGCTTCAGGCCGAGCCATGGCAGCGGGTTACCTTGCGGGACCGGGTTCGGCGTCGGGAAGCCCAGCGTGGTGTTCACGAACGGCACCGGCTCGAGCGCCGGGCGCTTGTCGTTGCGGATCATGCGCTCGAAGTCCTTGCCGCGGCTCTGGTCAGGTCCGGCGATCATGTAGCCGATCTGCCCGGCCATGTACAGCAGGCCGCCGCCGTTGTAGCGCATATCCAGCACCAGGTCGGACACGTTCTGCCCCCGCAGCATGTTGAAGGCGTCGACCAGCTGGCGCTCCGCAACCGCGTTATGGCTGTTGAAGGTGAGGTAGCCGACCTTGCCGGTCGGGGTGGTGATGACTTTGGCGTTCTGCACCGGCGTGGACGCCACTTCCTGCGCCGTCATGCGCGCGGTAACCACGGTGCCGCTGCGGGAAAAGGCGAAGCTGTGCGACTCGCCCACCGTTTCCGGGAACAGGGCGGCGTTAATCTTGTTGACGTTGTCGGTGCCGGTGCCGTTGGTGAAATCGACGCCGTCGACCAGGATCAGCTGGTCGCCGCGCCGCACGCCGGCCACCGCTGCGGGCGAACCCGGTTCCACCATGCTGGCGTACCAGGTGCGCGGCGCGCTGCTGGCCAGGCGCGACCAGGTAATGCCGTAGCCGAGCGAGACGCCGGCCGATTGCAGCGCCTCCCATTCGGCGGTCGAATAGGTGAAGTGGAACTGGTCCTTCGGCTTGCCGCTCGCGGTCAGCTCGCCCGATTTCAGCACGTTGAAGTAATCGTGCACCGTTGGATAGGCGGCCGGGTCGAGGTTGGTCGGCACCTCGCGGTACCACAGGTAATCCTCGTCGATCCAGGAACGCAGGAAGGCCTTCTCGTCGGCGAGAGTGCCCTGGCGGTCCGGGAATGGGTTGCCATCGGAGTCCGTGCCGGTGCGCGGCGCGGCGCACATGTTGGCGTAGGTCGACGACGGCAGGAAGGCGGACGGCGCCTGTCCGGACGGCGGCGATGGGGCCGGAGCGAAGCTCGATGCGGAATTGCCGCCGCCTCCACCACCGCAGGCGGTGAGGGTTGCAGCAATTGCAAGTGCGGCCAGCGAGAGGAAATGACGGGTATTCACGCGACCGATTATAGACGGGTTCGCTCGGCCTTTTGTAGCAATGTGTAAGCGGGTTTTACAGCCGGGGGCTGTCCCTCGGGGACTGTCCCCTGCCTTACTTGGCAGTCTTACAAAGGCGGGGGACAGTCCCAAAGGGACAGTCCCCTTCCCGTTTACGCGGCGCGGGCGGCGCCGGGCGCGTGGTAGGCGGCCAGCAGCGACGCTTCCTTCGCTTTGGCCGCTTTCAGGTGGCGCTCCTTGACGTGGCCGAAGCCGCGGATCTCCTCCGGGATGCTGGCGATCGCCACGGCCTGCGCGAGGTTCTCCGGCGACAGCGTCGGAAGCAGCGAAGCCACCGTGTCGCGGTAGGCGGAGATCAGCGCGCGTTCCATCTTGCGTTCGTCGGTGTAGCCGAAGATGTCCAGCGGCGTGCCGCGCAGGCCCTTGAATTTGGCCATCAGGCCGAATGCATTCATCATCCAGGGACCGAACTCGCGCTTGACCAGGTGGCCGTCCTTGTCCTTTCGGGCCAGCAGCGGCGGCGCGAGGTGGAACTTGAGCGTGACTTCGCCGTCGAACATGCCGGCGACCTTCTCAGCGAACGCGCCGGTGGTGTACAGGCGCGCGACCTCGTATTCGTCCTTGTACGCCATCAGCTTGTAGAAGTAGCGCGCGACCGCTTCCGACAGGCGTGTGCCCTTGCCCAGCTTCTCTTCCTGCGCCCGCACCTGGTCCACGAAGGACTTGTACTGCGCCGCATAGGCCGCGTTCTGGTAGGCGGTGAGGAGCTCGACGCGGCGCGCCACGATCTGGTCCACCGTTTCGTTGCGCTTGAATTCGATGACTTTCGCCGGCGTGACCGCCTTGGTCACCGAGGCCAGGTCGTGGGCCGCGGTGCGGCCCCAGGTAAAGGCCGACTTGTTGAAGCCGACCGCCACGCCATTGAGTTCGATCGCTTTCATGATCGACGCTTCGGCCAGCGGGACCTGGCCCTTCTGGAAGGCGTAGCCCAGCATGAACATATTCGTGGCGATCGAGTCGCCCATCAGCGCGGTGGCGATGGTGCCGGCGTCGACGAAGTCCACGTTCGATGCGCCGCAGGCCTTGACGATCTCCGCGCGCGAGGATTCGCCCGGGAACTGCCAGTCCGGGTTCTTCACGAACGCCGCCGTGGTGGCGCCGGTGGAGTTGATCGCGGCGTAGGTGCGGCCTTCGCCCATCCGCGACAGCGCGTCGCGGCTGGCGGTGACGATCAGGTCGCAGCCGATCACCAGGTTGGCGCTGCCGGTGCCGACGCGGGTGGAATGCAGGTCGGCCTGGCTGGCGGCGATGCGCACGTGCGACATGACCGGGCCGCCCTTTTGCGCGAGGCCGCTCATGTCCAGCACGATCGCGCCCTTGCTTTCGATGTGCGCAGCGACCGCCAGGATCTGGCCGACCGTGACCACGCCGGTGCCGCCGATGCCGGTGACGATGATGCCGTATGGCTGGTCGGCCGACGGCATCGCCGGGGTTGGCAGCACGGCTGCCGGTGCGTCGGATGCGGCGGCCTTCTTCGGCTTCTTCAGCGTGCCGCCTTCCACCGTCACGAAGCTCGGGCAGAAACCGGTGGTGCAGGAGAAGTCCTTGTTGCAGGAGGACTGGTTGATCTGGCGCTTGCGGCCCAGTTCCGTCTCCAGCGGTTCGACCGACAGGCAGTTCGACTGCACGGAGCAGTCGCCGCAGCCTTCGCAGACCGCTTCGTTGATGACGGCGCGCTTCGCAGGGTCGGGGAACTCGCCCTTCTTGCGGCGGCGGCGCTTTTCGGACGCGCAGGTCTGGTCGTAGATCATCGCGGACACGCCCTGCACTTCGCGCAGCTCGCGCTGCACATCCATCAGCTCGGAACGGTGGCGCACGGTGACGCCCGGCGCCCAGGCGTAATCGGCCGGGTACTTCTCAGGCTCGTCCGTGACGACGATGATCGGGGTGACGCCTTCGGCCGCGATCTGGCGCGAAATCATGCCCGGATCGAGCGGGCCGTCGACGTTCTGGCCGCCGGTCATCGCGACCGCGTCGTTGTACAGGATCTTGTAGGTGATGTTCACCTTGGCCGACACCGCCGCGCGGATCGCCAGCAGGCCGGAGTGGAAGTAGGTGCCGTCGCCGAGGTTGGTGAACACGTGCTTCTCGTTGGTGAAGTCGGCCTGGCCGACCCAGGTCACGCCCTCGCCGCCCATGTGGGTGAAGGTCGCGGTTTCGCGGTCCATCCACTGCACCATGTAGTGGCAGCCGATGCCGGCCAGCGCGCGCGAGCCTTCCGGCACCTTGGTCGAGGTGTTGTGCGGGCAGCCCGAGCAGAAGAACGGGGTGCGGTCCTTCTGCGGGTCCGGCTTGGTGCCGATGTTCTTGAGGACCAGCTCCTTCGCTTCCAGGAAAGCGACACGTTCCTTCACGCGCTGCTCGACCGGATGGCCGGCGCAGTAGTGCGACAGGCGGCTGGCGATCGCGCGCGCGATCTGCGCGGGGCTCAGCTCATAGGTCGCCGGCAGCAGCCAGTCGCCGTGCCCGGTGTTGTCGTGGTTGTTCCACTCGCCGGTGTCGTCGAACTTGCCGACCACGCGCGGGCGCTCGCTATCTGGCAGGTTGTACAGCGCTTCCTTCAGCGCGTACTCGAGGATCTGGCGCTTCTCTTCCACCACGATGATTTCGTCGAGGCCGCGCGCGAATTCGTGCACGCCGTCCGCTTCGAGCGGCCAGGTCATGCCGATCTTGTACAGGCGCAGGCCGATGTCGGCGGCCGCCTGCTCGTCGATGCCCAGGTCGGCCAGCGCCTGGCGCGTGTCGAGATAGGCCTTGCCGCCGGTCATGATGCCGAAGCGCGCATGCGGCGAATCGATCTCGATGCGGTCGATCTTGTTGGCACGCACATAGGCCAGGCCCGCGTACCACTTGTAGTCGAGCAGGCGCGCTTCCTGTTCCAGCGGCGGATCCGGCCAGCGGATGTTCAGGCCGCCCGGCGGCATGATGAAGTCGTCGGGCAGCACGATCTGCACGCGGTGCGGATCCAGTTCCACCGAGGCCGACGATTCCACCACGTCGGTCACGCACTTCATCGCCACCCATAGGCCGGAGTAACGGCTCATGGCCCAGCCGTGCAGGCCGTAG
>DASTVB010000120.1:0-25734 GCA_035759315.1 Telluria sp. | reverse complement strand
TCCACTATTTAGCAGCAGATTTTCCGGCCACAAATCCTATGAAGGTATTTCGGGGACTTCCCAACGACAGGGCGCGCGCGCCTTGCGCACTTACGATCGGCAACTTTGACGGTGTCCACCGCGGCCATCAGGCATTGTTGGCGCACGTGCGCGAAGCCGCCGTGGCGCTCGGGCTCGAAGCCGCCGTGATGACCTTCGAACCGCACCCGCGCGAATTCTTCGCCGAACGGATGGGTGACCTGTCCAAAGCCCCGAACCGCATCGCCACCCTGCGCGACAAGCTCGAATCGCTGCGCCTGGCCGGCATCGACCGCGTCATCGTCGAACACTTCAACGCCCACTTCGCCTCGATGTCGCCGGACGACTTCACCCGCAAGGTGCTGGCCGAAGGCCTGCACGTGAAATGGCTGATGGTCGGCAGCGACTTCTGCTACGGCTCGAAACGCGCGGGGACCGTCGAGATGCTGCGTGCAGCCGGCCGCGAACTCGGCTTCGAAGTCGAGACCCTGCCCACCGTGATGGAAGGCGACCAGCGCGTCTCCTCGTCCGCCGTGCGCGCCGCACTGGCCGCCGGCGACTTCGCCCAGGCCCGCGTGCTGCTCGGCCACGGCTACTCGATATCCGGCCACGTGCTCCACGGCGCCAAGCTGGGACGCACGCTCGGCTTCCCGACCCTGAATCTGCGCGTCGCGCACCGCCCCGCCGTGAATGGCGTGTTCGTCGTGCAGGTGCACGGCCTGCGCGACACGGAGGTAGCAGGCGTGGCCAGCGTCGGCGTGCGCCCGACGGTGGAAAACAGCGGCCGCATGCTGCTGGAAGTCCACCTGTTCGACTACGACCAGCAGTGCTACGGCAAGCTGGTCAAGGTCGAATTCCTGAAAAAAATCCGCGACGAGGAAAAGTACGACGACCTCGCCACGCTGACCGCGGCCATCGACAGCGATGCCGCGATCGCCCGCAACTACTTTGCCTGAGAACTGAAACCGCCATGTCCGATAAAGCCCCTAAAAAGCCCGAAAGCAAATACCCGGTCAATATGCCCGACACCCCGTTCCCGATGCGCGGCGACCTCGCCAAGCGCGAGCCGGGCTGGGTCAAGCAGTGGCAGGACAAGAAGGTGTACGAGCGTATTCGCAAGGCGGCCAAGGGCCGCCCGATGTTCGTGCTGCACGACGGCCCGCCGTACGCCAACGGCGACATCCACCTCGGCCACGCGGTCAACAAGATCCTGAAGGACATGGTGGTCAAGTCGCGCACCATGGCCGGCTTCGACGCGCCTTACGTGCCGGGCTGGGACTGCCACGGCATGCCGATCGAGATCCAGATCGAAAAACAGTACGGCAAGAACCTGCCGACCGCCGAAGTGCTTAGCAAGGCGCGCGCCTATGCCACCGAGCAGGTCGAGCGCCAGAAGAAGGACTTCATCCGCCTCGGCGTGCTGGGCGAATGGGACAACCCGTACACGACCATGGCTTACGGTAACGAGGCGGACGAACTGCGCGCGCTCGGCAAGCTGCTGGAAAAAGGCTATGTCTACCGCGGCCTGAAGCCGGTCAACTGGTGCTTCGACTGCGGCTCCGCGCTGGCCGAAGCGGAAGTGGAATACCAGGACAAGCGCGACCCGGCGATCGACGTCGGCTTCCCGTTCGCGCAGCACGACAAACTGGCCAAGGCCTTCGGCCTGCCGCAGCTGCCGGAAGGCGACGGCTTCATCGTGATCTGGACCACCACGCCATGGACCATCCCGTCCAACCAGGCGATGAACGTGAACCCGGAAATCGAATACGCGCTGGTGCAGACCGCGCGCGACGGCAAGCCGCTGATGCTGCTGCTGGCCAAAGACCTGGCCGCGCAATGCCTGGAGCGCTACAAGCTCGAAGGCAGCGTGATCGCCACCGCCATGGGCGCGGCGCTGGAAGGCATCGCCTTCCACCATCCCCTGTACCGCAAGGATCCGTTCTACGACCGCCTGTCGCCGCTGTACCTGGCCGACTACGTCACCACCGAGAGCGGCACCGGTGTGGTGCACTCGGCGCCGGCCTACGGCCTGGACGACTTCATCTCCTGCAAGGAGCACGGCATCAAGGACGACGAGATCCTGACCCCGGTGATGGGCGACGGTAAATTCGCGCCTTCGCTGCCGCTGTTCGGCGGCATGACGATCTGGGAAGCGTCCAAGCCGATCTGCAGCGCGCTGACCGAAGAAGGCGCGCTGTTCGAGGTGAAGATGTTCGCGCACAGCTACATGCACTGCTGGCGCCACAAGACCCCGATCGTCTACCGCGCCACCAACCAGTGGTTCGCCGGCATGGACATCAAGCCGAACGACGGCGGCGCGCCGCTGCGCGAAACCGCGCTCAAGGCGATCGACGAGACCGAATTCTTCCCTGGCTGGGGCAAGGCGCGCCTGCACGGCATGATCGCCAACCGTCCGGACTGGACCCTGTCGCGCCAGCGCCAGTGGGGCGTGCCGATGGCCTTCTTCATCCACAAGGAAACCGGCGCGCTGCACCCGGAGACGCCGAAGCTGCTGGAACAGGTCGCGCAGCTGATCGAAAAGAACGGCATCGACGCATGGCAGGCGCTGGATCCGAAGGACCTGCTGGGCGACGACGCCGCGGTCTACGAAAAGAACAAGGACACGCTGGACGTTTGGTTCGACTCCGGCACCACCCACCAGACCGTGCTGCGCGGCTCGCACGCGGCGCAGTCGCAGTTCCCGGCCGACCTGTACCTGGAAGGCTCGGACCAGCACCGCGGCTGGTTCCACTCCTCGCTGCTGACCTCCTCCATGCTGAACGGCCGCGCGCCGTACAAGGCCCTGCTCACGCACGGCTTCACCGTGGACGGCGAAGGCAAGAAGATGTCCAAGTCGCTGGGCAACACGCTGGCGCCGCAGAAGATCTCCGATACGCTCGGCGCCGACATCCTGCGCCTGTGGATCGCATCGACCGACTATTCGGGCGAGCTGTCGATCTCCGACGAGATCCTCAAGCGCGTGACCGAATCGTACCGCCGCATCCGTAACACCCTGCGCTTCCTGCTGGCGAACACTTCGGACTTCGATCCGCAGGTGCACGCGGTGCCGGTCGACGAGCTGTTCGAGATCGACCAGTACGCGATCGCCAGCGTCGACGAACTGCAGCGCGCCATCGCGCAGCACTACGAGCGCTACGAGTTCCACCCGGTGGTCTCGCGCCTGCAGAACTTCGCCTCGGAAGACCTGGGCGGCTTCTACCTCGACATCCTCAAGGACCGCCTGTACACCACCGGCCTCGATTCGAAGGCGCGCCGCTCGGCCCAGACCGCGCTGTGGCACATCACGCAGACGCTTCTGCGCCTGATGGCGCCGATGCTCTCGTTCACCGCCGAAGAAGCGTGGTCGGTGTTCGCCGGCAGCGAAGCGTATGCGGCCAGCGACGAGACCATCTTCACCCAGACCTGGTGGGAACTGCCGCAGCCGGCCAACGGCGAAGCGCTGCTGCAGAAGTACGCCCTGCTGCGCGCCGTGCGTGCCGACGTCACCAAGCAGCTCGAAGAACTGCGCAGCGAAGGCGCGATCGGCTCGTCCCTGCAGGCCGAACTGACCATCTCCGCGTCGGGCGAGAAGTACCGCGCACTGGCCAGCCTGGACGACGACCTCAAGTTCGTGTTCATCACCTCGCAGGCCAAAGTCGTTGAAGTCGCGACCGAAGCAGACGAATCGGTGGAAGTAAACGCCTCGCTGGCGCCGAAGTGCGAGCGCTGCTGGCACTACCGCGCCGACGTCGGCCAGCATGCGGACAACCCGGGCCTGTGCGGCCGCTGCTTCGCCAACCTGTTCGGCGCCGGCGAGCACCGCCACTTCGCTTAAGTTAGAAAGAGACCATGGCAACAAGAAAAGCAGCAGCAGCAGGCAAGCCTGCCTTCGTCAAATCCGCGGCCGGCGCGCGCCCTTCGATGGCGCCGTGGCTGGGCATCGCGGCCATCATCGTGCTGCTCGACCAGCTGACCAAGATCGTGGTCGAACGGATCTTCGAGTATGGCGAAGAACTGCCGGTGACCTCCTTCTTCAACCTGGTCCTGGCCTACAACAAGGGAGCGGCGTTCAGCTTCCTGGCCGGCGCCGGCGGCTGGCAGCGATACTTCTTCACCGCGGTGGGCATCATCGCGGTGACCTTCATCGTGCTCCAGCTGCGCAAGCACGCCGGCCAGAAGCTGTTCTGCTGGTCGTTCGCGCTGATCATGGGCGGTGCGGTCGGCAACGTGATCGACCGCGTCGCCTACGGTCACGTGGTCGACTTCCTGGACTTCCACTGGGCCGGCATCGGCCACTTCCCGGCGTTTAACATCGCCGACGTCGCGATCACGCTGGGCGCGATCCTGTTCATCTTCGACGAGCTGCGGCGCGTCAACAAGAACTAAGGGGGAGCACGCATGGCCCGCCAACTCGAAGGCAAACGCATCGTCCTCGGCCTGTCCGGCGGGGTGGCGTGCTACAAGGCGGCGGAGCTGTGCCGCTCGCTGGTCAAGGAAGGCGCCTCGGTGCAGGTCGTAATGACCGACGCGGCCACCCACTTCATCACCGCCGTGACCATGCAGGCGCTGTCCGGCCAGGCCGTGTACACCGACCAGTGGGACCCGCGCGTGGCCAACAACATGGCCCACATCGACATCACGCGCGAGGCTGACGCGATCCTGGTCGCGCCCTGCTCCGCCGATTTCATCCGCAAGCTGGCGCACGGCGCCTGCGACGACCTGCTGTCGACCATGTGCGTTGCGCGTCCGTCCAGCGTGCCGCTGCTGGTGGCGCCCGCGATGAACGTGGAGATGTGGCAGAACGCCGCCACCCAGCGCAACGTCGCCCAGATCAAGGCCGACGGCATCTGCGTGTTCGGCCCCGCCGCCGGCGAACAGGCCTGCGGCGAGACCGGCCTGGGGCGCATGCTCGAACCCGAGCAGCTGGTCGACGAAATGATCTCCACCTTCCAGCCCAAGGTGCTGGAAGGCCGCCGCGTGCTGATCACCGCCGGCCCGACCTACGAAGCGATCGACCCGGTGCGCGGCATCACCAACCTTTCGTCGGGCAAGATGGGCTACGCCATCGCCCGCGCCGCGCGCGAAGCCGGTGCCGAAGTGGTGCTGGTGTCCGGCCCGACCTCGCTGCCGACGCCGCATGGCGTGCGCCGCATCGACGTCCAGAGCGCGCAGCAGATGAACCGCGCCGTGATGGATGCGCTCAAGGGTGTGCACGTGTTCGTGGGCGTGGCGGCGGTCGCCGACTGGCGCGTTACCAACGCCAGCGAACAGAAAATGAAGAAGCAGGAAGGCGCCACCCCGACGCTGGAGTTCGAAGAGAACCCCGACATCCTGGCCAGCGTCGCCGCGACCACTTCGATCTCCGGTTGGCCCTACTGCGTGGGCTTCGCCGCCGAATCGGAAAAGCTGGAGGACTTCGGCGCCGCCAAGCGCGAGCGCAAGGGCATCCCCCTGCTGGTCGGGAACATCGGCCACAACACCTTCGGCCAGGACGACAACACCATCATGCTGTTCGACGAGAACGGCCACACCGTGCTGCCGCGCGCCGACAAGCTCACGCTGGCGCGCCAGCTCGTTTCAGAAATCGCAAAGCGCATCGAGCGCCAGGCACTCATATGAAAAACATCGACCTCAAGATCATGGATCCGCGCATGAAGGACTACATGCCGGAGTACGCCACCCACGGCAGCGCGGGCCTCGACCTGCGCGCCTGCATCGACACCGCCATCACCCTGGAACCGGGCGCCACGGTGCTGATCCCGACCGGCCTCGCGATCCACATCGGCGATCCGCGCTATGCGGCCATGATCCTTCCGCGCAGCGGCATGGGGCACAAGAACGGCATTGTCCTGGGGAATCTGGTAGGCTTAATCGACTCCGACTACCAGGGCCAGCTCATGGTCTCGACCTGGAACCGCGGCCAGAAGGCATTCAAGCTCGAACCGATGGAGCGCCTGGCGCAGCTGGTGATCGTCCCGGTCCTGCAGGTCGGATTCAACATCGTAGAAGAATTCGAACAGAGCGAACGCGGTGCTGGCGGTTTTGGCAGCACCGGCAAACACTAAGGAGTAATCGATGAACCGCAAGCTTGCATGGCTGGGCGCCGTTTGCGCACTGCTGCTGTCCGCGTGCGCCACCAGGGCACCGGTCCAGCCGGAGCCTGAAACGCCGCCCGCCAAAGTCGAAAAGGCGCCCGGGCTGTCGCCCAAACTGGCCGCCGCGGCGGACTACCTGACCAGGATGTCGGAACAGCAGGACCGCCTGTACCAGGTCGCGGCCCCGCTCCTGATCAACAACGCACCGCTGTGCAAGGCGCATTCGCGCAACCTGCTCGGCTTCACCGCCAAGAACCGCTACTCGTATGCCGGCGACTACAACGAAGCGTCGCACCTGGCCCTGGGCATGGGCGACCAGCTGCAGGTGACCGGCGTGCTGGCCGGCAGCGGCGCGGCCAAGGCGGGCCTGCGCCGCGGCGACGGCCTGGTATCGGCCGAGGGCAAGGCCCTGCCGAAGGGTCCCAACGCATCGACGCTGGCCGGCTCCGTGCTCGGCCCGCTGGTATCGAAACTGGCCACCATCGACATGATCGTCGCGCGCGACGGCTCCAACCGCAACATCGCGGTACCGGTGACGCGCGCCTGCGCCTTCGGCGTCGAGCTGGGGAACGCGGACAACGTCAACTCCTACGCGGACGGTTCGCGCGTGCTGGTCACGCGCGGCATGGTTAACTTCGCGCAATCGAACGATGAGCTGGCCTACGTGCTGGCGCGCGGCATGGCGCACAACATCCTCGGGCATGCGCAGTCGCAGCGCCAGAGCAGCACCCAGTCGAGCATCATCGACAACCTGATCTCGGTACGTCCCGACCTGTCGATGCTGATCGGCAGCGGTGGCATCAAGGCGATGCCGGCCGAGCTGGACGCCGCGGCGGACCGGCTGGCGGTCTACCTGCTGGCGCGCGCCGGCTATGACCTCGACGGCATCGAAAAATTCTGGAAGCGGCTCGAGCAGACCTACCCCGCGAGCGTGTTGAACGGCTACGTGGCCAACCATCCGTCGACGTCGGCGCGCCTGGCCGCCATCGACAAGTCGATCGCCGAAGTGAGCGCGAAGAAATCGGCCAAGCAGCCCCTGGTCCCCTGATCAGAGGAGGGGGGACTCTCCCGCCGGGACTGTCCCCCG
Organism: Telluria sp.; assembly: GCA_035759315.1. Lineage (GTDB taxonomy): Bacteria > Pseudomonadota > Gammaproteobacteria > Burkholderiales > Burkholderiaceae_D > Telluria. Next base: position 18,534 of record DASTVB010000120.1, on the reverse strand, counting down.
CCTTACAAGAAGTCCGCAAACCCCGGCCACTTCATGGTCGCCCACACCAGCAGTCCCACCAGCCCCACCACACCCAGGCAGGCCAGCAGCAGCAAGTCAAACCGTGGCGAGTCGCCCCGCTTTTTCGTCTCTTTTTTCATGTGCGTAGTATATTCGATCAATGGACAGCATCGATCTCGAGGTACTGAAAACAGTCGCTGCGTGGCTTGAGGAAGGCCGCCGCTGCGAACTGGTCACGGTCGTGCGGACCTGGGGATCGAGCCCGCGTCCTCCCGGCGCGCTGCTCGCGATCCGCGACGATGGAAGCGTGGTCGGCTCGGTCTCCGGCGGCTGCATCGAGGACGACCTGATCGACCGGGTCCGGCGCGAAGGCATCACCCGCGCCCTGCCCGAGCTGCTCACCTACGGCATCACGGCCGACGAAGCGCACCGCTTCGGCCTGCCGTGCGGCGGCACCATCGAACTTGCGGTGGAGCCGCTCGGCCCCCGCAGCCGCATCGCCGACCTGCTCGCAGCCCTCGAAGGCCACCAGCTGGTGGCGCGCCGCCTCGACTTCGCCAGCGGCGCGGTCACCCTGGAGCCTGCAGTCCCGGGCATGGTGCTGAACATGGACGATGGCGTGCTGACGACGGTGCACGGCCCGCGCTGGCGCCTGCTGATCATCGGCGCCGGCCCGCTGTCGCGGATCCTCGCGCAGATCGCAGTGGCCGCCGACTACCACGTGACCGTATGCGACCCGCGCGAAGAACACCGCGCCGGCTGGAACCTGCCCGGCATCGAACCGGTGCACGCCATGCCCGACGACCTGGTCATCGACATGCGGCTGGATGCGCGCAGCGCCGTCGTCGCGCTGACGCACGACCCCAAGCTGGACGACCTCGCGCTGATGGAAGCGCTGAAGTCCGGCGCCTTTTACGTCGGCGCCATCGGCTCGCGCCAGAACAACGCGCGGCGCCGCGAGCGCCTGCGCGAATTCGACCTCACCGACGCGCAGGTCGCGCGCCTGCACGGCCCGATCGGCCTCTACATCGGCAGCAAGACCCCGGCCGAAATCGCCATCTCCATCATGGCCGAAATGACCGCTATCAAAAACGGCATCGCCACCTAGCCCCAACCATCAGGGACGTACCCCGATGGCTTACCAGCGGGCGCGGAAGCCGGCGGGCGGCGCCATGCGCTGGCAGTCTCCGTCGCGTTCGGGCTGGTAGACGATGGAGAGCACCGTGACCAGCAGCGGCGCGCCGTTCGGGCCGGTCCAGGCGATGCTGCTGCCCTCGGCCAGGCCAAGCAGCGCGGTGCCGACCGGCGACAGCACGGAGACGGTCGGCGTCTCGCTCACTTCGCGCGGGTAGACCAGGGTCATGCAGAACTCTTCGCCGCCGCTGCCGAGCGTGAAACGGACGGTGGAGTTCATCGTGACCACGGCCGGCGGCACGTCGCCACTGTCGACCAGTTCGGCGCGGCAGAGTTCATCGAGCAGCTGGTCGCAGTCGCCGCCCGAGGGCAGCGCGTCGATCATCGCCATCAGGCGTGCAAAGTCACCGGTGGTGACGGTTATTTCGGGTTTCATGTGGTTCCTTCCAAATGTGCTGGGGCGGGCCTCCGCAGTCGCTGCGGATACCCTGCGGGCCGGTCGCGGGATCGGGGTTCAGATGGAGGTAGGCTCGGGAGGCAGGCGGCGTAGGGCCGGCAGTGCTCTCACCGAGCCGGGGAAAGCCGGGCGAGGTCCCGGCTCAGCAGTTGCGCTCGGCGCACGCCGATGTCGGTGGAACCGGCCGCAGGAACGCCTGCGCACGCGCGCACGCCGGCTTCGCTAGGCGAAACGGCACGAACGGCATGGTGTGTGCGGTAAGCGTTCACAGGGCAATCGGTCAAGGGGACGGCTCGAGTATAAACCTTTGCCCCTTTCCGTCAACCGGACGGGACGAGCGTTATCAATATCCATTAAAAGCAAGATGCGGGAAGCGGCCGGCCGGACGGCATGCGATACTTCCCGCCGCTACCTTATTCACTTTCGATCATGAATACCGCTAACTTCCTCCGCCTGATCCTGCTGGCCGCCATCTGGGGCGGCTCTTTCCTGTTCATGCGCATCGCCGCGCCGGTGCTCGGCCCGGCAGTGCTGATCGAGTACCGCGTCGCCTTCGCCGCGCTGTTCCTCGCGGTGGTGGGCTACTTCCTCAACCGGAAGCTGGACCTGCGCGCGCACTGGAAGCACTACCTGATGCTGGGCTTCTTCAATTCGGCCCTGCCCTTCCTGTTGTTCGCGTACGCGGCCGGGACGCTGACCGCCTCAGTGCTGTCGGTGCTGAACGCGACCGCGCCGATGTTCGGCGCGCTGATCGCTGCGGTGTGGTCGCGTCAGCCGATTTCGCTGCGCACCGCGCTCGGCCTGGCGATGGGCACCGCGGGCGTCGCACTGCTGGTCGGCTTCGACGACGTGAGCACGCTGCCCGGCGCCGGCATCGCGATCGCCGCCGGCCTGGCCGCCGCGTTCTGCTACTCGGTCGCCAGCACCTACGCCAAGTCCGCAAAGACGGTCGAGCCGTTCGCCAACGCGCACGGCAGCATGTGGGCGGCGACGCTGCTGGTGATCCCGGCCCTGCCATTCTTCCCATCGCCGGGCGAGCCGACCGTCGGCATCATGGCGGCCGCGCTGGCACTGGGCATCCTGTGCAGCGGTATCGCATACCTCCTGTATTTCAAGCTGGTCGCGGACGTGGGACCGACGTCGGCGCTGACGGTGACCTTCCTCAATCCGCTGTTCGGCATCCTGTGGGGCGCGCTGTTCCTGCATGAGGTGATCGGCTGGCACACCATTGCCGGTTCGGCCATCGTGATCGGCGGGACGATGCTGGTGACGGGCTTCCGCCCGCGCTTCGGCCGCGTGCCGGCCGCCGCAGTGCGCTGACATGGCGGTGCACAAGGTTCCGCTGCCGCGCGGCTACCGCGTGCGGGACGTGCTGGCTTTCCACGGCCGCGACGCGGAAGGCGTGGCCGAGCAGGTGTCGGCCGACCGGCTGCGCAAGGCGGTGATGCTGGCCGGCGTGCCGGTCCTGCTGGACGTGGCCTTCGGTACCCGCGCGGCGACCTGTTCGGTCGAAGTGGACGGACCGGTCGGCCCGGCGCTGGAAGCCATGATCGGCGACGCACTGGCGAACATCCTCGGCCTGCGCATCGATCCCGCCCGCTTCCTCGATTTCGCCGGCGCCGATCCGCTGCTGGGGCCACTGGCGCGCGAGCACAAGGGCCTGCGCATCGTGCAGTCGGCCACCGTGTTCGAGGCGCTGACCTGGGCCGTGATCGGACAGCAGATCAACCTCACCTTCGCCATCGCGCTGCGGCGCACTTTCATCCAGCAGGCGGGCCGGCGGCACAGCAGCGGCATGTGGTGCTATCCGGAGGCGGCCGACGTGGCGCGGCTGGACGTCGAGGCGCTCACCTCGAACAAATTCTCGCGCTCGAAAGCGGAGACGCTGCTGCGGCTCGCCGGGCTGGTGGCGGACGGGAAGCTGTCGCTCGACCGCACCGGCGACATCGAGGCGACCAGCGCGGCGCTGCTGGCGGTGAAGGGCATCGGGCCGTGGACGGTCAACTACGCGCTGCTGCGCGGGTATGGCTACGAGGATTGCTCGCTGCACGGCGACGTCGCGGTGCGCAGCGCGCTGCAGCGGCTGCTGGGGGCGGCGGAGAAGCCGTCGATCGCGGAAACCGAGCGCTGGCTGGAGGCGTATGCGCCGCACCGGACGATGGTGGCCGCGCACCTGTGGGCCAGCCTCTAATCCGTCATCCCCGCGAAAGCGGGGGCCCATAGTGATCTTGCCGGAGGCGACTGCCGATTCAGCACCGGTCCCCGCGTGCGCGGGGATGACAAAATGAAAAAAGCCGTTGATCTCTTTCGAGTATCAACGGCTTGAATCTGGTTGCGGGGACAGGATTTGAACCTGTGACCTTCGGGTTATGAGCCCGACGAGCTGCCAGACTGCTCCACCCCGCGTCTGTAGATTTGAATTATACGCACCTTTCCCACTTTAGGCAAACTTAATAGAATGGCCGTGTGCGATTGCAGCAGATGACCTACCCTAAGCCAGCCTTGCCAGTGCGTCATGCACCGCGGGAATCGGTGTAAAGTTAAGCCCTGACTCCTTGAATCCCCTCTTATGAAATTCTGTTCCGAGTGTGCCCACCCTGTCGCGCTGTCGATTCCCGAGGGCGACAACCGGCCACGCTACGTGTGTGCGCAGTGCAATGCAATCCATTACCAGAACCCGAAAATGGTGGTCGGCTCGATCCCGGTGTGGGATGCCGACGGCGCGGCAAAGGTGCTGCTGTGCCGCCGCGCGATCGAGCCGCGCTACGGCTTCTGGACCCTGCCCGCCGGCTTCATGGAAAACGAGGAGACCACCGCCCAGGCCGCGGTGCGCGAAACCGAGGAGGAAGCGGGCGCCCACATCGAGATCGGCAGCCTGTTCACGTTGCTGAACGTGCCGCAGGTGCACCAGGTCCACCTGTTCTACCTCGCACGCCTGCTGAACCTGGAGTTCGAGGCCGGCATCGAGTCGCTCGAGGTGCAGCTGTTCGCCGAATCCGAGATCCCGTGGGACGAGCTGGCCTTCCCCACCATCCGCAAGACGCTGGAGCTGTTCTTCGAAGACCGCAAGCGCATGCAGCAGGGCGGCTGCCACGGCTTCTACAGCGAAGACATCATGCGTCCGATGCGTACTGCCGGCACACCCTGAGCGATGATCCCCTGGCTCGAATCGAACACCCCGTTCCCGGACGTGTCGCAGGCACTGACGGTGGACGCGCCCGGCCTGCTGGCCGCCGGCGCCGACCTGTCGCCCCAGCGCCTGCTGGCCGCCTACCGCGAAGGCATCTTCCCGTGGTTCTCGGAAGGCCAGCCGATCCTGTGGTGGAGCACCGATCCGCGCATGGTGCTGCGCACCGACGACTTCCATGTTTCGACCAGCCTGCGCAAGGCGCTGCGGCGGGTCGAGCGCAGCATGCGCGAAGGCGGACCGTGGGAGGTGCGCTTCGACACCGCCTTCGAAGCGGTGATGCGCGCCTGCGCCGAGCCGCGCCGCGACGGACCGGGCACGTGGATCTCGGACGAGATCGTGGCCGGCTACTCGGCGCTGCACCGGATGGGCTATGCGCATTCGTCTGAACTGTGGCACGAAGGTGAACTGGTGGGCGGCGCCTACGGCGTCTCGATCGGGGCCATGTTCTACGGCGAGTCGATGTTCGCGCGCGTGACCGACGGCTCCAAGATCGCGCTTGGCTTCCTGGTCGCGTTCCTGCGCTCGCACGGCGTGAAGATGATCGACTGTCAACAGGAAACATCGCACCTGGCCTCGCTGGGCGCCGCGCCGATCCCGCGCCGCGAATTCCTGGCCCACCTGCGCCAGGCCATCCGCGCGCCGCAGATCACCGACTGGCGCCCGTCCGCGCACGCGCATGCCCCGGCGGCCCGGATCGACGCCGGTATGCCGGAACGGATGAGCGTCACCGCACAATCGGATTCCTAAAGTTTGGCTACAATGGACTCCAGCTCGTAATCCACGAGGACCATCCGGATGACGCACCTCAACGACCTGCCATTTTCGACGCTGCAGTTCTACATCACGGCGCCGTATGCGTGCAGCTACCTCGATTCGCGCCAGGCGCGTTCGCAGGTCGCCACGCCTTCGCACCTGATCAATGCGGACGTCTATTCGGAACTGGTGCGCAACGGCTTCCGCCGCAGCGGCATCTTCACCTACCGCCCCAACTGCGACGGCTGCCACGCCTGCATCCCGGTGCGCGTGTGCGCGCTCGAGTACCAGCCCAACCGCGCGCAGCGGCGCGCCTGGGCGCGCCACGACAACTTGCGCCCGGTGGTCGCCACGCTCGGCTTCTCGGACGAGCACTACGACCTTTACCTGCGCTACCAGACCACCCGCCACGTGGGCGGCGGCATGGACCAGGACAGCCGCGACCAGTACGCGCAGTTCCTGCTGCAAAGCCGCGTCAACACCCGCCTGGTCGAGTTCCGCGAGCCGGACGGCACGCTGCGCATGGTGTCGATCATCGACGTGCTGTCGGACGGCCTGTCGTCGGTGTACACCTTCTTCGACCCGGACGTGCCGGGCGCCTCGTTCGGCACCTACAACGTGATGTGGCAGATCGCGCAGGCGCGCGAACTGGGCCTGCCTTATGTCTACTTGGGCTACTGGATCGAGCATAGCCAGAAGATGTCGTACAAGGTGAACTTCCGTCCGCTGCAGGCGCGCCAGGACGGGCGCTGGAGCGTGGTGTCGGGCGCGCGGTAAAATAGCGGGATTACCCGATCCCGCCCCGCCATGTCCGACAAACTCCTGTACGCCCTCGCCCGCCCGCTCCTGTTCTCGCTCGACCCGGAGACCGCGCACAACCTCACCCTTCCCGCCCTGCGCCGCGCCGCTTCGCTCGGCCTGACGCGCGCCTGCAGCAAGCCGGCCGCCGATCCGCGCACCGTGATGGGCATCGTGTTCCCGAACCCGGTGGGACTGGCCGCGGGCCTGGACAAGGACGGCGCCTACATCGACGGCCTGGCCGCGCTGGGCTTCGGCTCGATCGAAGTGGGCACCGTGACGCCGCGCGCCCAGCCGGGCAACGCCAGGCCGCGCATGTTCCGCCTGCCGGAGGCCAACGCGATCATCAACCGCATGGGCTTCAACAACGGCGGCGTCGACGCCTTCGTCTCCAACGTGCAGCGCTCGCGCTACTACCAGGAAGGCGGCGTGCTGGGCCTGAACATCGGCAAGAACGCCGACACGCCGATCGAACGCGCGGCGGATGACTACCTGCTGTGCCTCGAGAAGGTGTATCCATACGCGAGCTACGTCACCGTCAACATCTCCTCGCCCAACACCAAGAACCTGCGCCAGCTGCAAGGCGCGTCCGAACTGGACGCCCTGCTCTCGCAGCTGAAGGATGCGCAGGCGCGGCTGGCGGACAAGCACAAGCGCTACGTGCCGATCACGCTCAAGATCGCCCCGGACATCGACGCCGAGCAGATCAAGGAAATCGCCGGCGCGCTGCTGCGCCACAAAATCGACGGCGTGATCGCCACCAACACCACGCTGTCGCGCACCGCGGTGGAAGGCATGCGGCACGGCGCCGAAATGGGTGGCCTGTCGGGCGCGCCCGTGTTCGAACTGTCGAACGCGGTGGTCGCGGGCCTAAAGCGCGAGCTGGGCGACGCGCTGCCGATCATCGGCGTGGGCGGCATCATGAAGGGCGAAGACGCACGCGCCAAAATGGACGCGGGCGCGCAGCTGGTGCAGCTGTACAGCGGCCTGATTTACCGCGGCCCGGCGCTGGTGCGCGAATGCGCGGCCGCAGTGCGCGGCTAAGGGGAGCAGCGATGCAGCGCAACCAGCTCGGCGATACCGACCTCCACGTATCGAAGGTGTGCCTCGGCACGATGACCTTCGGTGAACAGAACACAGAGGCCGACGCGCACAGCCAGCTCGATTACGCGCTGGAGCGCGGCATCAATTTCATCGACACCGCCGAGATGTATCCGGTGATGCCGCGCGCGGAAACGCAGGGCGCCACCGAGCGCTTCATCGGCAGCTGGCTGCACAAGACGGGCCGCCGCAACGAGGTGATCCTCGCGACCAAGGTGGCGGGCCCCAATCCCAACATGCACTGGATCCGCAACGGGCGCAACAACCTGGACGAAGCAAACATCCGCGCGGCGGTCGAAGCCAGCCTCACGCGCCTGCAGACCGACTACATCGACCTGTATCAGCTCCACTGGCCGAGCCGCAACGTGCCGATCTTCGGCGCCACCGCTTTCGATCCGCGCAAGGAGCGCAGCGGCGTGCCGATCGAAGCGACGCTCGATGTGCTGGATAAACTGGTCAAGGAAGGCAAGATCCGCCACATCGGGGTATCGAACGAAACCTCGTGGGGTGTCTCGGAATTCGTGAAGCAGGCGGAGATCCGGGGCCTGCCGCGCATCGCCACCATCCAGAACCTGTACAACCTGACCGCGCGCGGATTCGAAACCAGCCTGCTGGACGAGACCTGCTTCCGCGAGCGCGTCGGCCTGCTGGCCTACAGCCCGCTCGCCTTTGGGCAGCTGAGCGCGAAGTACCTCGACGATCCGAAGGCGCACGGACGCCTGACGATCTTCCCGCCCGGCTGGAGCCCGCGCTACCTGCGCCCTTCCGTGCTGGCCGCGGCGGCCGAATACGCGGCGCTCGCGCGCGCCAACGGCATGACGCCGGCCGCGATGGCGCTGGCCTGGTGCTACAGCCGCTGGTTCGTCGCCTCCACCATCATCGGTGCGACCACGCTGGCGCAGCTCGCCGAGAACATCGACGCCGCGCAGCTCGTCCTGCCGCTGGACGTCACGGACGCGATCGACGCGATCCACGCACGTCTCCCCAACCCCGGGCAGTAAGCAAGGCCAAGGCCAAACACCGGGGGACAGTCCCCTGCGGGGACAGTCCCCTTCCTAATAGATGATTTTGACGGCGACGCCGGTCAGCGTGGCGGCCAGCAGGCCGCGCAGGAAGCGCTCGGGCACCGAACGCGCGAACCACGAACCGATCGTGATGCCGGGGACGGAGCCGATCAGCAGCGCGCCCAGCAGCGCCCAGTTGATCGAACCGAGCCACCAGTGGCCCACGGCCGCGATGGCGGTCAGCGGCACGGCGTAGGCGATGTCGGTGCCGGCCACCTGCGCCGCCGACAGCCGAGGATAGAGCATCACCAGCAGCGTCGCGCCGATGGCGCCGGCGCCGATCGAGGAGATGGTGACCAGCGTGCCAAGCACCGCGCCGGCCACGATGGTGGCGATGTCGAGCGAGCGTCCGTGCAGCTGGTGTTGCGGGTGCGAGGTGACCCATTCGAGCATGCGGCGGCGGAACAGGATCGCGAGTACGGTGAGCAGCACCGACAGCGCAATCGTGTAGCGGATGAAGGCGGCGACTTCCGCCTCCAACGCGCCGAGCTGCTTGAGTGCGAGCGTGGCCAGCACCGCGGCGGGCAGCGCGCCAGCGCACAGGAAGCGCACGATGCGCCAGTCGACGGTGCCGCGGATGCGGTGGGTGATGGTGCCGAAGCCCTTGGTGATCGAGGCGAAGGCGAGATCGGTGCCGACCGCGACGGACGGCGCGACGCCGAACATCAGCGTCAGGAGCGGCGTCATCAGCGAGCCGCCGCCGACGCCGGTCATGCCGACCAGGATGCCGACTGCAAAGCCCGAAATGATGAAATGGAGATCCAATGCGCTGCCCTCAGCCATTAATGCGAGGGTCAATCATCGCATTGCCGGGGCGGATGCCAAACGACCGAGTGCTTATTAGCAAAGACTCAGCGGGTATATAGAAGCCGTCGTGCCAGCGGAGGCTGGGACCCATGGTCAGCTACCGAAGTTGGAGCTTCAGTATGGGTCCCAGCCTTCGCTGGGACGACGGGGGCTCACTTGTTGGGAGCGGGGGTGATGCGCAGGTAGGGACGCGGGGATTCGTAGCCTTTGGGGAACTTTCGCTTGATCTCTTCCTCATCCTGCAGCGACAGCGGGATGATCACGTTATCCCCCGGCTTCCAGTTGCCCGGCGTGGCCACCGTGTAGCCGTCGGTCAGCTGCAGCGCGTCGATCACGCGCAGGATCTCGTCGAAGTTGCGGCCGGTGCTCATCGGGTAGGTGAGCGTCATGCGGATCTTCTTGTTCGGGTCGATCACGAACACTGCGCGCACCGTTGCCGTGGTCGACTGCTCCGGGTGGATCATGTCGTACAGCTCGGCGACCTTCTTGTCGGCGTCGGCGATGATCGGGAAGCCGACCACGCAATCCTGCGTCTCTTCGATGTCGTTGATCCACTTCTTGTGGGATTCGGCCGGGTCGACCGACAGCGCGATCGCCTTGACGTTGCGCTTGTCGAACTCGTCCTTGAGCTTGGCGGTCAGGCCCAGCTCGGTCGTGCACACCGGGGTGAAGTCCGCCGGGTGGGAAAACAGTACCACCCACGAATTGTTGGCCCATTCGTGGAACCTGATCCGGCCGATCGACGTGTCCTGCTCGAAATCCGGTGCGGTGTCGCCCAATCGTAATGACATGTTCCAGTTCTCCTCTCAGCGGTGGAAAAACGAATCCGCCCGGACGGCCAGGGCCCTCATCAGGCGGCGGAGGAACATGTTATCGCAAGATTACGACGTGCGCTGTGCGTGCACGCAACGGGGTGTCACCAGAAGCGGTTGAACAGGATGACGGCCCAGGTCAGGCTGGCGATCAGCAGCGCCACCGCGACCGCGGCGCTGCCGAGGTCCTTGGCGCGCTTGGAGAGCGGATGGCGTTCCAGCGACACGCGGTCGACCACGGCCTCGATCGCGGAATTGATCAGCTCGACCATCAGGACAAGCAGCATCACGTTGATCAGCACCAGCTTCTGGAAGGCGGACAGGGGAAGCACCAGCGCCAGCAGGGTGGCGAATCCGAACACGATCAGCTCCTGGCGGAACGCAAATTCGTGAATCCACGCGGCTTTCATGCCCTCCATCGAATAGCCGAATGCTGCCAGGATGCGGCCCAAGCCGTTCTTGCCCTTGAACTCGCTGACGTTTTCTTCCATGACCGGTTCTTTCATGATGCTCATCAATTATGTAAAGAAAATCCATTATCACTCTGATCCCGAGCCGATTGCCAAACTTTTTCACATTATGGTATAACGAATACCATACATAGTGCAGCGCACCAACCACATCATGAAAATGGAACAGCTCGAACCACAAAAGACGTCGATCCAGGTCATCGAAAGAATGGTGGCCTTGCTGGATGCGCTGGCGACCTATCCGGACCCGGTCAGCCTCAAAGAACTGGCCAAGGTATCCGGGCTGCACCCGTCAACCGCGCACCGCATCCTCAACGACATGGTCACCACGCGCTTCGTCGACCGGGTCGAACCGGGCACCTACCGGCTCGGGATGCGGCTGCTGGAATTGGGCAATGTGGTCAAGAGCCGGCTGTCGGTACGCGAAGCGGCGCTCGATGCCATGCGTGCACTGCACAAAAAAACGCAGCAGACCGTCAACCTGTCGGTTCGACAGGGCGACGAGATCGTCTACATCGACCGCGCGTTCTCCGAGCGCTCGGGGATGCAGGTGGTGCGCGCGATCGGCGGGCGCGGACCGTTGCACCTGACCTCGACCGGCAAGCTGTTCCTGTCGGTGGACGAGCCGAAGGCGATCCGCGCGTACGCGACGCGGACCGGCCTCGCGGGGCATAACAAGAATTCGATTACCGACCTGACCAAGCTGGAGCGCGAGCTGTCGCTGGTGCGGGCGCGCGGCTATGCGCGCGATAACGAAGAGCTGGAACTGGGCGTGCGCTGCATGGCGGCCGGCATCTACGACGACAGCGGCAAGCTGGTGGCCGGGCTGTCGATTTCGGCGCCGGCGGACAGGCTGCAGGAAGAGTGGCTGGACGACCTGGTCGGCACCGCGACGCAGATCTCGACGACCTTGGGCTTTCGCCCGTTAGCGCGCTAGGGCACTGTCCCTGCCGATTGCGTTAGCCGGGGACTGTCCCTACAGGACTGTCCCCTGCTTTTTGCTTGCGCTAACCGGACAGGAACCGAAAGCTGGGGACAGTCCCGTCGGGACAGCCCCCGTCGGCGCAGATGGCCGAATTTAGGCGCCAGACGGCTGAATAGCCAGAGGATCGGCTCAGATATCGGTAAATGGGCGCAGATCAGCCCAGATAACGTAAGTTAGCTCAGGATACAGGCGTTGCACCCGAGCGCATCGCTTCCAGCCACTTGCGCATGCGGTTGGCGTCGCCGGTCCGCGACTGCTTGCCCTTCGAGTCCAGGAACACCATCACCACATTGCGCCCAGCGACCATCGCCTGCATCACCAGGCAACGCCCCGCTTCGTTGATGAAGCCGGTCTTCTGGATCCCGATTTCCCACTCCGGACGCGTCACCAGGTAATTGGTGGTGCCGAACTGCAGCCGGCTGCGTCCCGCCGTAACTACCGCTTTTTCGGCGGTCGAGTACTCGCGCAGGATCGGCTGCTGGTGCGCCGCCTTGACCAGCTTGGCCAGGTCGCGGGCCGAGGCCACGTTGCGGCTGGACAGCCCGCTCGAATCAACGTAGTGAGTGTCGTGCATGCCGAGCGAGCGCGCCTTCGCGTTCATCTCGTTGACAAAGGCACGCAGGCCACCCGGGAAGTTGCGGCCCAGCGCGGAAGCCGCACGGTTCTCGGAACTCATCAGCGCGATATGCAGCAGGTCGGAGCGCGTCATGCGCGTGCCAACCCGCAGGCGCGAGGTAGAGAAGCGCTCGCGGTCCACGTCTTCTTCGGTAATGGTGAGGACTTCGTCCATGTCCTGCCCCGCCTCGACCACGATCAGGCCGGTCATCAGCTTGGTGATCGATGCGATCGGCAGCGCCACGTTGGCGTTCTTCTCGAACAGGACTTCGGAGCTGTTTTCGTCGAGGACGAAGGCGACGCTGGACTTGAGGTCGAGCGGATCGCGGGTGAGGTTCAGGCCGGCCAGGTCGCCCATGGTCATGACGGCCGGGGCAAACGCGCGCGCGCGGCGGGCGGCGCGGTCGAAGGCGCCCTTGCGCTTGGCGTTGAGGGTGATCGAGGCGCGGCCGCGATAGGCGCGTGTGCGCTTGACCTTGCTGGCAGCGATCTTGCTGCGTTTGCGGATCTGGGCCTTCTTGGCCGTTTCGCCATACTGCGAAGCGCCGGCACCCGCACCGGCGGCATTCGCGGCCGGCAGCGGCCCCATCGAGAGTAAGGCGCAAATACATGCGCTCAGCGCGAACTTAAACATCAGTCATCCTCGAACCGGTACAGCTTCCCGCGCGCGTCGCGCAGCAGGAAATATGAGAGGGAGTCGACACCCAGAAGCGGCGTACGGGCCGCTTCCGCCGTGCAACTCATCAGTTACCCCCAATATATACCTATTTCAAAAATTTGACGAAACCGTCCAATCGTTCGCGTTGCGTAATCAGCGAATTTTCGATTTTCGAGTGATCCGCGTATCCCAGCGCCATCCCGCACACCACCATTTCGCCCTCGGGCAGGTTCAGCTGCTGCTCAATGATACGGTGGAACGGGGTGAACGCGGCCTGCGGACAGGTGTCCAGCCCGCGGCCGCGCGCGGCGACCATGATATTTTCGAGGAACATGCCGTAGTCGAGCCAGGAGCCCTGCTCCAGGATGCGGTCGATGGTGAAGATCATCCCGACCGGCGCATCGAAGAAGCGGTAATTGCGGCCGTGCTGGCGGTGCATGCCGGCCTTGTCCTCGCGCGTGATGCCCAGCAGCGTGTACAGGTCCCAGCCGACCTTGCGGCGCCGTTCTATATAGGGAGAGACCCACTCGCGCGGATAGTAGGCGTACTCCTCGGTGTGCTGGCGGCACAGCTCCGGGTCGTCGTGGGCGGCCATGATCGCGTTCGACAGGCGTTCCTTGGCCTCGCCGGTCAGCACATACACCTTCCACGGCTGGATATTGGTGCCGGAGGGCGCGCGGGAGGCGACTTCGAGGATCTTTTCGATGTCCTCGCGCTCGACCGGCGTGTCCAGGAAAGCGCGGATCGAGCGGCGCGACGTGATCGCGGCGTCCACAATTTCCTGCTGCGTATTCGAAATCATGCAATCTCCATTGTTGTTTTTTGGCCGCTGCGGTGGCTGGCGCGGCGCAACATGAACGCGCTCAATCGCGTTTGATATGTATCAACTTATCGTGCGCCCTGGCCAGCGCTTCTCAGTCTATCATGCTCGTCTGTTCGCCGGCGGAAACAGGCTGCGCAGAGCGAGACGTACATATCTTCACCGCTTCACAGGCTAATGGTGCACTGCACAAAAAACGCTTGACTTGACGATAAATCGGTATAAAATAGGTTTTGTTGCGACGCACAATAGCCTCAACGATAACCCACAATCCACTTTGGAGAAACACCATGTTTGCAATCCCCGAGCAGTTTTCGAATGCGACCAAAGCCAATTTCGAATCGCAGTTCGCGATTTTCTCCTCGCTGGCTTCCAAGGCGTTCGAAGGCGTTGAAAAGCTGGTCGACCTGAACATCCACGCAGTCAAAGCGACGCTGGAAGATTCGTCCGCCGCAGCGCGCCAGCTGCTGGCAGCGAAAGACCCGCAGGAATTCTTCGCGCTGAGCGCCGCCCAGGCCCAGCCGGCAGCAGAGAAAGCCATGTCGTACACGCGCCAGCTGGCAGCCATCGCCGCCAACACCCAGGCCGAGTTCAACAAGGCAGCCGAGACCCAGATCGCCGAAACCAACCGCAAGGTGGTATCGCTGGTTGACGAAGTCACCCGCAACGCGCCGGCCGGCACCGAAAGCATGGTCAACGCATTCAAGACCTCGATCGGCAACGCACAGGCTGGCTACGAGCAGCTGAGCAAGACGACCAAGCAAGCCGCAGAGACCTTCGAGAACAACGTCAACTCCGCAGTTGGCCAGTTCACGCAGGCTGCGAACGCGACCGCCCAGAAGGCAGCCGCACGCAAGTAATCCTCGCGCAGGATCAGGAAGGGCCGGAGACGAAAGTCCCGGCCCTTTTTTCATGCGCGTCCGCTTCCGTCACCCTGTCATCCCCGCGAACGCGGGGACCCATTGTGAGTATGCCGTCGAGGCGAGCGCACCTCACCTGTTTGATTCAGCATGGGTCCCCGCGTTCGCGGGGATGACAGGTAGTGGCCCGGGGATGCCGGTGCGCGCCGCATATAATGTCTCCCAAACCATCACGGGGCACACTCCATGTCCGCAGCGGACAGCGACAATCCGACAAGCAGCCTGCCCGCGCAGCCCCAAGGGAGCGTCGGCGAAGTTTTCCTCGCATTCCTCAAGCTGGGCCTGACCTCGTTCGGCGGGCCGAGCGCCCACCTCGCCTACTTCCGCACCGAGTTCGTCGAGCGGCGCGCCTGGCTCGACGACAAGCGCTTCATCGACCTCGTCGCACTGTGCCAGTCGCTGCCTGGTCCCGCCACCAGCCAGATCGGCTTCGTGCTTGGGCTGGGGCGTGCGCGCTGGCCGGGCGCGTTTGCCGCGTGGGCCGGCTTCACCCTGCCCTCCGCGATCCTCTTGATCCTGTTCGGGATTGGCCTCACACGCTGGCAGGACATCGCCTCCTCCGGCGCCGTGCACGGCCTGAAGGTGGCCGCGGTCGCGATCGTCGCGCACGCCACCATCAGCATGGCGCGCGCGCTGTGCACCGACCGCGTGCGGGTGGCGGCCGCGGTCGTCGCCGCCCTGCTGGTGCTGATGGCGCCGTCCGCGCTCACCCAGCTGGTGGCGATCGGGGCCGGCGGCGCGATTGGCGCTGCCTTCCTCGACATCCAGCACCTGCATCCGGCGAGCCACGTCGACTACGGCATCCGGCGGCGCACCGGCGTCATCCTGCTGACGCTGTTCGCCGCGCTGCTGTTCCTGCTGCCCGCACTGGGCGCCGCCACCGGCGTGACCGAATTGATGATGGTGGGCGAAGTATTCCGGTCCGGCGCGCTGGTGTTCGGCGGCGGCCACGTCGTCCTGCCCGCGCTGCACGCGAGCGTCGTCGTCCCGGGCTGGGTCAGCGAAGAAGCCTTCCTCGCCGGCTATGGCGCTGCGCAGGCGGTTCCCGGCCCCATGTTCGCGATCGGCGCCTACCTCGGCGCAGTGATGCACGGCCCGTTGGGCGGCTGGCTGGGCGGCTTCGTCATGGCCTTGGCGATCTTCGCGCCTGGCCTGCTCCTGATCACCGGCGTCCTGCCCTTCTGGGACGCCCTGCTGCAGCGCGACGCCATACGTAAAGCCGTCGCCGGCGCCAGTGCCGCCGTCGTCGGCCTGCTCGCCGCCGCCCTGTACGACCCTCTCTGGACCGGCGCCATCTTCACCCTCGTCGACTTCCTGATCGCCCTCGCCGGCTTCGCCCTCCTTCTCACCGGCCGCATCTCGCCGCTGGTGATCGTCATCGGCGCCGCCCTCGCCGGCTGGGCCTTCCAATAACATCCCCGGTGTCAGGCACCGCGCACTTCGCGAGGTGTCAGGCACCTAGGGGAATGCGTGCCTGACACCGCGGTTGATGCAGCGCAGGGAGCGGGCGGAAAAGCGGACGGAAAAGTAGCGGCTGGCGATGCCGTGCGAATCGTGCGGGGCTAAAGTAGCGCGCTACGACCCTGGTGTCAGGCACCGTGTGGTAAGCGGCGGGGCCAGGTCGTAGCTCTGCGAGCGTGACCTGACCCCGGGGTTGATGCAGGTCAGGCTTCTTCGCCGAGGTAGGCGGCCTTGACGCGCGGGTCGTGCAGCATGTCCTGGGCGTTGCCGGTCATGATGAGGGCGCCCGAATCCATGACGTAGCCGCGGTGCGCGGCTTCCAAAGCGAGCTTGGCGTTCTGTTCGACCAGCAGGATGGTGATGCCCTGCGCGGAAACGGTGCGGATCACTTCGAAGATCTTTTCGACCATGATCGGGGACAGGCCCATCGACGGCTCGTCCAGCAGCAGCAGGTTCGGGTGGCTCATCAGGGCGCGCGCCATCGCGAGCATCTGCTGTTCGCCGCCGGACAGCGTTCCCGCCAGCTGCGCGCTGCGCTCTTTCAGGCGCGGGAACACGCCGTACCACTTTTCGATGTCGGCGTCGATTTCAGCCTTGTCGCTGCGGGTGAACGCACCCATCAGGAGGTTTTCGTGGATGGTCATGCGGGTGAACACGCCGCGGCCCTCAGGCACCATCGCGAGCCTGCGCTCGACCAGCTGGAACGATTTCACGCCCTTGAGCGATGCGCCCATGTAGCTGATTTCGCCCTCGACCTTGCAGTCGGGGAGCGTGCCGGTGATGGCCTTGAGCGTGGTGGTCTTGCCGGCGCCGTTCGCGCCGATCAGGGTCACCAGTTCGCCCTTGTTCACTTCGAGGTCGATGCCCTTGACGGCCTTGAT
Source organism: Telluria sp. (assembly GCA_035759315.1). Lineage (GTDB taxonomy): Bacteria > Pseudomonadota > Gammaproteobacteria > Burkholderiales > Burkholderiaceae_D > Telluria. Next base: position 1,608 of record DASTVB010000120.1, on the reverse strand, counting down.
GCCGCCGTACGCGACCTTGAGGCCGGATACTTTGAGGATGGTGTCGGTCATTAGTGTGCGCCTCCGAGATACGCTTCGATCACGGCCGGGTTCTTCTGGATCTCGGCGGGCAGGCCCTCCGCGATCGGTTTGCCGTATTCGAGTACGGTGATGCGGTCGCACAGCCCCATCATCAGTTTGACGTCGTGCTCGATCAGCAGCACGGTGCGCCCTTCGTCCTTGATCTTGACCAGCAGTTCTCGCAGCGCGAGCTTTTCGGTGGCGTTCATGCCGGCCGCCGGTTCGTCCAGCGCCAGCAGCTGCGGGTCGGTCGCCAGTGCGCGCGCGATCTCGAGCCGGCGCTGGTCGCCGTAGGACAGGAATTTGGCGGTGCGCTTGGCGAACTGGCCGATGCCCACAAAATCAAGCAGCTCCTGCGCACGCGCGCGGATCGCCTTCTCTTCTTCGCGTGCCGCTTTGTGGCGGAAGATCGCGCCAAACACGCCCTGGTGGGTGCGCACGTGGCGCCCGACCATGACGTTCTCCAGCGCGGTCATTTCGCCGAACAGGCGGATGTTCTGGAAGGTGCGCGCGATGCCGGCCTTGGCCACCTCATGCGGCGCGGACGGCGAGTACGGCTTGCCGGCCAGTTCGAACGAGCCGGTGTCCGGCTGGTACAGGCCCGTGATCACGTTGAAGAAGGTGGTCTTGCCCGCGCCGTTCGGTCCGATCAGGCCATAGATCTGGCCCTTCATGATGGTGATGCCGACGTCGGTCAGGGCCTGCAGGCCGCCGAAGCGCTTGTTCACGCCCTTGATATTGAGTAGTACCTGGTCGCTCATTGTTCTATCCTCACGCTGCCTTGACGCCGGTGGCGTGGTCTGGCTTGTCGATGTCCGCGTCAGGGCGGTCTTCGTGGCGCGGCGCCGGCCACAGGCCCGCCGGGCGGTACAGCATGATCATGACCATCGCCAGGCCGTACAGCAGCTGGCGCAGCACTTCGGCTTCGATGACGATCTTGCCGAAGATGGCGTTCTGCAGCGGCTCGACCACGTGACGCAGCACTTCCGGCAGCGCCGCAAGCAGCACGCCGCCCAGCACCACGCCGGGGATGTGGCCGATGCCGCCCAGGACCACCATCGCCAGCACGGCGACCGATTCCATCAGCGAGAACGATTCCGGCGACACGAAGCCCTGGAAGGCGCCGAACATCGCGCCGGCCACGCCGCCGAACGAGGCGCCCATGGTGAACGCGAGCAGCTTGACGTTGCGGGTGTTGATGCCCATCGCCTTGGCCGCGATTTCGTCTTCGCGGATCGCGACCCAGGCGCGCCCCAGGCGCGAGTGCTGCAGGCGCGTGGTGACGAAGATGATCGCGATGCACAGGAACAGGAACAGGAAGTAGTAGGCGTTCACCGACGGCATGTCGTAGCCGAACACCTTGACGATGCCGCCCGAACCTTCTTCACCGGCCAGCGAGACGCCGAAGATGCGGATCGGGTCGATCATGTTGATGCCCTGCGGCCCGTTGGTGAAGTTGATCGGGTCGTTCAGGTTGTTCATGAAGATGCGGATGATCTCGCCGAAGCCCAGCGTCACGATGGCGAGGTAGTCGCCGCGCAGCTTGAG
>DASTVB010000119.1:0-11201 GCA_035759315.1 Telluria sp. | reverse complement strand
GCTGCCAGGTACTGCGCCGCTCCATTGTCCAGCGTGTAGGTCCAGCCCACGGAGCCACCGGTGGTGGTCGCCGATTCGCTGACAGTGCCAAGAACGAATGCGCCCAGGGTGGTGGCGTTCGACGACGTAACGTTGGTTTCATGTTCGTCGGTCAGGTCCGCATCGGTGAACTGGATCGTTCCTGTGGCCGAGCCAGGGGCAATGTCTTCGGTGACGCTGCCTGTCTGGGCAGCGGAGGTAACGATCACGTCGTCATTGGTGCCCGTGATCGTGACGGTCACATTTTGTGTGGTGGTCGATCCATTGCCGTCATCGAGTTCGACGGTGAACACTTCCTCTTCGGTCTCGCCGGCAGCCAGGTATTGTGCGGCACCGTTGTCGAGGGTGTAGGTCCAGCCCACGGAGCCGCCGGTGGTGGTCGCTGATTCGCTGACAGCGCCGAGCACGAATGCGCCCAGCGTCGTGGCGTTGGACGAAGAGACGCTCGTCTCATGTTCGTCGGTCAGGTCCGCATCGGTGAACTGGATTGTGCCGGTGGCCGAGCCAGGGGCAGTGTCTTCGGTGACGCTGCCTTCTTGGGCAGCGGAGGTGACGATCACATTATCGTTGGTGCCCGTGATCGTGACGGTCACATTTTGTGTGGTGGTGGATCCGTTGCCGTCATTGAGTTCGACAGTGAACACTTCCTCTTCGGTCTCGCCGGCAGCCAGGTATTGGGCGGCAGCATGATTCAAGGCGTACGACCAGCCGACCGAACCATTTGCAGCACCGGCGGCCTCGTTCACGGTGGCGAGGGAGAACGTGCCCAGTGTGGTGCTATTGGAGGAGCTGACCGAAGCGGTGTGGCTGTCGTTCAGATCGATATCGTTGAACGTGATGGTGCCCGAGGCGTTGCCGGTCGTGTCTTCCACCACCGCGCCGACCTGGGTAGCGCTGGTGATCGATACGCTGTCGTTCGAGCCTGTGATGGTCATCGTCACGGTCGCCGTGCTGGTGTCGCCATCGGCATCGGTCACGATGTAGCTAAAGGTATCGGTCGCGGTCTGTCCGCTGGACAGGTACTGGTAGTAGCTGGAGTTTGGCTGATAGCTGAAGTACCAGGACGCAGGGACGAGCGCGTTCGGTTTCACCAGGGTCGCCGTGCCATGCGCCGGGGGAGTCGTCACCGCGATCGATTTCACGAGGTCCGGGACTACGTCGTTCGCCAGCACATTGATGCCGATCGCCGCGCTCTCCTCGCCGGTGGTAGCGGCATCGTTGGTGGCGGTCACCAGCTCATCGGCCGGGTTCAGTTCAACGCCGTCGACAAACACGCGCAGCAACTCGGTCATCTGGACGGTCAGGGTGGACGTGCCGAATGTGAAGACAAAGTCGCTGTTCGTGCTGTTGGATATCTCAAGGGTATGGCGGTTGGTGACCAGGTTCTGGTGCGCGAGGTAATTCGCCACCTGGGTCTGGTTGACCGGATCGAGCCACTGCTGCAGGGTGAAGCGCAACATCAGGGTGTCGATGCCGGAGCCGCCGGTGTACAGGTCTTTCGACTGCGTCGTGCCTTGCGGGACGTCATAGATCAGGGTGTCATTGCCGGAGTCGCCATTCACGGTGTCGCTGCCCGCGCCGCCATTCAGGGTGTCGTTGCCGGAGCCGCCGATCAGGTTATCGTTGGAAGTAGTGCCATTCAGGACTTGTGGGCCGCTCGTCGCCATGATTTTTTTCCTTCTACGCGCTTATGTACAGTCAGTACGGAGTTGTTCGTGGAAGTACTGTATGCCGGCGTTGTCGGCTCAACATGAGACATAAGGGCGAATCTGCGAGTACAAATGTACTGTTTCCAGAAGGCACTTATGCGCATCGTGGCGCCACCTTTCGGTTACGATAAGGCGTGATCAACCGCAAGGGATGAGATTCGATGAAGCTACAGATTGGTAAGGCGGCCATCGCCGCGGCGCTGATGTTTTCGGCTTGCGGTCCGGCGCTTGCCCAGGTATCCGCCGTCACGCAGCGGGAGATCGCACACCTGCTCGCCTACGTTGCGAGCCCCGGGTGCGAGTTCAACCGGAACGGCACCTGGTACAAGGGCTCGAAGGCGCGCGAGCACCTCAAGGAGAAGTACGATTACCTTGAGCGCCGCCGCATGCTTACCAATGCCGAATCGTTTATCGAACGTGCGGCGTCGACAAGCAGCATGAGCGGCAAGCCTTACCTCGTGCGGTGCGGGGGTGGGGCGGCGACGCCGAGCGCCACCTGGCTGACAAACGAATTGAAGCGCTATCGCGGCGCGAGCGGGAACGGAGCCTCGTAAGGCGCGTCCGAGCGCATTAACCAGGCGTCCAGATACGACAAAGCCGCTGACGGATCAGCGGCTTTTCGTTATTCAGTGGTGGAGGCGGAGGGAATCGAACCCTCGTCCGCAAGCACTCTACAGACAGTTCTACATACTTAGCACTGCCATTTAATTTAATCCGGACAACGCGGACGTGCACGCTTTGCCAAGACGAGTCACCTTAGATTTAACATTTGACCAAGTGACCCGGCCAAATGCGATTCCCTGTAAATGACCCTTCATGCTGTTGCCAGCCCACCCCAGGGACGAGGTGGTGAAGGGCTAGCAGCCGTTAAGCTGCTTGTGCGTACGAGTTATCGTTTGCAGTTATTGATTTCTGGATGTATTTACGAGGTAACCAGTCCTCGGTATGCCCTGCGCTGCTTCGCAACCCACGTCGAAACCAGGTCGCCCCCAAGCAAATTACATTGTACTCCAACAGCGAAATTACTGCTGCTTCTGACGGTTCGCTATGTGATTGCCCAACATTGCGCCGCCAATCGCGCCCGCCACGGTGGCCGCCTTCTTGCCGCTGCCGCCGCCGATCTGGTTACCTGCCAGGCCGCCTACCAGCGCGCCTACGCCCATCGCCACATAGTTAGGTTGCTGCGCGACCGGGGCCGGGGCAGGAGGCGGCGCGTAGCTGCGCTCAGCCGGCTGCACGTAGCGGTCGCGGTACACGACTTTCTGCACCGTGCGCACTTTCGGCTTCGGCGCGGCTTTGCGCACAGGTTCCGCCTGTGCGACTGCCGGAACATAAGTCACTGGCGCGGTGGCGCCGGGTGGCTGGTATTGGATCGCAGCTGGAGGCGCGGCGACCGGTTGGAACTGCGCCTGTGCCAATGCTGGCTGGAACTGCGCCTGGCCGTTCATCGCGCCGATCGGTTGCATGGCCTGCTCGGCCGAGCCGGCGACCAGGGCCGATGGCGGCAGGCTGGTTGGCGCCGGAACTGCCTTGGACGATGGAATCATGCCCGTAATTGCGGCGGTGCCCACGAGGCTGACGAGGATCACGGACGCGGCCGCGGTGGCCACCAGTGGGTGAATGCGAGTCGTGGTCTTGATCGGTTCCATATTTTTCTCCCTGATTGGATATTGCATGGAAGTAGGTTACCGATGAAGCCGTGAAACAAGTAGACCGGATGTCGTTTCAAACGTAAGCATGTGTTAGTTCAACATAGCGCAGATCGCGATGCCCGAGGATTGGCGTCTATCGACAAGTGCTAACATGTCCATTCAATCCTTTGCTTCGCGCGATACGGCTCACCTGCATGCTGGTGAGTTTGTGGCAAGTTCGTAGGGATTCGGTACATCGCTCAACGAAAGTTCCAGCTACTCGAGGACGCAGACACCTTGGATGCATTGCGATCGCCTCCGGGAAACCGCCTTGAGATGCTGAGAGGAAACCGTTACGGTCAACACAGCATCCGCATCAATAGCAAATACCGAATTTGCTTCGCTGGACCGATAAGCGCCTGAGGAGGTGGAAATTGTCGACTATCATTAAACCGCGTAAGAATGGGATGCGCCCTGTACATCCCGGTGAAGTCTTGCGTGAAGATATCTTTTGCCACTCAAGCTTAGCAATGCCGCTCTTGCAAAAGCGATCCGTGTTACGGATGGGTGCGTTGAAGAGCTTGTTAAGGAACGCACCGGTATAACAGCAGATGCCGCTCTGCGCCTTGCCCGCTATTTTGGCGGGGACGCGCTGTCGTGGCTCAACCTGCAGCGCTCGTACGATTTGAAAATTGCGGAGAAGGAGATTGGATCGGAGCTCGATGAGATTGCGCCGATCAACCGCAAATAGCTGATTTTTTTACGCGGATCGTGCGCGGCGCTCTGATGCGGAAAGCGCCAGTGGAACCGGGGTGGCGCGACGGAAGGCAGGGGACGGTCCCATTGGGACAGTCCCCTTTTGCTTATGCGGCGAGTTGGGGGGTGGTGGACGCTAACAGGTCGAGCAGGGCGCTCGGGGTGGCGAGCAGGACGTCGGCGCCCCAGGTGGCCGGATCGATCGAGCCGCAGTAGCCCCAGGTGCAGGCGACCGTCAGCATGCCCGCCGCGCGGCCGGCTTCGACGTCGCGCATGTCGTCGCCGACATACCAGCACTGCTCCGGCGCGATGCCGAGGCGGCGAGCGGCTTCCAGCAGCGGGCCCGGATGCGGTTTCGGTTGCGGCGTGGTGTCGCCCGAGATCACGCAGCCCGCGGTGTCGAGGCCGATCATGCCCACCAGCGGATCGGTGAAGCGCGCTGGCTTGTTGGTCACGATACCCCATGCCATGCCGGCGTTGACGATCCCTTGGAGCAGTTCCGGAATCCCTTCGAACAGGGTGCTGTGCACCGCCATCGCGTTCTGGTAGTTGTCGAACCACTCGAGGCGCAGTTCTTCGTAGCCCTCATCAGCCGGCGTCAGGCCGAACGCCGCGCCGATCATGCCGCGCGCGCCGGCCGATGCGGTCGGACGCAGGATCGCGTACGGCGTCGGCTCCAGTCCGCGCGAGGTGCGCAGCAGGTTGACGGCCGCGGCCAGGTCGGGTGCGGTGTCGGCCAGGGTGCCGTCCAGGTCGAACAGGACGGCGCGCGGCGCCGGGAATGGTGGACGGATCATGGGAATGCGGGAAAAATGGGTTTAGAGCGGACGCGTGCAGGCGACCATGTAGTTCACGTCGGTGTCGTCGTTGAGCGAGTACATGCGCGTGAGCGGGTTGTAGCCGAGCCCCTTGAAGCGGTCAATCTGCAGTGCCGCATTGCGGATGTACTGCGACAGTTCGGCCGGCGTGATGAACTTGGCGTAGTCGTGCGTCCCTTTGGGCAGCATGCGCAGCAGGTATTCGGCGCCGATCACGGCGAACAGCCACGCTTTCGGATTGCGGTTCAGGGTCGAGAAGAATACATGCCCGCCCGGTTTGACCAGCATCGCCGCGGCGCGCACGATCGAGGCCGGATCCGGTACGTGTTCGAGCATCTCCATGCAGGTCACCACATCGTATTTGCCCGGCTCCAGCGCCGCCATGTCCTCGGCCGAGATGTGCTTGTAGCGCACCTCGACTTCCGATTCCAGCGAGTGCAGGTCGGCGACCTTGAGCGCTTTCTGGGACAGGTCGATGCCGGTGACGCGCGCGCCTTTCTTGGCCATCGATTCGGACAGGATGCCGCCGCCGCAACCGATGTCGATGACGTCCTTGCCGTGCAGCGGCACGCGCGCGTTGATCCATTCAAGGCGCAAGGGATTGATCTCGTGGAGCGGGCGAAACTCGGACGTCGGGTCCCACCAGTGGTGGGCCAGTTCGCTGAATTTCTCGATTTCGTGCGGGTCTGCGTTCATGGGGAGGATGATAGCGGAAAACTTGTTGGGCAAGTCGCGCGGATAAGAAAAAACCCCGCCGAAGCGGGGTTTTCCGAACCAGCCGCGAAGGCTTGATTATTTGGACACGGTACGGGTGCCAACCACTTCGATTTCCACGCGGCGGTTCTTCGCGCGGCCTTCGCTGGTCTTGTTGTCGGCGACCGGCTGCTTCTCGCCTTTGCCTTCAACGTACACGCGGGAGGCGTCGATGCCCTTGTCGACCAGGTACTTCTTGACCGATTCGGCGCGGCGGATCGCCAGCTTTTCGTTGTACGCGTCGGTGCCGATCGAGTCGGTGTGGCCTTCGGCGATGATCACCTCGACGTTCACGCCCTGGATGTTGGCGGCCAGCTCGTCGAGGGCTTTCTTGCCGTCCGGCTTAAGCACGGCCTTGTCGAAGTCGAAGAAGGCGTCGGCGCTGTAGCTCACTTTTTCGGAGGTCGGGACAGGTTCCGCGGCCGGGGTGGCGGCAGGCTCTTCGACTGCTGCCGGCGCCGGTGGCGGCGGTGGCGGAGGAGGGGCGACGCACTTGCCGTCGACCAGGGTCTCCGGCTCGACGCAGATCGGCAGGTCGCAGCCCGGTACCGCATCGGCCGGGGTCCAGTAGCCGGTGCGCCAGCACAGGCCGAACGGGTTGCGGACGATTACGCCGCGTGCATCCTGCACGTAGGCGCTGTGTGGCTTGGGAGCCTGGATGTCGGTGGTCAGTGGCGCGTACGGCGGTGCGGTCGGCGTTTCGGCCGATGCACTACCCGCCAGCGTCGCCGCCGCGACGAGCACGAGCGCTAAGATGTTTTTCATATTCTTGGTTCCTTTTCGGGTGGATTGCTCTGAGCTTACGCCGAACAACGTCTTGCATTATTGCTGATTCGCATTGTGAAACAGGCAATTACTTGCTGCCATTTTGCCACATGGGCATCATTCGCACGTTGAGCTGCAAATCAAACGGATCGTAATCATATTGACTACGTTGTTTTTGTGCAACGAAAGCGCAGGCGCGCGATTTGTATTGACAAAAGTGCCAGATTTCAAGGATTTGGCGGCGGCCAGGCCGGCCCAAGGTTTTGCGCAGTAGCCCCTGCCGACATGCTAGAATCGAACGGTTGTCCTGCATATATAACTACAGCCTGAGAGCACTTCCCGCCAATGGATCAATTCGCAAAAGAAACAATCCCGATTTCCCTCGAAGAAGAGATGCGCAAGAGCTACCTCGATTACGCGATGAGCGTGATCGTGGGCCGTGCGCTGCCGGATGTCCGCGATGGCCTGAAACCGGTGCACCGCCGCGTCCTGTTCGGCATGCACGAGATGAACAACCTGTACAACCGCCCGTACGTAAAGTGCGCGCGTGTGGTCGGTGAGGTCATGGGTAAGTTCCACCCGCACGGCGACGCGTCGATCTACGACACGCTGGTGCGCATGGCGCAGGACTTCTCGCTGCGCTACACGCTGGTGGACGGGCAGGGCAACTTCGGCTCGATCGACGGCGACAACGCCGCGGCGATGCGCTACACCGAGTGCCGCCTGGACAAGATCGCCAACGAACTGCTGGCCGACATCGACAAGGACACGGTCGACTTCCAGCCGAACTACGACGGCAAGGAAAAGGAACCGACGGTCCTGCCGACCCGCATCCCGAACCTGCTGATCAACGGTTCGGCCGGTATCGCGGTCGGCATGGCGACCAACATCCCGCCGCACAACATCACCGAAGTAATCAACGGCGCGCTGCACGTGCTGTCGAACCCGGACTGCACGATCGACGAACTGATCGAGATCATCCCGGCGCCGGACTTCCCGACCGGCGGCACGATCTACGGCGTGTCCGGCGTGCGCGACGGCTACCGCACCGGCCGTGGGCGCGTGGTGATGCGCGCCAAGACCCACTTCGAGGAATTCGGCAAGGAAGGCGGCCGCACCGCGATCATCGTCGACGAGCTGCCGTACCAGGTCAATAAAAAATCGCTGCTCGAGCGGATCGCCGAGAACGTGCGCGACAAGAAGCTCGAAGGCATCTCCGACATCCGCGACGAGTCCGACAAGTCGGGCATGCGCGTGGTGATCGAGCTGAAACGCGGCGAAGTGCCTGAAGTCGTGCTGAACAACCTGTACAAGCAGACCCAGTTGCAGGACACCTTCGGCATGAACATGGTGGCGCTGGTGAACGGCCAGCCGAAGCTGCTGAACCTGAAGCAGATGCTGTCCGAGTTCCTGTCGCACCGCCGCGAAGTGGTCACGCGCCGCACCGTGTTCGACCTGCGCAAGGCGCGCGAACGCGGCCACGTGCTGGAAGGCCTGGCGGTCGCGCTGGCGAACATCGACGATTTCATCGCGATCATCAAGGCGGCGCCAACCCCGCCGGTCGCAAAGACCGAACTGATGAACCGCGCCTGGGATTCGTCCCTGGTGCGCGAAATGCTGGCCCGTACCGGCGAAGGCGAAACCCCGGGCGGCGCCGATGCGTTCCGTCCTGAGCACCTGCCGAAGCACTACGGCATGCAGGCCGATGGCCTGTACAAGCTGTCCGAAGAGCAGGCGCAGGAAATCCTGCAGATGCGCCTGCAGCGCCTGACCGGCCTGGAACAGGACAAGATCGTCGGCGAGTACAAGGAAGTGATGTCGCTGATCGCCGACCTGCTGGACATCCTCGCCAAGCCGGCGCGCGTGACCGCGATCATCGTCGACGAGCTGAATGGCGCGATGACCGAATACGGCCAGAAGGACGAGCGCCGCTCCGTCATCGAAAGCAATGCGACCGACCTCGGTACCGAAGACCTGATCACCCCGCAGGACATGGTGGTCACGCTATCGCACACCGGCTACATGAAGTCGCAGCCGATCTCCGAATACCGCGCCCAAAAGCGCGGCGGGCGCGGCAAGCAGGCGATGGCGACCAAGGAAGAAGACTGGATCGACCAGCTGTTCATCGCCAACACGCACGACTACATCCTTTGCTTCTCGAACCGCGGCCGCATGTACTGGCTGAAGGTATGGGAAGTGCCGCAAGGCTCGCGCAACTCGCGCGGCAAGCCGATCGTCAACATGTTCCCGCTGCAGGACAACGAGAAGATCACCGTGGTGCTGCCGCTGTCGGGCGAAAACCGCACCTTCCCGGAAGACCACTACGTGTTCATGGCGACCAGCCTTGGCACGGTGAAGAAGACGCCGCTGCGCGACTTCAGCAACCCGCGCAAGGCCGGCATCATCGCCGTGGACCTGGACGAGGGCGACTTCCTGATCGGCGCGGCGCTGACCGATGGCGCGCACGACGTGATGCTGTTCTCCGACTCGGGCAAGGCAGTGCGCTTCGACGAAAACGACGTGCGTCCGATGGGCCGTACCGCGCGCGGCGTGCGCGGCATGAACCTGGAAGAAGGCCAGAACGTGATCGCGCTGCTGGTGGCGGAAAACGAGCAGCAGTCGGTGCTGACCGCAACCGAGAACGGCTTCGGCAAGCGTACCCCGATCACCGAGTACACCCGTCACGGCCGCGGCACCAAGGGCATGATCGCAATCCAGACCTCCGAGCGTAACGGCAAGGTGGTGGCGGCGACGCTGGTCAACACCAACGACGAGATCATGCTGATCACGACCGGCGGCGTGCTGATTCGCACCCGCGTGGCCGAGATCCGCGAGATGGGCCGCGCGACCCAGGGCGTGACCCTGATCGCGGTGGAAGACGGCACCAAGCTGTCCGGCCTGCAGCGCGTGGTCGAATCCGACGTGGAAGACGTGACGGAACTGCCTGCCTCGCTGCAGGTGGAAGAACCCGAATCGCGCGCTCCCTCGGTAGGCAATCCGCCGGCCGACGAGTAACAAGCAGTGAAGACGCCGGGGTTCGCCCCGGCGTTTCCAATTCCAGACCTGGGACGACAATGAAAATCAAAACTATCGCAGCGGCAGCCCTGACCGCAATCGCATTCGCGGCGCCGATGGCGCAGGCGCAAACTCCCGCACCGAAGCCGGTGGCGGTCGACCAGAAGACGGTCAGCGCGGTCAAGGACATGCTGGCGGCGATGAATTATCGCCAGACCATGCAGCAGATGAACGAACAGATGCTGGCGCAGATGCCCCAGCTGATCCTCGGCTCCGCCACCCAGGCGATCCAGAGTTCGCCCAACATGAGCGAAGAGAAGCGCAAGGAAGCGCTGACCGAAGTGCATGCGAAGATGCCGGAAATCCTGAAGGCCGTGCGCGAAGTGATGGAAGACCCGAAACTGATCGACGCCATGATCGACGCGATGCCGGCGCTGTACGCGCGCCACTTCACCACCGCCGAGATCGTCGAGATGGGCAAGTTCTACCGCACGCCGCTTGGCGCCAAGACCCTGAAGGTGATGCCGGTGCTGATGGCCGAATCGACCGCGCTGGGCCAGCAGATCGTGCTGCCGCGCATGCAGGCAGTGATGCAGCGCTTCGCCCAGCCAGCCAAATAAGGAGGCAGGCCCACAGTGACTCAGGTCTTCAATTTCTCGGCTGGTCCGGCAGTCCTGCCACGGGACGTGCTGGAGCAGGCTGCCGCTGAGATGCTCGACTGGCATGGCAGCGGCATGTCCGTGATGGAGATGAGCCACCGCGGCCCCGAGTTCACGTCCATCATCGAGCAGGCCGAACGCGACCTGCGCGAGCTGCTCAATGTGCCGCCCAACTACCGCGTCATGTTCCTGCAGGGCGGCGGGCTGGGCGAGAACGCAGTCGTCCCGATGAACCTGGTCGGGCGCAAGCCGCAACCGGCCACCATCGATTTCGTGCACACCGGTTCGTGGTCCGGCAAGTCGATCAAGGAAGCGACGCGCTACGGCCTTGCCAACGTCGCGGCCTCGCCGGAAGGCGCGTTCACCAGCATTCCACCGCAGGATACGTGGAAGCTGACGCCGGACGCGGCCTACCTGCACATCTGCACCAACGAAACCATCGACGGCGTCGAGTTCAACTTCGTGCCGACGGTGCAGGGCGACACGCCGCTGGTTGCCGATATGTCCTCGCACATCCTGTCGCGCGAAATCGACGTCTCGAATTACGGCGTGATCTACGCCGGCGCGCAGAAGAACATCGGCCCCGCCGGCCTGACCATCGTGATCGTGCGCGACGACCTGATCGGGCACGCGCTGCCGATCTGCCCATCCGTGTTCGACTGGAAGCTGGTATCGGAAGCGGACTCGATGTACAACACGCCGCCCACCTATTCGATCTACATCGCGGGCCTGACCTTCCAGTGGATCAAACGCCAGGGTGGGGTGGCCGCGCTCGAGAAGCGTAATATAGAGAAAGCGGCGCTGCTGTACGAAGCGCTGGACGCCGACGGCTTCTACCAGAACCGGGTGGCGCCGAACTGCCGCTCGCGCATGAACATACCGTTCTTCCTGCGCGACGAGTCGCTGAACGAACAATTCCTGGCCGGCGCCAAACAGCGCGGGCTGCTGCAGCTGAAGGGCCACAAGTCTGTCGGCGGCATGCGGGCGTCGCTGTACAACGCGATGCCGGTCGAGGGCGTACGCGCGCTGGTCGACTACCTGAACGAATTCGCCGGC
>DASTVB010000118.1:0-12642 GCA_035759315.1 Telluria sp. | reverse complement strand
GAATTCGACGGGTTAGCTGAGCCATGGAACGATCGTAGTGTCGTTCGCAAAGGCCCTATTGATTTAGCTCAGGGACTGACCGGGGACTGTCCCAACGGGACTGTCCCCCGCCTTTTGTCTGATTCGAACATGATTATGCCGAATCGGACAAAGGCAAGGGACAGTCCCCAGGGACAGTCCCTGAGGTACATCAATAGGCGCTGGGCGAACGACACTACGATCGTTCCATGGCTCAGCTAACCCGTCGAATTCAGGCAATCCTCCGTTCCTCCGCAACCGGAACGGCCGTGATGACGGCCGCGTTACTGAGCCAACCCCTCCACGCCGCCAATTTCCATCTCTCGCACAATGGCGAAACCGTGGTGTTCCGCGGCAGGATCACCGAAGCTTCCTCCGACGCACTGATCGAGAACCTGCGCGCGGGCGCACGCAAGCTGGTCATCACCTCCGCCGGCGGCGATCCGGAGCACGCGCTCAAGCTGGGCCGGTTCATCCAGCACCGCGGGATCGACGTCGCCGTGGTCGGCTACTGCTTCGCCTCCTGCGCCAACTACGTCTTCCTGGCTGGCTGCAACAAGGAACTGGACGCTGGCGCGGTGCTGGGCTTCAACGGCGGCCAGGTCGACTTCGACGCCGACGAGCCGCTCTTCCGTAAAGCCGGCGCCTCGCGCGACCTGCTCCGCAAGTCGCTCAGCCTGACGCGACCCGACCACCCGATCGTCCACACCAGGATCACCGTCGACGGTCGCCCCATCTACGACAGGGAAGCCGACGAGTGGGACAAGGACGTACAGAGATCGCTGGAGCTCGCCATCGGAAGTGGAAAGCCTTTCTCGCTGGAAGTCGATTTCCGCAAAGGCTCCAAATGGATCGCCTATTTCCCTAGCGAGGCGACGCTGAAAAAATACGGCGTGACGGGCATCGTCCGCTACCCCTATCCCGCGGACGCGGCTGAACTCAGCCGCATGGGACGCACGGCTGCTGGCGCCTTCCGCCTGGTCGGCGATTCCCGCCCGGGCCCGGGCCCTAATGCAGCGCCGGACAGTGCGCGCTCGGCAGCGAGTCTGGATCGCTGGGTGCGTCGCTGCGGTAGGCCGTCACGATCGCGTGGGTGTCCATGAACTGGCGGAATCCCGTCACCTGTCTGTCCTTCACGGTGAAGATGTGCACCCAGTCGGTGCTGAAGCCGGCCCCGGTTGCCTTCACCTTCCAGTCGTTACGCCCGGTCACGTACACGCGGCCGCACTGCGACACGAAATCGCGCGGTTCGAAGCGCACCAGCTGCTGGGACTCGCCCACCAGCCTGAAAAATTCGTTGACCTGCTCGCGCCCGCGCCGCTTGCCCGAGAATGGAATCCCCGGCATCGACGGGATGTCCCACTCAATGTCGGGCGCCATACAGGACAGCAGCCGTTCGCGATCGCCCTGCAGGTAGGCGTCGTAGAACTCCTTGATGAAATCGATGTTCGCCTGGTCATCCATGCTGTCCTCCGGGCCGAAAGCCAATCGATGGGCGCGTGATTGCGCTCAGTGCAGCGCCGGCCGCTCCGGCTGGGCCCGCCCCATTGCCGCGCTCAGCTGCGGGAAGTAGGCCATGGCGGCCGCGTAGGTGTCCATGTACTCCTTGAAGGCGGTGACCTTGCCGTCGCGGATCGTGAAGCAGTGCACGAAGTCGCTGCCGAATTCCGCGCCGGTCGCCTTGACCACCCAGTCGTAGTGGCCCATCACCACCACCATGTCGCCCTGCGCGACGAAATCACGCGGCTCGAAGGAGCGCGGCTCTTGCGCCTGGGCCACCATCCCGACGAATTCCGTTACCTGATCGACGCCGCGCCGCTTGCCGGAAAACGGTACGCCTTCCACCTGTTGCAGCTGCCAGTCGATGTCCGGCGCCATGTAGGAAAGGAGGCGCGGCATGTCGCCCTTGAGGTAGGCGTCGTAGCATTGCTTGACTAGATCGATATTGGCCTGGTTGTCCATGTTCTTCTCCAGTGATGTCTAGGTTCGAGCTTCAGTATCGTGCGCGGAAGGCCGGACTTCAATGGTACGGGCGCAAGCAATCGCGCCTCGCCCACGCAAGTCGCGGCGCGGCGCGCGGCTCAGTGCATCGAGGGCCGGCCGGGCTGCTCGTCGCGCGCCATGCCGGCGCCCGCGCCGCTGCCGTACGCCTTCACGCAGGCGTGGGTATCCATGAACTCATGGAGCGCCGCGACCTGCCCGTGGCGGATCTTGAAGCTGTGCACGAAGTCGCTCGCGAACTCCGTTCCGGTCGCGTTGACGGCCCACTCGAAGTGGCCGAACACCACCACGCGGTCACCCTGCACGAGAAATTCGCCGGGGTGGAACTCAAGCGGCTTCTGGCAATCGTCCATGGTCTTGAAGAACTCGCGCACCTGTTCGATTCCGTGACGCTTGCCGGAGAATGGAACGCCCTCCATTTGGGGGATGTCCCATTCGATGTCGGGCGCCATGAAGGAAAGCAGGCGCTCGATGTCTCCTTTGAAGAAACTGTCGTAGCACTGCCTGATCAGGTGGGTGTTGGCATGCTCGTCCATGATCTTCTCCTGTAGTCGATGGTCGGGGGACTACAGTATTGGCCGCGCAGGGGACAAGTTCAATGGTGCAGGTGCAAGCACACCGTCATTCCCGCGGATGCGGGAACCTATGCTGAGCCAAGCGGTACTCCAGCGTGCGAAGTGCGGGACGCTCAGCATGGGTCCCCGCGTTCGCGGGGATACGTTGAGCTTATTTGAAGGAGCGGACGCGGGCCAGCAGCTTGGTGGTGGAACGGTCGTGCTCGAAGTCGATCGCGACCGCGGTGCCGCCGTAAGCGATCACGGCCTTGCCTTCGGGGATGTCGCTCATGATGTAGTCGCCGCCCTTGGCGTAGATCTCGGGGCGCGCCTGCTGCACCACTTCGAGCGCGGTGTCCTCGTCGAAGTCGACCACCAGGCTGACCGATTCCAGCGCGGCCAGCACCGCCATGCGGTCGGCGCAGGTGTTCAGCGGGCGGTCGTCGCCCTTGCCCAGCCGTTTGACGGAGGCGTCGGTGTTGGCCGCCACCACCAGCGAGGCGCCCAGCTCGCGCGCCTGCGCCAGGTAGGTCACGTGGCCGCGGTGCAGGATGTCGAACACGCCGTTGGTCAGCACGACCGGCTTGGGAAGCGCGGCGACACGGGCGGCCAGGTCAGCGCGGGTGCAAATCTTGGATTCGAAGTCAGCCATGGGTGTTGGTTTGCGGCCGCTGCCGGTGGCAGCGTGCCGGGGTCCTGAGGTTCAGTATGGGTCCCCGCTTGCGCGGGGATGACAAATTGCGGGTGCCGATTATTTTTTTTCGGCTTCTTCTTCCGGTTCCTCTTCGATTGCCATCGAGAGGTCGTCGGCGGCGGTGCCGCCGCCGGTGCCCGGCTCCTTGCGGTCGCCGCGCAGCTTGATCTGCAGGCGCAGGCCGTTGGCCGAGTCGGCGTTGCGGATCGCCTCGTCGTAGCCGATGTAACCCTTGTTATACAGCTCGTACAGCGCCTGGTCGAAGGTGCACATGCCGAGCTCGCGCGACTTGTGCATGATCTCCTTGATGCCCTGGAAGTTCCCCTTCAGGATCATCTCGCTGATGGTGGCGGTGTTGAGCAGGATCTCGATCGCCGCCTTGCGTCCCTTGCCGTCTTCGGTGCGCACCAGCCGCTGCGACACGATCGCGCGCAGGTTCGAGGACAGGTCCATCAGCAGCTGGTTACGCCGCTCTTCCGGGAAGAAGTTGATGATGCGGTCCATCGTCTGGTTGGCGTTGTTCGCGTGCAGGGTGCCCAGGCACAGGTGGCCGGTCTCGGCGAACGCGATCGCGTGCTCCATCGTTTCGGTATCGCGGATCTCGCCGATCAGGATCACGTCCGGCGCCTGGCGCAGGGTGTTCTTCAGCGCGTTATGCCACGACAGCGTGTCCACGCCCACTTCGCGGTGGGTGATCAGGCAGCCCTTGTTCTTGTGGACGTATTCGACCGGGTCTTCGACGGTGATGATGTGGCCGGCCGAGTTGGCGTTGCGGTAGTCGATCATCGCCGCCAGCGTGGTCGATTTGCCGGAGCCCGTGCCGCCGACGACCAGCACCAGGCCGCGCTTGGTCATGATCACATCCTTGAGCACTTCCGGCAGGTCGAGCTTTTCGAAGTTCGGGATCTCGGAGGCGATCGTGCGGCAGACCATCGCCACGGCCTGCTGCTGCACGAAGACGTTGATGCGGAACCGGCACACGCTCGGCAGCGAGATCGCGAAGTTCGATTCCATTTCGGCTTCGAACTCGGCGCGCTGTTTGTCGTTCATGATGGACAGGGCCAGCGCGCGGGTGATTTCCGGGGTCAGCTTCTGCTGGCTCATCGGCTTCATCGCGCCTTGGTGCTTCATGCTGGGCGGGAAGTCGGCGGAGATGAAAAGGTCGGAACCGCCCTGCTGGTGCATCACGGTCAGCAGCTTGTGGATATACGCGCGGGCTTCTTCGGGGCCAAAGGTCGAGGACATGCGGGGCTTTCTAAACTGGACTCCGGGTGATTATATCGACGCGCTGGCGGTTCGGAGGAAAATTATGCCGGGAGGCGGGGACTGTCCCCGCAGGGGACCGTCCCCTGGTGTTTACGAGCAGGGGCGGCGGCATCCGAACACCGGGGGACGGTCCCCTGCGGGGACAGTCCCCAACCTCTAGCATTGCCACAGCAAAATCCTTGTGTTTCAATAGAAGCATGACCCTCACCGAACTCAAATACATTGTCGCCGTTGCAAGGGCCCGCCATTTCGGCCATGCGGCGGAGGCGTGTTACGTGGCCCAGCCCACGCTGTCCGTCGCCATCAAAAAGCTCGAAGACGAGCTTGGCGTGGTGCTGTTCGAACGTGGGGGCGCGGAGATTTCGGTGACGCCGCTCGGCCAGCAGATCATCGCGCAGGCCGAACGGGTGCTGGAGCAGACCGCGGCGATCAAGGAGCTGGCCAAGCAGAACAAGGATCCGCTGGCCGGTCCGCTGCGCCTCGGCGTGATCTACACGATCGCGCCCTACCTGCTGCCGCCGCTGGTCAAGAACGTGATCGACAACGTGCCGCAGATGCCGCTGATCCTGCAGGAGAACTTCACTGTGCGCCTGCTCGAGCTGCTGCGCCAGGGCGAGCTCGATGCCGCCATCATGGCGCTGCCGCTGCCGGACCACGGCATGTCGACCCAGGCGCTGTACGACGAACCGTTCGTGGTGGCGATGCCAAAAAACCACGCCTGGGCCAGCCGCAAGTCGATTCCCGCCAAGGACCTCAAGACCGAAACCATGCTCCTGCTGGGGAACGGCCACTGCTTCCGCGACCAGGTGCTGGAGGTATGCCCCGAGATGGCGCGCTACGCCACGCCAGGCAACGGGATGCAGCGCACCTTCGAAGGCTCGTCGCTCGAGACGATCCGCCACATGGTCGCCAGCGGCATCGGCCTGACCGTGCTCCCGCGCGCCTCGGTGCCGGACATGGATGCGAAGGACGGCATGCTGCGCTTCGTGCCGTTCGAGGAACCGGTGCCGTCGCGCCGCGTGGTGCTCGTGTGGCGCAAGAGCTTTACCCGCCGCGCCGCGATCGATGCGATCTGCGCCGCCGTCGCCGCCTGCGAGCTGCCCGGGGTGACCATGCTGACCGCGCCGGAGCCTGCCTGACGCGAGCCCAGCGGTTAAAATGCGCGCTTCCTCATATCACGATGGCAAGGGGCGCATGAACCGGCTCGCACTGTATTACCGACTCGTACGGCTGGACAAGCCGATTGGCGCCCTGCTGCTCCTGTGGCCGACCCTGAATGCGATCTGGTTTGCCTCCAATGGCCATCCGCCCTGGGACATCGTCGCGATCTTCACGCTCGGTACGGTGCTGATGCGCTCCGCCGGCTGCGCGATCAACGACTACGCCGACCGCGACTTCGACCGCTACGTCAAGCGCACCGAGGACCGTCCCATCACCAGCGGGAAGATCAAGGCGTCCGAGGCGCTGATGGTGGCCGGCGTGCTGGCGATCCTCTCGTTCCTGCTGATCCTGCCCCTGAATACCCTCACCAAGCAGCTGTCGGTGGCGGCCGTGATCATCGCCGGCACCTACCCATACTTCAAGCGCTTCTTCGCCATCCCGCAGGCTTACCTGGGCATCGCCTTCGGCTTCGGCATCCCGATGGCGTTCGCCGCAATCCAGGGCAGCGTGCCGGCCGTGGCCTGGTGGCTGCTGCTGGCGAACGTGTTCTGGGCGGTGGCCTACGACACCGAATACGCCATGGTCGACCGCGACGACGACCTCAAGATCGGCATCCGCACCTCGGCCATCACCTTCGGCCGCTTCGACGTCGCCGCGATCATGCTGTGCTATGGCGCTGCGCTGGCGATCATCCTGGCCTGCGGCTGGGAACTGGGACTGCGCTGGTGGTTCGCGGCCGGGGTGGCGGTGGCCGCCGGGATCGCGCTGTACCACTACCGCCTGATCCGCGGACGGGACCGGATGCAGTGTTTTGCTGCGTTCCGTCACAACAATTGGTTGGGTGCGGCACTGTTTTGCGGGATCGCGCTAGACTATGCCCTACGTTAACATTTCATAGGGGACAACAAGATGATCGAAGCGATCCCAACCCAATCCTCGGCCCGCGACAAGCTGCTGGACGACCTGCGCACCGTGGTCAGCGACGCCGAGCAATGGCTTCGCCAGGGCAGCCACCTGACCGGCGAAGAGCTGATGGCCGCCAAGGAGCGTTTCGAGCGCACCCTGCGCATCGCCAAGGACGACCTGATCAAGTTCGAGGAAGCCCTGGTCGCGCGGACCAAGGAAGCGGCCAAGGCCACCGACGAATATGTGCATGAGAACCCGTGGAAGGCCGTCGGTATCGGCGCCGCGGTGGGCCTGGCCCTCGGCTACCTGATCTCGCGCCGGTAAATCCACGACCGAGGGGCCTGACCCCGAACGGGGTCTGTCCCCGCATTCCCGCCACCTGCGCGAAGTGGCGGATTCGAAATGAATATGCCGAATCCGCCAGATTATCAGCGACGCTGGAGGTAAAGCCGCGAAATCGCCTGTACGGCGATGGCACCGGCCAGCGACGCAACGAACGCGGTTGCTATCCCCACCCTTGGCAGGAGCAGCGCGAGCGCGATGCAGAACACCGCAAACGCGTAGTAGCCCGTCACCGTCCCGCGCAGCAGGTTGATCGCAAACGCCGGCCCGGAATGGCGGTGCGAGAACGCCACCAGCACCGACGCCATCACCGGGAACATCGCCAGCACGCCACTGAGCTGCGGCCCGAGCGCGGACGAAAAGTGCGTTACCGTGATCACCAGCACCGCCCCGGCGAGCATACGCCAGTGCATATCGGTGGATTTGGCCGTCACCGCGCTGGCTTTCTCCGCCGGCGGGAACATCCGCTGTGCCACGAACAGCGCCACCAGCACGGCCACCGCCCCGACCGGGAGCGATGGCGCCCAAGCCTTCAGCCCCAACACCGCCAACGCATAAGCAAAGAATGCGATGCACAGGCAAAGCTGCCAGCGGTGCCGGGTCGCAGCCCACGCATAGCTGATGTTAAAGACCAGGATGGCCAGCACCGCCGAAAGCGTGCCGGTGGCGGCGTTCGCAGCGAACTCGATCCCCTGGTCCATCGCGATGAAGAACAGGACTGGTCCGGCGACCACTGGGAAGGCGGACAGCCAGCCTGCGACGGCGGGCCCCCAGCGCCGGCCTGCGAGGGTGATGCCGCCGATCAGCGACGGGACGAGGGCCAGCTTCAACGCGAAAATCAGACTCATGAAATCCTAAAAAGTAAAACGCAGGGAAAGGGACTGTCCCCGCAGGGGACTGTCCCTCGGTGTTTGGACTGTCCCTCGGTGTTGTTCCCACCGGTAGCGTCGCTGGCTTATCTCTAACACCGGGGGACGGTCCCCTGCGGGGACAGTCCCCTGGCTACCGTTACGCGTCGTCGGACCCGAGCTGGTCGCCGAGCTCGCGACCGCGGTGCGCGGCGGCCTTGATCGCTTCGACGATCGCGGCCTTGACGCCGCTCGCTTCCATGCTGCTGATCGCCGCGTGCGTGGTGCCGCCCTTGGACGTGACCCGCTCGCGCAGCACCGTCACAGGATCGGTCGACTGCGCCGCCAGCTGCGCGGCACCAGTGAACGTCTCCAGCGCCAGCTGCCGGCCCTGCTCCGGGCTCAGCCCCATCTCCACGGCCGCCTGCTGCATCGCCTCGATGAAGTAGAACACGTAAGCGGGACCACTCCCGGACAGCGCGGTCACCGGATCGATCAGGGTCTCGTCGTCCAGCCACACGGTCTCGCCAACCGCTTTCATGATGTCGTCGGCGGTCACGCGCTGCAGCTCGCTCACACCGCCGGTGGCCACCATGCCGGTGATGCCTTTGCCGATCAGCGCAGGCGTGTTCGGCATGGTTCGCACGATGGCGCCGTAGCCGCCCAGCCAGCGCGACAGGTCCGCCGCGCGAATGCCCGCCGCGATCGACAGCACCAGCGGGCCGCCCACCAGCTGCGCCCGCAGTTCGGACGCCACCGCGCGCATCTGCTGCGGCTTCACCGCCAGCACCACCACGTCGCAGGCGCCCAACGCATTGTCGATTGCCTCCGCGGTGCTCACCCCATAGTGCGCCTGCAGGCGCGCGCGCGCGTCCGCCTGCGGATCGACCACGTGGATGTTCGCACCCGGCAGCAGCTTGCCCACCAGTCCCGCGATCAGCGCGGTGGCCATGTTGCCGCCGCCAATAAACGCAATCCTCATCATGGCTCCTGTGGGTAGGTTCGTGCGCCGAAGATGGCGCTGCCGCCGCGCACGATGGTCGCGCCTTCGGCCACCGCCGCTTGCATGTCGGCCGACATGCCCATCGACAGGGTGTCGAGGCCGAAGCCCTGCGCATTCAACTGTTCGAACAGCTCGCGCAGCTTGCGGAACGATGCGCGCTGTTTGTCATACTCGGTCTCGGGTTCCGGGATCGCCATCAGCCCGCGCAGCTTCAGGTTTGGCAGCGCGGCGACGGCGCGCGCCAGTTCGGGAAGTTCCTGCGGCGTGCAGCCGCTTTTGCTTGTCTCGCCGCTAACATTCACCTGCAGGCAGATATTCAGCGGCGCCAGCCCGGCCTCGCGCTGCTCCGACAGCCGCTGCGCGATCTTCAGGCGCTCGACCGTATGGACCCAGTCGAAATGGTTCGCGATCGGGCGCGTCTTGTTGCTCTGGATCGGGCCGATGAAATGCCACTCGATGCCCTGTCCCTGCAGGGCCGCGATCTTGTCGAGCGCCTCCTGCACGTAGTTTTCGCCGAAGGCTTTCTGGCCCGCGCGCACCGCTTCCATCACCGCGTCGGCGCCGAAAGTCTTGGACACCGCGAGCAGCTGCACATCGGCGCGGCTGCGCTGCGCGGCCGCGGCGGCTGCGGAAATGGCGGAATCGACTGCTTGCAAGTTGTTGGCGATTGTGGACATAATCGTTTTAGCGGGCAACATGGCCTGTCGGATGCGTACGCGCGCCCGGCTGGCGCGCCCATCACGGTACAGGATTATAAATGGACATCTCCGAACTTCTCGCTTTCTCCGTCAAGAACAAAGCATCCGACTTGCACCTCTCGGCCGGCCTGCCGCCGATGATCCGCGTGCACGGCGATGTGCGCCGCATTAACCTGCCGCCGCTCGAGCACAAGGATGTGCACAGCATGGTGTACGACATCATGAACGATGGCCAGCGCAAGCAGTACGAGGAAGTGCTGGAGGTCGACTTCTCGTTCGAGATTCCTGGCCTGGCGCGCTTCCGCGTCAACGCCTACAACCAGGGCCGCGGCGCCGCCGCCGTGCTGCGTACCATTCCGTCCAAGATCCTGAGCCTGGAAGACCTGAACGCGCCGAAGATCTTCGCCGATTTCGCGATGCGCCCGCGCGGCCTGGTGCTGGTCACCGGCCCGACCGGTTCGGGCAAGTCGACCACGCTGGCGGCGATGGTCAACCACCTGAACGAAAACGAATATGGCCACATCCTCACCATCGAGGACCCGATCGAATTCGTGCACGAATCGAAGAAGTGCCTGATCAACCAGCGCGAAGTCGGTCCGCACACGCTCTCGTTCAACAACGCGCTGCGCTCGGCACTGCGTGAAGACCCGGACGCGATCCTGGTCGGCGAGCTGCGCGACCTGGAAACAATCCGCCTGGCGCTGTCTGCCGCGGAAACCGGCCACCTGGTGTTCGGCACGCTGCACACCTCCTCCGCCGCCAAGACCATCGACCGTATCGTCGACGTGTTCCCGTCGGACGAAAAGGAGATGGTGCGCGCGATGCTGTCCGAATCGCTGCAGGCGGTGATCTCGCAGACCCTGCTCAAGACCAAGGACGGCAACGGCCGCGTGGCCGCGCACGAGATCATGGTCGGCACCCCGGCGATCCGCAACCTGATCCGCGAAGCGAAGATCGCGCAGATGTACTCGGCGATCCAGACCGGCTCCAACGCCGGCATGCAAACGCTGGACCAGAACCTGTCGGACCTCGTGCGCCGCAACGTCATCTCGTCGGCCGCCGCGCGCACCTACGCGAAGATCCCAGAAAACTTCCCAGGCTGATCGGAACAACAATAAATGGAACGCGACCAGGCATCAAAATTCATGTTCGACCTGCTGCGCCTGATGGTTAGCAAGGGCGGCTCCGACCTGTTCATCACCGCCGGCTTCCCGCCCGCGATCAAGATCGACGGCAAGGTCACGCCGCTGTCCAACCAGGCCCTGACCCCGAGCCACACCGCGGACCTGGCGCGCGCGATCATGAACGACAAGCAGACCGCCGGCTTCGAGCTGTCCAAGGAAGCCAACTTCGCGATCAGCCCGGGCGACCTGGGACGTTTCCGCGTGTCGGCGTTCGTGCAAATGAGCTGCGTGGGCATGGTGCTGCGCGTGATCACCACCACCATCCCGAAGCTGGAAGACCTGGACCTGCCGCCGGTACTCAAGGACGTCATCATGACCAAGCGCGGCCTGGTCATCATGGTCGGCGCGACCGGCTCCGGTAAATCGACCACCATGGCCGCGATGGTCGGCTACCGCAACGAGAACAGCTACGGCCACATCCTCACCATCGAGGACCCGGTCGAATACGTGCACCCGCACCGCAACTGCGTGGTCACCCAGCGCGAAGTGGGCGTGGACACCGAATCGTTCGAAGCGGCGCTGAAGAATTCGCTGCGCCAGGCGCCGGACGTGATCCAGATCGGCGAGATCCGCGACCGCGAAACGATGGAACACGCGATCGCGTTCGCCGAAACGGGCCACCTGTGCCTGGCCACCCTGCACGCGAACAGCGCCAACCAGGCGCTCGACCGCATCATCAACTTCTTCCCCGAAGAGCGCCGCCAGCAGCTGCTGATGGACCTTTCGCTCAACCTGAAGGGCCTGATCTCGCAGCGGCTGATCCCGAAAAAAGGCGCCAAGGGCCGCGTGGTGGCGATCGAGATCATGCTCAACTCCCCGCTCATCTCCGACCTGATCTTCAAGGGCGACGTCCACGAGATCAAGGAGATCATGAAGAAGTCGCGCGAGCTGGGCATGCAAACCTTCGACCAGGCGCTGTTCGACCTGCACGAAGCGGACAAGATCACCTACGAAGACGCGCTGCGCAACGCCGATTCGGTCAACGACCTGCGCCTGACCATCAAGCTTAACGGCAAGGCCTCGAAGGACCGCGACCTGTCGGCCGGTACCGAGCACCTCGGACTGGTCTGACCGTGAACACCTTCGACTTCAGCGCCACCTCGCTCAACGGCGAAAAGGTGGACCTTGCGCAGTACAAGGGCAAGGTGCTGCTGGTGGTGAACACGGCCAGCAAGTGCGTGTTCACGCCGCAGTACAAGGCGCTGGAGGGTTTGTACCAGGAGTACCGCGAGCGCGGGCTGGTAGTGCTGGGTTTCCCGTGCAACCAGTTCCGCGACCAGGAGCCGGGAACCGAGCGCGAGATCGGTGAGTTCTGCGAACGCAATTTCGGCGTCACCTTCCCGATGTTCGCCAAGCTGGATGTCAACGGGACGCATGCGGATCCGCTGTTCCGGCACCTGAAGAAGGAAGCGCCGGGCGTGCTGGGCACACAGGCGATCAAGTGGAACTTCACCAAATTCCTGGTGGCGCGCGACGGGAGCGTGTACTGCCGCTACTCGCCGACTACGACGCCTGACGACCTGCGCGCAGACATCGAAAAGCTGCTGGCTTAGGGGACTGTCCCCGCAAGGGGACCGTCCCCCGGTGTTTGTGCACTACCGCTGCGGCCAAACACCGGGGGACAGTCCCCTGCGGGGACAGTCCCCTTCCCTTATCGGATTGCGCGGTCAAGGAGCTCGATCCAGTGCTCGACCGGCGTGCCGGTGCCGGACTGCAGGTGCGCAATGCACCCGATATTCGCCGACACGATCCGCTCCGGCTGCCCCACCTCCAGATTGGCCAGCTTGCGGTCGCGCAGCTCCTTCGCCAGCTCCGGCTGCAGCACCGAGTAGGTGCCAGCCGAGCCGCAGCACAGATGGCTGTCCGCGCACAGCTGCACGTCCACTCCGGCCGCCCGCAGCACGCCTTCCACCTTGCCGCGGATCTGCTGCCCATGCTGCAGCGTGCACGGCGGATGGTAGGCAATG
>DASTVB010000117.1:0-92324 GCA_035759315.1 Telluria sp. | reverse complement strand
CCACGCGCATGCCGCGTCCGCCACCGCCACCGGCAGCCTTGATGATCACCGGGTAGCCGACGCGGCGCGCCGTCTGCACGATTTCTTTCGGGTCGTCCGGCAGGGCGCCGTCCGAGCCTGGCACGCACGGCACGCCGGCCTTGATCATGGCCTGCTTGGCCGAGACCTTGTCGCCCATCAGGCGGATCGAGTCGGAACGCGGGCCAATGAAGACGAAGCCGGATTTTTCGACGCGCTCGGCGAAGTCGGCGTTCTCGGACAGGAAGCCATAGCCCGGATGGATCGCTTCGGCGTCGGTCACTTCGGCCGCGCTGATAATCGCCGGCATTTGCAGGTAGGACTGGGCCGATGGCGCAGGGCCGATGCAGACCGATTCGTCCGCCAGCTTTACGTATTTGGCGTCCTTGTCCGCTTCGGAGTGGACGACGACGGTCTTGATGCCCATTTCGCGGCAGGCGCGCTGGATACGAAGCGCGATTTCGCCGCGATTGGCGATGAGGATTTTTTCAAACATGGTCGGTTCGAGATTCTTTGTAGTGCCGGCGCGGCCGGGAACAGCTTGTGGCGGCGGCCAACGGCCGCCGGACGCCACGCAGGTATTAGCCGATCACGAACAGCGGCTGGCCGAATTCGACCGGCTGGCCGTTCTCAACGAGGATCTTGGTGACCGTGCCGGAAACGTCGGCGTCGATTTCGTTCAGCAGCTTCATCGCTTCGATGATGCAGAGGGTGTCGCCTTCCTTGACCACGGAACCGATTTCGACGAACGGTGGCGAGCCAGGTGCGGAAGAACGGTAGAAGGTGCCGACCATCGGCGACTTGACCACGTGGCCAGTCGGCTCGGCCACTTCGACCGCCACCGGCGCAGGTGCGCCCGCGGCCGCAGGCGCCGCGGCAGGCGCGTGCTGAGGATAGCCCTGCTGCATACCCATGCCAGGTGCGGCGTACATCATCATCGGGTTCTGCTGAACTGCGCAGGTCTTCACGATTTTGACCTTGCTTTCACCTTCGGTGACTTCGAGTTCGGCGATATCCGATTCGGCGACCAGGTCAATCAGCGTCTTGAGCTTGCGTAGATCCATGTAAAACCCCTTGAATTTATTTTAGTCGTTGTTATGTTCAGATGGCCGCAATTAGAAGCGGTCTGTGCATATTACGTGAAGATAGCGTAGGTTAACGCTTTTTAGTGACAAAGTCGATTGCGAGCCGATAGCCGTCCGTCCCCATGCCGCAGATGATGCCGTCCGCGAGCGCTGAAAGGTAGGAGTGCTGCCGGAATTCCTCGCGCTGGTAAATATTAGAGATATGTACTTCGATGAAGGGGATCGCCACCGCCGCCAGCGCATCGCGCAAAGCCACGCTGGTGTGGGTGAGTCCGCCCGGGTTGATGACAATCGCGTCCACGCCTTCGTTCCGCGCCGCATGGATGCGGTCGATCAGCGCGCCTTCGTGGTTACTT
Organism: Telluria sp.; assembly: GCA_035759315.1. GTDB lineage: Bacteria > Pseudomonadota > Gammaproteobacteria > Burkholderiales > Burkholderiaceae_D > Telluria. The sequence goes on along the minus strand of DASTVB010000117.1, from coordinate 90,865 downwards.
TGGAAACATGCCAGGCTCGCGCCCGCGGCCGCAGCCTGGCTGGCCGCCGCTTTTTCGACGTCCGCCAGCGTATCTGCGCCGTACACCTCAGGCTCGCGGGTTCCCAATAAATTCAGGTTGGGGCCGTTAAGCAGGAGCAGCTTTTTTGCCATTGTTAGAGTATTGCTTCTACGCGAAAGTGTCGCATTTTGCCGCCAACTCCTGTCTATTGCAAGCAATAAATTGCTCCGCCAGGGCTGGACAAATCCGGCGCCGCCGCGTAGTGGCGCCGCCGGGGATAGATTGTCACATGGTGGCGAGGTCCGCCTTGAGCTGGTCGAACTTGAGTTTGCCGAGGTAAGTTTTCTTCACCTGGCCGTCCTTGCCGATCAGCACCGTATAGGGCAGGCCGCCGGTCTTGTTGCCGAGTTCGCGCGCCATGTCGGTGCCGATCATGCCGGCCGTGTAGAGCGGATAGCTGATCTTGTACTTGCTGGCGAACTGGGCGATGTTGGACGGCGAATCGATGCCGATGCCGATCACCTTCACCTTGTCCTGGCCGCTCGCCATGCGCGACAGTTCCGGCATTTCGTCTACGCAAGGCGCGCACCAGGTCGCCCAGAAATTGACCACGAGCAGCTCGCCTCGATGCTTGGCGAGCGCCTCCGGCTTGCCGGCGGGGTCATTCAGCGTGGCCGCGAACAGCTGCTCGACCGCGGTGTGCGGCTTGTTGCCCGGGGTTGGTGCATACGTCGCGGTTTCCGGGTCCGGCTGCTTTTTGTTGACCCCGACCCAGGCGCCCATCGAGGCGAACGCGACGGCGACGGCCGCATAGACCGCCAGTTTTTTCTTATCCATTGATCCTGTCTATATATTAGTAGCTTCGGCGTCCATCAGCGCACGCAGCCCGGCGGCGTCGACACGGTAGGGACGGCCGTCGGGACGGAGTTTCTTGGAACCGCGCAGGTCGTCCAGCTCGTACAGCTGGGCGTGGACGCCTTCGTTGCGGTACAGGAAGCTGATGGTTTCGACCGGGTCGTAACGCGCTCCCTTGAAATGCGGGGTTTCCGAAATCTCGATGTTGGGATCCTTATTCAACAGGAAGATTTCGATGTCCTTCACACTTTCACCGAACAATTGTAAATGAATATCGTCGTGCTCCCCAGCAGTGCCAGAAAGCACCGCCCCGGTGACGTGCGGCTGGAATTCGGCCAGGTTGGCCATCAGCTCGAGCGCGACGGTGCGCAACTGCTGCAGGCGTTCGGGCTGCTCGTCGCCCTGGAAGATCGACTGGTACTGGCGCAGTTCTTCCTCGACCTGCGCGTAATCCGGGAGCTGGTCGCCGGTGAATCGGGTGGTCCCGAGGATGCGCTGGGCTGCCTTGCGCACGGCAGTTTCATAGTCGGCGCCGTCCTGGGCGATCTTGCGGGCGGCCGCGGCGGCGATTTCGGCGCGCAGCTGCTGGATTTGGTAGTTCATCTGTCAGGCCCATGTTTCAGATGGGATCCATCATACCTTCGGAACGAAAACCACGGCGCCTCAGGTAAAATCGCGTATTCGACATTTCTTCCAGAACAGGTTCATGCATATTCACATCCTCGGCATTTGCGGCACCTTCATGGGCGGCCTGGCGGTCCTGGCCAAGGAAGCCGGCCATAAAGTCACCGGTTGCGACGCCAACGTGTACCCGCCGATGAGCACCCAGCTCGAAGCGCAGGGCATCGAACTGATCACCGGCTTCGGCCCGGAGCAGGTCGAGCTCAATCCGGACCTGTACGTGATCGGCAACGTCGTTTCGCGCGGCAACCCGCTGGTCGAAGAGATCTTGAACCGCAGCCTGCCGTATGTATCCGGACCCCAGTGGATCGGCGAGCATATCCTGCGCAACAAGTGGGTGCTGGCCGTGGCCGGCACGCACGGCAAGACCACCACCTCCTCGATGCTGGCCTGGATCCTGGAAGACGCCGGCTACGCGCCCGGCTTCCTGATCGGCGGCGTGCCGCTCAACTTCGGCATCTCGGCGCGCCTGCAGGGCGACAAGGAATCGGACTTCTTCGTGATCGAGGCGGACGAGTACGACACCGCCTTCTTCGACAAGCGCAGCAAGTTCGTGCACTACCACGCCAAGACGGCGGTCATGAACAACCTCGAATACGACCACGCCGACATCTTCCCGGATATCGGCGCGATCGAAACCCAGTTCCACCACCTGGTGCGCACCGTGCCGGGCGTGGGGCGCGTGGTGGTCAACGGCGACGAAGCCTCGCTGGCGCGCGTGATGAAACGCGGCTGCTGGAGCGAGAAGGAATCGTTCGGCGTGTCGGAAGACGTGAACTGGACCCTGATGGAGCACCAGGACGGCAGCTTCGACGTGATCTTCAATGGCGAGACCGTCGGCACCGTGGACTGGCAGCTCACCGGCAAGCACAACCGCATGAACGCGCTGGCCGCGATCGCCGCGGCGCGCAACGTCGGCGTGACCCCGCAGCAGGCGGCCCAGTCGCTGTCGCGCTTCGAGAACGTCAAGCGCCGCATGGAAGTGCGCGGCGTAGTCAACGGCATCACCGTGTACGACGATTTCGCGCACCACCCGACCGCGATCGCCACCACCGTGGGCGGCCTGCGCCAGAAGCTGGGCAGCAGTGGCCGCATCCTGGCCGTGCTCGAGCCGCGTTCGAACACCATGAAGCTGGGCGCGATGAAGGATGCGCTGCCGGGCAGCCTGAAGGACGCCGACCTGGTGTTCGGCTTCGGCAGCCAGCAGGCGCTGGGCTGGAGCCTGGCCGATGCGCTGAAACCGCTGGGCGGGATCGCGCACAGCTTCGACCAGATCGATTTCCTGGTCAAGGCGGTCACCGATGCTGCCCAGCCGGGCGACCACATCCTCGTGATGAGCAATGGCGGCTTTGGCGGCGTGCACGGCAAGATCCTCGACGTGCTGGCCGGGGCCGACGCGTAATGATCCTGTACCTGCACGGCTTCCGTTCGTCCCCGCTGTCGTTCAAGGCGCGCGTGGTCGGCGAACGGATGGCCGCGCTCGGGCGTGCCGGCGAGCTGGTGTGCCCGCAGCTGCCCGCTTCGCCCAAGGCGGCGATGGAACTGGCGCTGCGGCTGGTGGACGGCGTTGCGAAAGACGGGCTGGCGATCATCGGCTCCTCGCTGGGCGGCTTTTATGCCACCTGGCTGGCCGAACGGCTGGGCTGCCGCGCGGTGCTGATCAATCCGGCCGTCGACCCGCTGGTGAACCTCGAACAGCACGTCGGCGTGACGACCGAGTACCATTCGGACAAGCCATTCGAGTTCAAGCGCGAATATATCGACGAGCTGCGCGAGCTGAAGGTGGCGCGCATCACCGATCCCGGCCGCTACTTCCTGCTGGCGGCCACCGGCGACGAGGTGCTCGACTACCGCGACATGGTGGCGCACTACGCCGGCGCGCGCCAGCACGTGATCCAGGGCAGCGACCACGCGATTCCCGAATTCCGGGAGTACGTGGACGAAGTGCTCGATTTCTGCCTGGCGCCGCGGTGAAGGTACGGGGCGCAACGCTGCGCCAGGCCATGTGGCGGCGCAATGCGCTGGCGGTCGGCGCGCCGGAGGCGATCCGCGACTGGCTGACGTCCGCCGGTTCGCTGACCGCGCGCCTGACCGCGCACAGCAGCGCCTTCCGCGTGCAGCGCCTGCACCAGAAAAGCGCGCTATGCCTGGCGGATGAAGCGCATGCGATCGGCCTGCAACGGCGCGGGCACGTGTGGGAGCGCGAGGTGCTGCTGCGCTGCGATGGCGAACCGGTGGTGTTCGCGCACACCGTGGTGCCGCTGTCGGCCACCGCCAACGACTGGCCGCTGTTCTCGGCCCTGGGCGAGCGCTCGCTGGGAACGACACTGTTTTACGACCCGCTGGTCGAGCGCGGCGAACTGGAGTTCGCCCGCATCCGCCCCGGTCATCCGCTGATGCAGCGCGCGTGCGCCGCGCTCGGCTGCGACGGGCATACTGTTTTATACGCGCGGCGGTGCCTGTACCGCCGCAAGAGGGGCACGCTGCTGGTCACCGAGGTATTCCTGCCTCGCGTCGCCAGCCTGGCGCCGGTCCCGCAACGAACGAACACACAATAAGATGAATCTCTTTTTCGAAGAATCCGGCGACTTCAAGGCCGGCAGCGTACTTTCCCAGGCCGGCGAGGCGTACCAGGTGGAGCTCGCGAGCGGCAAGCGCACCAAGGTCAAGGCCAAGGACGTGCTGGTGCAGTTCGAGAAGCCTGCAGCAGCCGAACTGCTGGAGCAGGCCAGGGCGATCGCTGCCGACGTCGACCTCGGCTTCCTGTGGGAAGTGGCGGGCCAGGAGGAATTCGGCTTCGAGGAACTGGGCAAGGAATACTTCGGCCACGCGCCGCTGCCGGCCGAAGCGGCCGGCCTGATCCTGGCGCTGCATGGCGCGCCGGTGTACTTCTACAAGAAAGGCCGCGGCCGTTACAAGGCTGCGCCGGAACAGTCGCTGCAGGCCGCGCTGGCCGGCATCGAAAAGAAAAAACAGCAGGCCATCGTGCAGGCCGCGTACGTCGAGGAGCTGAAGGCCAACCGCCTGCCGGACTCGATGAAGAACATCGTGCACCAGCTGCTGTTCAAGCCGGACAAGAATTCTATCGAGTACAAGGCGCTGGAAGCGGCCTGCGACGAGCTGCACACCACGCCGCAGCGGCTGATGCTGGCTGTGGGCGGGATCGCCTCGCCCAAGGACCTGCACATGGCGCGCTTCCTGTTCGAGAACTTCCCGCGCGGCGCGCACTTCCCGCCGGTGGACGTGCCGGTGGCGCCGACCGACCTGCCGCTGGCCGACGTGGCCGCATTCTCGATCGACGACGTGACCACCACCGAGATCGACGATGCGTTCTCGGTCACCATGCTTGAAGACGGCCGCGCGCGCATCGGCATCCACATCGCCGCGCCGGCGCTGGCGGTGGGCCTGGACGATGCGATCGACAAGATCGCGCGCGCCCGCATGTCGACCGTGTATATGCCGGGCGACAAAATCACCATGCTGCCGGACGAAGTGGTCAATGCGTTCACGCTGGCCGAGGGAAAAACCTGCCCGGCGCTGTCGCTGTACGCCACCGTCGACACCAAAGACTGGTCGGTCGTTTCTACCGAGACCCGCGCTGAGATGGTGCCGATCGCCTCCAACCTGCGCCACAACGACCTCGACGACCTGGTCAACGAGGAAACCCTGGCCAGCGGCGAGGGCGACTATCCGCACAAGGCCGACCTGTCGCTGCTGTGGGGCTGGGCGCTGGACCTCGAGTCGCAGCGCATGAAAAAGCGCGAAGCGTTCGGCCTGCGCCCGGAACAGAACACCCGCGTCGACTTCAACTTTTACGTCGAGGACGACGTGGTCTCGGTGGTGCGCCGCAAGCGCGGCGCGCCGCTCGACAAGATCGTGGCCGAACTGATGATCTTCGCGAACAGCACCTGGGGCAAGCTGCTGCACGACTCCGGCGTGCCTGGCATCTACCGTTCGCAGGGACCGGGCGCCGGCGGCTGGAACGCCAAGATCCAGGTCCGCATGCTGACCCACGCCGCACCGCACCAGGGCCTGGGCGTCGACCAGTACGTGTGGAGCACCTCGCCGCTGCGCCGCTACACCGACCTGGTCAACCAGTGGCAGATCATCGCCTGCGCCCGCAACGGCGTGGCCGCGCCGCTGGTCGCGCCGTTCAAGCCGCGCGACGCCACGCTGTTCTCGATCGTGTCCGCTTTCGACGCGGCCTATACCGCGTATGCCGACCACCAGTCGAACATGGAACGCTACTGGTGCCTGCGCTGGCTCGGCCAGGAAGAGGTGCGCCAGGTCGACGCGGTGGTGCTGAAGGACGAAGTGCTGCGCCTGGTCGACATCCCGCTGATCGTACGCCTGCCTGGCATGCCGCAGGTGGCGCGCGGCGCGCAGGTCAAGCTCGACATCCTGCGCTGGGACGAAGTCGACCTGTCGATCGAAGCGCGCCTGCTCGAAGTGCCGGCGGTGGAAGCCTCGCCCGAGGACATCGCCTATGACGACGAGGAAGACAGCGGCGAAGCGGCGGTGGCGGAAGTGGTCGAAGCCGAAGCCGTCGTCGCCGTCATCGAACCCCAGCCGGAGTAGGGGACTGTCCCCGCAGGGGACCGTCCCCCGGTGTTTGGATACACCACCTCAGCTCTCGAACACCGGGGGACAGTCCCCTGCGGGGACGGTCCCCTTCCTCCCCATGGTGGCGTCGATGACACACATTGAACACTCCGCGCTGGGTTAGAATTGCCTTTTGCATCCGCCCGGTACCACGAGTGTTGAAGTATTTTCAAGATAGCCGCCCGCTAGCGATTGCCGTTACCGTTTCGGTGCTGGCGCATGCCGTGCTGCTGGCGGTGCGGTTCGTCCCGCCGGATGCATTCCGATTCCAGCCGGTCGATCCCGGCCTGGAAGTCATCCTCGTCAACGCCAAGCACAAGAACGCACCGCTCAAGGCCGAGGCGCTCGCGCAGGCCAACCTCGAAGGCGGCGGCAATGCCGACGCCGGCCGTTCCAAGTCCCCGCTGCCGGACATGCGACGCCACGAAACCGGCGAGAGCGTCAAGGCCACCCAGCGCCGCATGGCCGAGCTGCTCGAGATGCAGCAGACCCTGATGACCCGCCTGCAGCAGTCGAAGCTCATGGCGCGCCCGCTGACCGACAAGGACAAGCCTGATCCCAAGCGTACCGGGCAGGACGTGCTCGAGTCGGACAGGCAGATGGCGGCGATGGCGGCCGAGATTGCCGAGCGCATCGAATACGAGAACAAGCGCCCGATCAAGACCATGATCACGCCGAGCACGCGCGGCGTCGGCTACGCGATGTACTACAAGACGATGCAGAAGCGGATCGAAGACGTCGGCACGCTCAACTTCCCGCAAAAGGGCGGTCGCAAGCTGTATGGCGAACTGGTGATGTACATCCCGGTGTTCCAGGACGGCTCGATCTACAAGAAGGAGGGCATCCGCATCGAGAAGTCTTCCGGCAACAAGGACCTCGACAAGGCGGCGATGGACATCGTGCGCCGCTCGGCGCCGTTCGGCAAATTCCCTTCGAATATGCTGTCCTCGTCGAAGAATGACCTGTGGGTTGTGATCACGCGCTTCACCTTCACCCGCGACGAGAAACTGGAAGCGGACCTTCGCGGCGGCGGCCTCTGATGGCCGACCGCTACTGCGTGATCGGCAATCCGGTCGCACACAGCAAATCCCCCGAGATCCACGCGGCGTTCGCCCGCGACGCCGGCATCGACCTCATTTACGACAAGTGCCTGTCCCCGCTGGACGGCTTCGCCGACACCGTGCGCGCGCTGGCGGCGGCCGGCTACAAGGGCGCCAACGTCACTGTCCCCTTCAAGCTGGAAGCGGCGCAGCTGTGCGACACGCTCAGCCCGCGCGCCGCCGCCGCTGGCGCGGTCAACACGCTGGTGTTCCGCGACGGCCGCATCGAAGGCGACAACACCGACGGCGCCGGGCTGGTTGCAGACATCGTGCGCAACGCCGGCGTGGCGCTGCAGGGCAAGCGCGTGCTGCTGCTGGGCGCGGGTGGCGCGGCGCGCGGCGTGCTGCTGCCGCTGCTGGCCGAGGGCCCGCGGGAACTGGTGATCGCCAACCGCACGCTGCCCACCGCAATGGCGCTGGCCGAACGCTTCGCAGCGGCCGGCATGGTCCGCGCCTGCGGCTTCGGCGAGATCGCCGGCTGCTTCGACGTGATCGTCAACGCCACTTCCGCCAGCCTCGCGTCCGACCTCCCGCCGGTCCCCCCGCAAGCTTTTTGCACAGGAACGCTGGCATTGGATATGATGTACGGAAAACAAGCCACCGTATTCATGCAGTTCGCCGCAACGCACGGCGCGCAGGTGCGGGATGGACTGGGGATGCTGGTCGAGCAGGCCGCCGAGGCGTTTTACGCCTGGCGCGGCGTACGCCCGGCCACGCAGGGGATATTGCAGCAGCTGCGTACACAATTATGAAAAAAGCCCGAAAGGGCCCGGGCAGGCATCGCCGCATGTTCAAGTGGCTGATCCTGGCGCCGGTCCTGCTGATACTGGCCGTCCAGGCCTATTACTTCGCCCGTATCGTCTGGTGGATCGACCACAATCCGTCCATGACCAGCATGATGAGCCAGCAGCGGGAAGCGCTGCAGGCGAAGAACCCGAAGGCCAGGCTGCGCCACACCTGGGTCCCATACAATCGCATCTCGAACCACCTGAAGCGCGCCGTGGTGGCATCCGAGGACGCCAACTTCGCCGAGCATGACGGTGTCGACTGGGACGCGCTGCAGAAAGCCTACGAGAAGAACAACCGCCGCCACAAGATCGCCGGCGGCGGCTCCACCATCACCCAGCAGCTGGCCAAGAACCTGTTCCTGTCCGGGTCGCGCAGCTACATCCGCAAGGCGCAGGAACTGGTGATCGCGTGGATGCTGGAAGCGGTTCTGGACAAGCGCCGCATCCTGGAAATCTACCTGAACGTAGTCGAATTTGGCCGCGGCGTGTTCGGCGCCGAAGCGGCCGCGCGCCACTACTACAAGACCAGCGCGGCGAACCTGGGGCCGGCGCAGGCCGCGCGCCTCGCGGTGATGCTGCCCAATCCGCGCTACTACGACAAGCACCGCGACACGCGCTACCTGGCCAGGCGGACCAACCTGATTCTCAACCGTATGAACTCGGCGGACCTGCCGTAAGGAGCTTATCGATGTTGCATCGCCAGCGTGGTATCAGCCTGTTGTGGGTGGCAGTCGGGATGGGCGCGCTCGCGCTCGTGATGATGGTGGCGCTGATGTCGATGCGCCATGAGCGCAACTACTTCGCGGAAGCGATCGCCACCGCCACGGCCAAGGTGCCGGCGCAAGCCTCCGCGGTGCTCGATGGGCCGGCGCCGTCCGAACCGCTGAAAAAGTGCGTGATCGCGGGGAAGACCGTGATCTCCAACACCGAGTGCAAGGATGACAACCGCAGCACGCGCACGCTCGATATCCAGGACACCAAGGGCTTCGAAGCGCCAAAGCTGCCGCCTCCGCCGCCGGCCGCGGCGCCTGGGTCCAATCCGGCCCTCGATAAAATCATCGAGAAACAGACCTGATCCCAGTTCGGCACCGCCGTCATCCCGGCGAAGGCTGGGATCCATACTGAGTATCCCGGCTTTGGCGCGCGTCGACCAGCCCTCGGCGCCGTATGGATCCCAGCCTTCGCTGGGATGACGGTGTCGCGGCCTGCGCCGGGATGACGGTATCCCACACTTTATCGTGGCCGCTACCTTTTTAATGAATCTGGGGTAGTGGTCCGGGCCGCTTTACGGTTACACTTGCGCTGTTTTGCAACATGTCTGGCCGAGAGCGCGCATGATCAACGTATTTGTCCTACAAAATGGCCGGCTGAACCAGGTGCCCATCGAATCCCGTTCCGATCTCGAGAACGTGGAACCGGTGTGGGTGGACCTGACCGACCCGAACGAAGAAGAGCGCGCCTGGGTCAAATCCATCTATGGCGTGATCCTGCCGGATGAAGACGAAGTCCAGGACATCGAGGCGTCGGCCCGCTACTACGAAGCGGAAAACGGCGACCTGCACCTGCGCACCGACTTCCTGCGCGAAGAGGACGAGGGCCCGTCGCGCATCGTGACCGTGGCGTTCATCCTGGCGCGCAAGATGCTGTTCTCCGTTCATACCGACGACCTGCCCGTGTTCCGGCTGGTGCGCATGCGCGCCCGTTCGCGTCCAGGCTCGATCGCCGACTACATGGACGTGCTGCTGGACCTGTACGCGACCGATGCCGAATACTCCGCGGACGCGCTGGAAGGCGTGTACCAGGACCTGGAAGAAGTCTCCGGCCGCGTGCTGCAAAAACACTTCACCGACCAGGACGCGGCCGAAGCCCTGTCCGCGATCGCGCGCGAGGAAGACTTGAATGGCCGGATCCGCCGCAACATGATGGATACGCGCCGCGCGGTCAGCTTCCTGATGCGCGGCCGACTTCTCAACACCGAGCAGTTCGAAGAAGCGCGCCAGATCCTGCGCGACATCGAATCGCTGGACGGCCACACCTCCTTCCTGTTCGACAAGATCAACTTCCTGATGGACGCCACCGTCGGCTTCATCAACATCAACCAGAACAAGATCATCAAGATCTTCTCGGTCGCGTCGGTGGCCTTCCTGCCGCCGACCCTGATCGCCAGCATCTACGGCATGAACTTCCGCCGCTGGTTCCCGGAGCTCGACTGGGCGATGGGCTACCCGTTCGCGCTGAGCCTGATGGTGGTTTCCGCGATTGCGCCGTTCCTGTACTTCCGCCACCGCGGCTGGCTGCGCTAACCCGTCATCCCCGCGAACGCGGGGACCCATGCTGAGTTTCCGGCGCTGCCGACACTGAGTTCCTTCGGCTCACTATGGGTCCCCGCGTGCGCGGGGATGACGGTTTGCGGCCACCTTAAGGTTTTTTTACGATTTGCTGAATGAAGTTTTAAGCACGCCCGCGCGCGCAAAAACCTATTCTTTGGTCTCACGTACCGGCCCACTGTGAGCGGCCGGGCAGACCAGGGAATTGATCATGCAAACCGTACAAAACCACACCGCGAAACGCCACGACTTCTATCGCAACATCCACAAGGCGCTGCGCGCGCTGATGGCCGACACCTTGGTGCGCGTCGGCAAGCTCGACAGTAACGACGAGCAGGAAACCGCCGCCGCGCTGGCGCAGGTGCAGTCGCTGTGCAGCTTCACCGAAGGCCACCTCCGACACGAAGACCTCCATGTCCACCCTGCCATGGAGGCAGTTACCCCGGGCTCGACCCATGCGGCCGCCAGCGAGCACCCCGAGCACGTGCTGGCCTGCCGCCAGCTGTCCGCACTCGCACACGAGGCGCTCGCCGCCCACGGCGAGCTGCGTGCCGACATGGTGGCGCGCCTGTACCACCAGCTCGCGCTGTTCATGGCCGAAAGCCTGCACCACATGTACCTGGAAGAGACCGATAACAATGCGGTGCTGTGGGCTTCGTACACCGACATGCAGCTGGTCGGGATCGAGATGGCGATCGTCGCCACCCTCACGCCCGAAGAACATGGCATGTCGATGCGCTGGATGCTGCCTTCGCTGACGCCGTCGGAGCGCCTGGAGCTGATGATGGGGATGCGCAACGGCGCACCGGTGCAGGTGTTCTGCGCGACGATGGAAGCGCTGCGCGACTTCCTCGATGCGCGCCAGTGGGAGCTGCTGGCCGAAGGCCTGGGCTACGAGTCGCAGCCGCTGGCCGCCTAGCGGAAGGGACTGTCCCTACGGGACTGTCTCCGGCCTTTCGCCTCGCCCTCAAGAACCTGAGGGCAGGGGACAGTCCCGTAGGGACAGTCCCCTACAGCGCGACGAGCGTGAGCGGCCGGTCTGCCACCAGGCGGAAGCGACCGCGCCCGGTCTTTTCAATGCGCACGCATGCTTCGCGCTCGACCAGGCGGCGCGCCAGCAACAGCAGGCGGCCTTCGAGGTTGTCGCCGACGTCGGGCAGGCGCACGCGCGGATCGAGGCGCAGCTCGCGGTTGGAAAATTCGGTGCGGCCGCGCTCCGTGTAGTCGGCCACCAGCATCGCGAAGATCGAGCCGGCCACGCCCTTGATCAGGTAGTCGTCGCCCAGGAACACGCTGTCGTTGCCGACGAAGTGGCGCACCACCACCGGCTCGCCGCCGGGCGGCTTGCGTTCGGCGCCGGCGTCCTGGCTTTCCGGCTCGTCGGCCAGCGACTGCAGGATGTGGATCGCCATCGCCAGCTGCGCGGCCAGCGCCACCAGCGCGTCTTCGTCGTCGTAGGAGAAGCACAGTTCGTGCGGGCTTTCCACATACAGCACGCCCAGCAGGCGCGCGCCCGCCACCAGCGGCACCGCCAGCTGGCTGCGCGGGTCGGCGAGGCCAGGCAGGGGGATCTCTACGTCGGGCGCGCCGCCCGGCGTATTCGCGCGGATTGCGCGGTTGTAGCCGTACTCGGAGGTCATGTGCCCGATCCGGATCGGCGTGCGTTCGCGCGCGGCCACGCCGACTACGCCTTCGCCCAGCCCGATCTCCGAGCCCACGCCCGAGGCGTCGTAGCCGTGGCTGGCGACCGTGTACAGGCGCCCGGCCGCCTCGTCATACAGCAGCACCATCGCGTGCCGGATGTCGAAGTGGCGATCGAGCGCCTGCAGCGTTTCCGACAGCAGCGTGCCGAGCTCGCACTGGACGCCCATCCGTTCGCTGGCGCTGCGCAGCGACGCCAGCAGGTTGTGGCGCGGCGGCGGGGCGGGCAGGGTGGTGCCGGGCACCTGGCTGATTTCACGCACACGGAACACGTCGGAACCGAGCAGGCGGAACACGCCGGTCATGCCGACGTGCGAGGCGATGCCGGCCAGGCGCGCTTTCATCGACTCGAACAGCGGCCCCTCGGTTTCGGTGCGCAGGAATTCCAGCGCCAGGCGGTAGTGGGCCGAGGTGTGCGGATCGATCACCGCCAGCGCGGCGTGCGGATTGGCCAGCAGGTTCTGGCGCGTCTTGTTGAAGAACTGGTAGGACAGCGCCACGTGTTCGCTGTCGATGAAGTGCACGTGCGACAGGTAGGACACGTTTGGGACGCCGTCGGCCGAGCAGGTCGCCATGGTGCCCGGGATGACGCCCTCGAAGCAGGCGCGGATGGCGTCGAGCTTGACCTTCACTGGCCGCCCTTCAGCGCATGCCCGGCGGAGGCGCCGGGCGTTTGCGTGAACGCGGAACCGGGCTGGAACACCACCGCCACCACGTCCTCGTCGGGACACATCAGGAAGGCGCGGATCGCCAGCGGCTGGTAGCCGAGCCGTTCCAGGTGCGCCGGGAAGCTCTGGCGGTAGCGGTGCACCGCCTGCAGGTCCGCCGCGCCGGCCGCTTCGATGCGCGCGGCCTGTCCCTTGAGCTGCACGGTGCGGTGGGTCGCGGGTTCGGAGATCACCGCAGCGATGGCGCCGGTTTCGCGCACGTGGCCAAGCACCTGGGCCGCCTGCTGCTGCGACACCAGCAGGCGCACCGTGCGTCCCGCGTCGGTGACCCGGCAGCCGATGGCGCGCGCCACGCTTGGCATGTTGGCGCGGTTGCAGGAGGCGAGGTTGAGCGAGATCCCGCCTTCCATGAAGGTTGCCAGTTCGGGGTCGACGAGGATGGGTTCGGCGTCAGGCATGGCCGAAGTTTACCTTACATTGTGATAAACATGGCAACTACCGCCACCATCATGATGGCCACGCCGCACCAGCCCAGCAGGGTGTGGCGGGTCGACAGGGTGAACTCGCCCATCACCTTGCGGTTATGGGCCAGCATCATCATCACCACCAGGATCGGCACGGCCAGCACGCCGTTGACCTGGGCCGCCAGCACCAGCGCCTTGAGCGGGTCGATCGGCGCGAAGTTGAGCGCCATGCCGCCCGCGGTCGCCAGCAGGATGATGATGTAGAACTCGCGCGCCTTGGCGAAGGTGCGGTCCAGGCCATTACGCCAACGGAAGCACTCGGCCACGGCGTAGGCGGCCGAACCGGCCAGCACGGGGACGGCCAGCATGCCGGTGCCGATGATCCCGGATGCGAACAGGATGAACGCAAATTCGCCCGCCACCGGGCGCAGCGCCTCGGCCGCCTGCGCCGAGCTTTCGATGTTGGTGATGCCGTTGGCGCCCAGCGTCACGGCCGCGGTCAGCATGATGAAGAAGGCCACCAGGTTCGAGAAGCCCATGCCGAGGATGGTGTCGATCTTCATGCGCCGGATCTGGTCCGGCGCTTCGGCCGGGTCGCGGCACAGGGCGTAGGCGTTGTCGTCGGCGCGGATCTCCTCGACTTCCTGCGAGGCCTGCCAGAAGAACAGGTAGGGGCTGATGGTGGTGCCGAAGATCGCCACCACCATCGCCACCGATTCGCTGGTGAACTTGAACTGCGGCCAGAAGGTGCGCTTGGCCACTTCCAGCCACGGCGTGTCGATCACGAACACCGTGGCCACGTAGGCGAGCAGCCCCAGGGTCAGCCACTTCAGGTAGTTCACGTAGATGCGGTAGGGAAGGAACACCTGCAGCGCCATACACACGCAGCCCAGGCCGAGCGAGTAGTAGTGGGCGCGCCCGACGCCGGTCACCAGCCGCAACGCCTCGCCCATCGCGGCGATGTCGGCGGCGATGTTGATCACGTTCGCCACCAGCAGCAGCACGACGATCAGGTACAGCAGCGAGGGCGAGTAGGCGTGGCCGATATTAGCGGCCAGCCCGCGCCCGGTGACGCGGCCGATGCGGGCTGAGACCAGCTGGATGCCGACCATGAAGGGATAGGTGAGCACCACCGTCCACAGCGTGGTGAAACCGAACTTGGCGCCGGCCTGGGAATACGTGGCGATGCCGGACGGGTCGTCGTCGGCCGCGCCGGTGATCAGGCCGGGGCCGAGCGCCTTGATGGCCTGGTCGAATTGTTTTCTGCGTAGTCTCATGCGTGGGCCTGGAAGGGGGCCGGCATGGTCAGGGGGATGCCGGCAGGCATCCCGATCTTACTTAGCTCGCAAGAATCGCCGCGCGCGAATGGAGGGTGGAGGGGGACCGTCCCCGCAGGGGACTGTCCCCAGGTGTTTGATAGGGCCGGTTGCGTCTCAGACACCGGGGGACGGTCCCCTGCGGGGACAGTCCCCTGTCTGCCTTACTTCAGCTTGGCGAACACGCGCCGCGCCGCCGCGATCGTTTCTTCGATCTGCTCGTCGCCATGCTGCGCCGAGACGAAGCCCGCCTCGAACGCCGCCGGCGCGAAGTACACGCCTTCGTCCAGCATGCCGTGGAAGAAGCGGTTGAAGCGCTCGCGGTCGCCCGCCATCATCGCGGCGTAGTCCTGCGGAACCTCGTCGCTGAAGTACATGCCGAACATGCCGCCCACCGCGTCGGTGCAGAACGATACGCCGGCATCCTTTGCCGCCGCCGCCAGTCCCTCGACCAGCTTCAGGGTCTGCGCGGTCAGCTTCTCGTAGAAGCCTTCCTGCTGCACCAGGCGCAGCGTGGTCATGCCCGCCGCCACCGCCACCGGGTTGCCCGACAGGGTGCCGGCCTGGTACACCGGGCCGAGCGGCGCCATCTGGTGCATGATGTCGGCGCGCCCGCCGAAGGCCGCCACCGGCATGCCGCCGCCGATCACTTTGCCCAGCGCGGTCAGGTCGGGCTTGATGCCGTACATGCCCTGCGCGCCGTGCAGGCCGACGCGGAAGCCGCACATCACTTCGTCGAAGATCAGCAGCGCGCCGTGCTTCGTGCACAGGTCGCGCATCGCCTTGAGGAATTCCGGCTTGGCGCGGATCAGGTTCATATTGCCGGCCACCGGCTCGACGATCACGCAGGCGATGTCCTCGCCCATGCTGCGGAAGGTTTCCTCCAGCTGCGCGGTGTCGTTGAAGTTGAGGACCATCGTGTTGTTGACGAAGGCTTCCGGCACGCCGGCCGAAGTCGGGTTGCCGAAGGTGAGCAGGCCGCTGCCGGCCTTGACCAGCAGCGAGTCGGCGTGGCCGTGGTAGCAGCCTTCGAACTTGATGATCTTGTCGCGGCCGGTGAAGCCGCGCGCCAGGCGCAGCGCGCTCATGGTCGCTTCGGTGCCGGACGAAACCAGGCGCACCTGTTCGATCGATGGCACCAGGCGGCAGATTTCTTCGGCCATCTCGATCTCGCCTTCGGTCGGCGCGCCGAAGGACAGGCCGCGGGTGGCCGCGTCCTGCACCGCCTTCACCACTTCGGGGTGCGCGTGGCCGACGATCGCCGGGCCCCACGAGCCGATGTAGTCGATATAGCGCTTGCCGTCCGCGTCCCAGAAGTAGGGGCCTTCAGCGCGGGTGATGAAGCGCGGCGTGCCGCCCACCGAGCGGAAGGCGCGCACCGGCGAATTGACGCCGCCGGGCGTGGTCTTCTGCGCGCGCGCGAACAAGCTGTCGTTCCTGGATTCTGTCATTTCTATTCCTGTATAAATGTCCTGAAAAGCCGGTTGGGCACCAGCTTGCCCATGCCGAAGCGCTGCGCGTGGGCGAGCGCGCCGGCGGTGTATTCCTGTGCATGCGCCGAGGCGTCCGGCGCTTCGTGGCCGAGCGCCATCATGGCGGCGATAGCGGCCGACAGCGTGTTGCCGGCGCCGGTGAACGGCCCCTGCAGGCGCGGCCAGGTGAGCGTTTCGATTTCGCCCTCGAGGTCGAACAGCGTGTTGGATAGCGATTTCTTGTCGCCATGGCCGTGCGGGGCGGTGCAGTTGACCAGCACGAATTCGCAGCCGGTGGCGGTCAG
Source organism: Telluria sp. (assembly GCA_035759315.1). Taxonomy (GTDB): domain Bacteria; phylum Pseudomonadota; class Gammaproteobacteria; order Burkholderiales; family Burkholderiaceae_D; genus Telluria. The sequence continues at coordinate 74,586 of DASTVB010000117.1, read as the reverse complement.
TTCGGCCGCGTCGGCGGCCATCATGTCTTCGTGCGGGTGCGGATCGCGCCAGCTTTCGGCGACCCGTTCCAGCTCGGTGTGCGACAGCACCAGCACCGTCGCCTGTGGGATCAGCACCTGGCGCACCGCTTCGAGCATGTCCTCGCCCGGCACTCCGCCTTCGGGCAGCGCCGACATGAAGGGGTCGAGGATCAGCGGGATGTGCGGATAGTCGGCCAGCACCTCGGCGATCGAGGAGACCTGGGCGATGCTGGCCAGCGCGCCGACCTTGAAGGCGGCCACCGGCATGTCCTCCAGCAGCACGCGGGCCTGGTCGACCAGCCAGTCGCATTCCATCGGGTGCACTTCCTCGATGCGCGCGGTATCGGCGACCAGCATCGCGGTCGGCACGCACAGGCCGTGGCAACCGTAACCGGAAAACACGGCGAGGTCCGCCTGCGTCCCCGTCGCGCCGACCGGATCGAACATGTTGAAGGTGAGGATGAGTGGGGGGATTCTCTTTTGCACGGGCGCCGTGTGGATGCTTTAAGATACCTGATTCCACATTTTACTAGATTGAAGGATCAGCAACGTGAGCAGCATGGAATCGAACGCGGGGGCCGAACGGCCGTTTCAAACCTGGATGTGCCTGATCTGCGGTTGGGTCTACGACGAGGCCGCCGGCGCGCCGGAAGACGGCATCCCTCCCGGCACCCGCTGGGAAGACGTCCCGATGAACTGGACCTGCCCGGAATGCGGGGCCCGCAAGGACGATTTCGAACTGACCGAAATCTGACCGACTAGCAGTTTCAATCACTTGTCGGCATGTCATCATTATCAGTCAATACACAGCTGCCCCGGGTCTGAGTTGATCTGACGCAACATATTTGGCACAAGCCCGTTTCGCTATGCTATCGTGCATATGACACGTAAGCGAAACCAGGGTGGCATAAGAAATGACGACATCGCCGACAGGCTTAAAGATCATGGTGATCGACGACAGCAGCACGATCCGCCGTTCGGCCGAGATCTTCCTGACGCAGGCAGGCTATCAGGTAGTGCTGGCCGAAGACGGCTTCGACGCACTCGCCAAGATCAACGACCATCATCCGGCGCTGGTGCTGTGCGACATCCTGATGCCGCGCCTCGACGGCTACCAGACCTGCGCGCTGATCAAGAAGAGCGCGCGCTTCCATTCCACCCCGGTGCTGATGCTGTCTTCCAAGGACGGCCTGTTCGACCGCGCGCGCGGCGCGATGGTCGGCTCGTCCGCGTATCTCACCAAGCCATTTTCCAAAGACAGCCTGCTTGCCGCCGTGCGCGAGCATACGGCCTATGTCACGACCGAATAACCAGAAACCGCAGGAGAAACCCAGTGCCCATCCACCGCATCCTCATCGTTGACGACTCGCCGACCGAGCGCTACTACCTCACCGACATCCTGGTCAAGCACGGCTTCTCCGTCTCGACCGCGGAAAACGGCGAGGAAGCGATGTCCAAGATCCGCGCCGACAAGCCGGAACTGATCCTGATGGACGTCGTGATGCCGGGCTCGAACGGTTTCCAGGTCACGCGTTCGATCGCGAAAGACCCAGACATGCAGGACATCCCGGTGATCATCTGCAGCAGCAAGAACCAGGAAACCGACCGCGTCTGGGGCATGCGCCAGGGCGCGCGCGACTACCTCGTCAAGCCGGTCAATCCGGCCGAACTGCTTGAAAAAATCGCGGCCCTCGGCTAATCCATGAACGACCTGCCCGATCTTTCCGCGCGCCGCACGCGGCTGCGTGAGTACCAGACCCAGTTGCTGGAACGGGTGCAGGCCGCGCGCACCTCGCGCGGACAGCGCGCCAGCCTGCTCGGCGTGCAGGCCGGCGGCGCCAGCGGCACGGCCCCCGGCCAGCGCCTGCTGCTCGACCTGGCGCAGGCCGGCGAGATCGTAACCGCGGCGCCGCTCACGCGCGTGCCGCTGACGCAGCCCTGGTACCTCGGGCTGGCCAACATCCGCGGCAACCTGATCGGCGTGATCGACATCGCGCGCTACCTCGGGGTGGGCGAGACGGTGGCCGGGCCGCACAGCAGGATCGTGACGCTGGCGCCGGGACTGGGACTTAATTGCGCGCTGCTGGTATCGCGCGTGTATGGATTGCGCGACGCCGGCGCGATGCACGAAGAAGACGGCATGCTGCGCGATGGCGAAGGCAATGAGTGGACGCCGCTCGACCTGGCAAAGCTGGTGAAGGAAACGCGTTTCCTTCACATCGGGATGTAAATAAGTTTTTTATAAAAATCACCGCGAGCAACATCGCGGCATTCGTCTTGGAACAGGGGAACTGTATGGGATTTGCCGATAAATTCACCTCGGGGCTGTTCCCGAAGTCGAAACGCGACCAGCTGCGCGTCACGCCAGCGCAGGATACGGAATTCGGGACGCCGCTGCCGCCGGATACGGAATTCGGCAACCCAATGCCGCCGTCGGCGGCGGTGCCCGAAGTACAGGACGATCCGAACGCCCCGCTGCGGCTCGGCAGCCTCATGGGCCGCAGGCGCGGCCAGGACGACGACAGCGAGATCGAAACCCCGCTGCCGTTCATCGGCCACCTGTCGCTGTCGCGCCAGCTGCGCATCCTGCTGATGGTGCTGGCGGCCGGCATCCTGCTGACCGTCGCCGCGCTGTGGCGCAACGCTTCCTCCACCGCCGACTCCTCGGCGCTGGTGCAGGTGGCGTCGGACTCGCTGATGCACTCCCAGCGTATCGGCAAGGCCGCGCCAAACGCGGTGCGAGGCAACCCCGAAGCGTTCGCGCAGCTGGACGACAGCCGCAAGCGCATGAACGCCGACCTGCTGCTGCTGTCCAAGGGCGGCGAATTCGGCGGCCGCTCGCTGCCGGCGCCGGGTGCTCGCATGGAGCGCTCGATGGCCGAAGTGCGCCGCAAATGGCAAAACACCGATAACTCGGCGTCGACCATCCTGAAGATGCAGAACGAACTGCTGGGACTGGAAAAATCGGTCAAGCAGCTCGACACCATGTCGCCGCTGCTGCTGTCGCTGTCCGAAGAACTGTTGGAGCTGCGCGCCACGCGCGGCGGCTCGGCGCGCGAGATGGCGGCGCTCGGCCGCATGATGATGCTGAGCCAGCGCATGTCGCGCAGCGCCAGCGACTTCCTGACCGCCGGCGCAATCCGCTCCGAAACCGCATTCCAGCTGGGCAAAGACGCAACCGCCTTCGGCGCCACCATCAAGGCCTTCAACACCGGCAGCGCGGAGCTGGGCATCGCGAAAGTCAGCGATCCGGCCGTACTGGCCAAGCTGCAGGAACTGAACGACCGCTTCGACGGCTACCAGCAGACGGTGGGCGCGATCCTGGGCAACCTCGGCAAGTTCTCGGCGGCGAAAGCGGCGGAACAGTCGATCTTCTACGAAAACGAAGAACTCAAGAAGCTGCTGACCGGGGTGCAGGACGCCTACCGCGACGAGCAGGATTCGCCGAATGCGTGGTTCTGGCTGATGGTGGCGGCGGCAGTGTTCACGCTGCTGACGGCGGGCTCGGTCAGCCGCGTGCTGCTGCAGGACTCGCGCAACCGTACCCGCGGCGCGGAACAGCGCCGCCAGGAAGCGGAAGCGATGCGCCTGCAGTCGCAGGCCAAGGAAGAAGAAGCGAAAGCCACCAACGACCAGAACCAGGCCGCGATTCTGCGCCTGATGAACGAACTGCAGGAAGTGGCGGACGGCGACCTGACCGTGCACGCGACCGTGTCCGAGAACATCACCGGCGCGATCGCCGACTCGGTTAACTACACGGTGGAAGAACTGCGCGGCCTGGTCGGCCGCGTGACCAAGACCGCGGAGCAGGTGACCTCGGCATCGACCCACGCGCAGGAAATTTCGACCGAGCTGCTGAACGCGGCGCGCCAGCAGTCGCGCGAGATCGAGGACGCTTCGGCGACCGTGCGAAAACTGGCAACCGACATTACCGACGTATCGCGCTCCGCCAGCGAATCGGCACACGTTGCACGCAAGTCGGTGGAAGCGGCGACCCAGGGTTCGACCGCGGTGGAAAACGCGATCGTCGGCATGCACGAGATCCGCGAGCAGATCCAGGAGACCTCGAAGCGAATCAAGCGGCTGGGCGAATCCTCGCAGGAGATTGGCGAGATCACCGAGCTGATTTCCGACATTACCGAACAGACCAACGTGCTGGCGCTGAACGCGGCGATCCAGGCGGCATCGGCGGGTGAAGCGGGCCGCGGCTTCTCGGTGGTTGCGGAAGAGGTGCAGCGACTGGCGGAACGCTCGGCCAACGCGGCCAAGCAGATCGGCGCGCTGGTGCGTACCATTCAGACCGACACCCACGACGCGGTGGCCGCTATGGAGAAATCGACGCAGGGTGTGGTCGAGGGTGCCAAGCTGTCCGACGCCGCGGGCGCCGCGCTGACCGAGATTTCGAACGTGTCGAACCACCTGGCAGAACTGATTGAAGGTATTTCGCACTCCACCGAACAGCAGGCGACTTCCGCCAACGGCGTGGCCGGCAACATCGGCCACATCCTGGAAGTGACGCAGCATACGCAGGAAGGTACGCAGCAGACCGCCCAGTCGATTCGCCAGCTGTCCGTGCTGGCACAGGAGCTGAAGAATTCGGTGTCCCGCTTCAAAGTGAGTGCCTGACACCTTGAAAGTATCCGAGATGACTAACTACTCGTACGCGGCGCCGTTCGATACCGGCCCGCTGTCCTGGGTGATCGGCGAAATCCGCGATGCGCTGGGGCGCTCCGCGGAGGCCCTTGGCAATGCCGTCGGCGCCGCCGCCGACGTGCGCGCCACGCAGCTGCAGCACGCAAAGACCCACCTGCACCAGGCGCATGGCGCGCTGCAGATGGTCGATGTGGCCGGCGCCACGGCCATGACCGAATCGGCCGAACACGCAATCGACCAGTTCCGCGCCAGCACCGCGCCGCTGCTGTCGGACCAGTCCAATGTCGTGCGCGAGGCCTATGCCGCGCTGATCGAATACCTGGACGAACTGCTGGCCGGCGCTGCGCCGCAGCCGGTGCGCCTGTTCCCTTATTACCGCGCGCTGCTCGAACTGCAGCGTGCCGAGCGGATCCATCCGTCCGACCTGTTTGCGGGCGAACTGCCCGCGGCCGCGCTGCCGGCCGCGGAACCGAGCGCGCCGCCCGACTACGCGGCCTACCGCGCGCGCTTCGAAAAAGCTTTGCTGCCTTACCTGCGCGCCCCCGATGCGGCGGCGCGCGCCGCGCACGCGGCCGAACTGCGCGACGCGGTGGCGCTGGTCGCTGCTGCCCAGCAGGAGCCGCAGGCCCGCACCTTCTGGGCCGCGATGGAAGCCTTCGCCGACCTGGTGGCCAGCGGCCAACTGGACGGCAGCGTGTATGTCAAGCAGCTGTTCGGCCAGGTCAACCTGCAGATGCGCCGCCTGGTGCAGGGCGAGCCGGACTTGCCGGCGCAGGTGCTGCGCGATGCGCTGTTCTTCATTGCCGGCGCGACCGACCCTACCCCGCGCGCGCGCGAACTGCGCGCGCTGTTCGGCATCGAGGGCCTGGTGCCGGCCGACTACGAACGCAAGCGCTACGGGCGCTTCGACGCCGCGGCGCTGGCCGCCGCGCGCGACGCGCTGGCGCAGGCCGAATCGGCATGGTCGGCGCTGAGCACCGATGCCGCGGCCAGCGAGCCGCAGGAGCAGCGCTTCGGCGCCGCGCTCGAAACGCTCGAGCAGGCCATTGGCGCACTCGGCATCGCGCCGCTGGCCCAGCTGGCCGGCGAGCTGCGGCGCGCCGCCAGCGATTCGCGCCACCTCGGCCGCAGCGAACATTTCGGCCTCGAGATGGCGTCGGCCATGCTGTTCATCGGCCACGCGCTGGACCAGGTCCGCCAGTTGCCGCCGGAATTCCCCGACCACGCCGAAGCGATGGGCGCACGCCTGCTGGCGCTGGCCGCCGGCGAAACGCCGCCGGCCGCCCCGGCATGGCAGGGCGCGCTCGGCGCCCAGGGCGAGCAGGACCAGACCGTGCACGTGCTGGCCGAAGAAATGAAAACCGGCCTGCGCCAGGCCGAGAAGGTGCTGGACGATTACTACGCCGACCCGTCGCGCCGCGAAGCGCTGGCCGAAATCGACCCGGTGCTGCACCAGCTGCAGGGCGCGCTGGCGATCCTGGACCAGGAAGACGCGATGCGCGCCGCCCAGCACGTGAAGGAAGCGGTGCGTGCGCTGGCTGCCGGCCGCGATCCGGAGCAGGCCTCCGAATCGCTGGTCAACATCGCGCAGAACGTGGGCGCGCTGGGCTTCTTCATTGACACCCTGGCGCACCAGCCTGACCAGGCGCGCGACCGTTTCGAGTTCGACCAGGTCAAGGGCCTGTTCGCATCGGTGCCGTTCGGACGCGGCAAGGCATCCGCGACGGCGCCGGAAGCCGCGGCGCCTGCCGCGCCCGCACCCGCACCTGCACCCGTGACCGAACTGGCAGCGCCGGCGCCGGTCCAGCTGTCGGCGCCGCCGGCGATTGTGGCGCAGGACGAGGTCGAAGCGGAGCTGCTGGAAATCTTCATCATGGAAGCGCAGGAAGTGCTGGAGACGGTGGGCGAAACCCTGCCGGCCGCGCATGCGGATCCATCGAGCCAGGAAACGCTGACCCGCCTGCGGCGCGCTTTCCACACCCTCAAGGGCAGTGGCCGCATGGTCGGCCTGAACCAGCTGGGCGACGCCGCCCACGCGATCGAAAAGGTCATGAACCACTGGCTGTCCGAATCGCGCCCGGCCAGTCCCGACCTGCTGGCGCTGCTGGGCCGCGCCCAGCGCGAGATGACACTGTGGGTGGACGAGCTGGCCAGCACCGGCACCTCGGCACGCGTGGCCGACATGCTGGTGGCCGACGCCGCGCTGGTGCAGGCGGGCGAACCGCTGCCGCCGGAGCAGGAAGCGGAAGCGCCAGCGCCGCTCGCGGAAGTGATCGAGCTGGCCCCGCCGCCGGCCGAAGAGGAAGACGACTCCGCGCAACTGGCCGGCGAGGCGCCGTCCGCCGAAGTGATCGAATTCCCGGTGGCCGCCGCGCCGCAGGCCGCCCCGCGCGACGAAGCGATGCGCCGGGTCGGTTCGCTCGAGATCGCAGTACCACTGTTTAATATCTACCTGGCCGAAACCGACGAGTTGATGCAGGTGCTGGACCGCGACTTTGCCGCCTGGCGCGACGATCCGTCGCGCGCAGTGTCGCCGGAAGCGCTGAAGGCGTCGCACACGCTGACCGGCACCTCGGCCACGGTGGGCTTCGCGGCCCTGCGCGAAGTCGCTTATGCGCTCGAGATGGCGCTGCAGGTGATGGTGCCGCCGGCGCCGCCGGTGCTGCAGGAACAGCAGCGCGAGCTGCTGGACAGCGCGCTGGCCACCGTGCGCCAGATGCTGGACGGCTTCGCCGCCGGCGAACTGGCGGAGCCGCGCCCCGACCTGGTCGCGGACCTGCAGGCGCTGCGCGAGCAGCTGTCGCGCCAGGGTGGCGAAGAGCAGGCCGCGGTGGAAGCGGAAGAACTCGACGCCTACGCCGGGCTGGTGCAGCCGGTGGCCGCGCCGGGGGATGCCGAAGTGCTGATGGCCGAGGCCTTCGACGCCGAATTCGCCGACCAGTTCGACATGCCCGAGCTGGACCAGGTGGACGACGCCCTCGCCGCGCCCATGGCTGGCGAACTGCCGCTGGAGGTTCCCGCTGCAGGCGACGAGGACCTGTCGCTGCCATCCCCGCGCGAAGACGCGGACGAATTCACGCTGGAGATTGCGCCGGTGGCGGAAGACAGCCGCCACGCGGATGCATTCGCGCTGGCCTCGTCGCCGGCGACCGATTCCGAAGACCTGGTCGAAGACACGCTCGAATTCCCGTTGCCGGCCGCGCACGAGGAAGCCGAGGCGTTCTCGCTGGAGGCCGTGCCGCAGCCGGCTGACGAGCAGCGCGTCGAGGAATTCGCGCTGGGCGCATCGCCGGCCTCCGACGCCGAAGAACTGATGGAGCAGGAGCTCCCGCCTTCGATCGGGCTGGACCTGGAGCCGCCGGGCGAAGCGGCCGACGCCGCGCCGCTGGCGATGCCGATGACCGGTTCGATCGTCGACGACCTCGACCCCGACCTGTTGCCGGTGTTCGTCGAAGAGGCGACCGACATGCTGCCGGAAATCGGCAACGCGCTGCGCAGCTGGCAGGCCGACCCTTCCGACGGCGCGCCGGCCAAGGCGCTGCTGCGCTACCTGCACACGGTCAAGGGCAGCGCGCGCATGGCCGGCGCGATGCGCCTCGGCCAGCACACGCACGATATCGAAACGCAGATCGAGAACATGGTCCACGCCGGCACCACCACGCCGGCCGCGTTCGACGAACTGATGGCCAACTACGACCAGGCGCTGCTGATGTTCGAGCAGCTGCAGCAGGGCGAAGCGCCGCAGGCGCCGGCTCCTTCCGCGCCGCAGGCGGCCGGCGGGGCGGTCGAATCCGCACCGGTCCAGGTCCAGGCCGAGGCGCAGGTGGTCCATGCGCGTACCCCGCTGGTGCGGGTGCGCGCCGACATCCTCGACCGCCTGGTCAACCAGGCCGGTGAAGTGTCGATCGCGCGCTCGAAGCTGGAAACCCAGATCGGCACGGCCAAGGCCTCGCTGCAGGACCTTTCCGAAAACCTGGCGCGCCTGTCGGCGCAGCTGCGCGAAGTGGAGATGCAGGCGGAGTCGCAGATCGCCTCGCGCATGTCGATCGCCGGCGAGCGCGGTTTCGATCCGCTTGAATTCGACCGCTTCACGCGCCTGCAGGAACTGACGCGCATGATGGCCGAGAGCGTCAACGACGTCTCGTCCTTCCACGAATCGCTGACGCGCTCGGTGGACGGCGCCACCGCCGACCTGGCGGTGCAGTCGCGCCTGACGCGCGACCTGCAGCAGGACCTGATGCGGGTCCGCATGGTGCCGTTCGCCAGCCTGTCCGAGCGCCTGTACCGGGTCGCGCGCGGCGCGGCCAAGGAACTGGACAAGCGGGTCAACCTGGACATCCGCGGCGGCACGGTTGAGATCGACCGCAGCGTGCTGGAACAGATGGCGGCGCCGTTCGAACACCTGCTGCGCAACGCGATCGTGCACGGCGTCGAGCCGCGCGACGTTCGCGTCGCGGCGGGCAAGCCGGAAACCGGCGAACTGCTGGTGCAGGTCAGCCAGCAGGGTAACGAAGTGGTGCTGCAGTTCAGCGACGATGGCGCGGGTCTGGACCTGCAGCGCATCCGCGAGCGCGCGCGCCGTAACGGCCTGATCGCGGAAGGGCAGGAGCTGAGCGACGCGCAGGCGGCCGACCTGATTTTCGAGCCGGGCTTCACCACTGCCGATGCGCTGACCGAACTGGCCGGCCGCGGCGTCGGCATGGACGTGGTGCGCGCGGAAGCCGAAGCGCTGGGCGGACGTGTCTCGATCGAGACCACCAGCGGCAAGGGCGCACGCTTCACGATTCACCTGCCGCTGACGCTGGCGGTCACCCAGGTGGTGCCGGTGACCGGGGCGGACCGCACCTATGCGCTGCCGGCGATCCTGGTCGAGCAGGTCCTGTACGTCAAGGCCGCGGCGCTGGCCGAAGCGCAGTCCATGGGCGCCATCGATTTCAAGGGCGCCAGGGTGCCGCTGCATTACCTGCCTGCGCTGCTGGGCGAGGATGCGCCGCTGCCGCCGCCGCAGCGCTCGACCGCGGTGCTGGTGCTGCACAGCGGCGCCGAACGCATCGCGCTGCAGGTCGATGAAGTACAGGGCAACCGCGAGGTCGTCATCAAGAACATCGGGCCGCAACTGGCGCGCGTGGCCGGCATCGCCGGCGCGACCGTGCTGGGTACCGGCGAGATCGTACTGATCCTCAATCCGGTATCGCTGGCGCATCACCTTGGCCAGCATCCGGAGCTGCAGCGCAGCGTGCCGGCCGGCGCGCTGGCGGTGCCGGAAGTGCCGCGCCACGCGACCGTGATGGTGGTGGACGATTCGCTGACCGTGCGCCGCGTGACGCAGCGCCTGCTGGAGCGCGAAGGCTACACGGTGCTGCTGGCAAAAGATGGCGTCGACGCGCTGTCGCAGGTGCAGGAGACGCGTCCGGACCTGATGCTGGTCGACATCGAAATGCCGCGCATGGACGGTTTCGACCTGACCCGCAACATTCGCGGCGCGGAATCCACGCGCGGGATCCCGATCATCATGATCACCTCGCGCACCGCGGACAAGCACCGCAACTACGCGTTCGAACTGGGCGTCGATGCCTATTTCGGCAAGCCGTTCCAGGAAGCGGTGCTGGTCGAAGCGATCGGCGACCTGCTGCGCAAAAAAGCGTAAGGGAGGGGACTGTCCCTCCGGGACTGTCCCCTGCCTTTTTTTCGCACAACTCTAGCTCACATCAAAGGCCGGGGACAGTCCCGAAGGAACAGTCCCCTCAATCAGCTGCCGACGCGCCCGGTGATTTGACCGCGCCGTACCTCTCCAGCGTTTTTATCCGGGCTTGCCCATGGACGACCACCCGTCCGGGATAATCCGCCGGCGGCGGCTGCGCGGTCCATGGCGCGTGGATTTGCTTCAGATCAAGCCTCCCCAGCTGGGGCAGGTAGCGCAGGATGAATTCGCCGCGCGGATCGAAGCGTTCCGACTGGGTGACCGGGTTGAAGATGCGGAACCACGGCTGGGCATCGCATCCGGTCGACGCCGCCCACTGCCAGCCGCCATTATTTGACGCCAGTTCGTAATCGAGCAGGTGCAGTGCGAAGTAGCGCTCGCCACGACGCCAGTCGATGCCCAGGTCCTTGGTCAGGAAACTGGCGGTGACCATGCGCAGGCGGTTATGCATGAATCCGGTGCTGTTCAATTGCAGCATCGCCGCGTCCACCAGCGGGTAGCCGGTGCGGCCGTCGCACCAGGCCTCGAACATGGCGTCCGCGTGTTCCCCGGTTTCCCACCGGATTGCGTCGTACGCGGGCTTGAATGCGTGGTCGACTACTTGCGGGTTGTGGAACAGGATCGCCTGGTAGAACTCGCGCCAGATCAGCTCGCCCAGCCAGGTGCGCGCGCCCTCGGTTCCTTCGCCGCGCGCGATCAGTTCGCGCGCACTGCGCACCAGGTGCCGCACCGAGGTGGTGCCGAAACGCAAGTGAACCGAGAGGCCGGAGGTACCGTCCAGCGCCGGGAAGTCGCGCGCGCTGCCATAGTCGCCGATCCGGTCGAGGAAGGAATCGAAAGCCTGCGCCGCGCCTTCGGTGCCGGGAACCACACCGGCCTCGGCCAGTCCGGCCGGACGGAACCCGATATCCGCGAGCGAGGGCAGGCTGTGGCCCGCCGGGCGCGGGGCAAGGTTGACGGCGCGGGCACTGGTGTCGAAGGCGTCCAGCGCCCACGGTTCGGCATCGAGCCGCTTCAGCCACGCCTTTTTATAGGGGGTGAACACGGAAAACGGCTTGCCGGCCTGCGACAGCACTTCGTCGCGCGCAAACACGACCTGGTCCTTGTAGGTGAAAAAGCGGCGGCCGGCGGCGTGCAGGGCATCGGCCACCGCATGGTCGCGCGCGATGGCGGACGGGTCGTAGTCTTCGTTGGCGAATACGGCGTCGACCCCGAGCTCGGCGGCCAGGCGGGGCAGAGCTTCGGCCGCGTCCCCCTGGCGCACCAGCAGGCAGCCGCCCATCTCGCCCAGTTCACGGTCCAGCCCGGCCAGGCTGGCGTGGATGAACTCCACCCGGCGATCCGTGCTCGGCAGTGGTGCTAAAATAGCGTTATCAAAAATAAAACCACAGTAAACCACCCTGGATGTCGCCAAAGCGTGATGTAAAGCGGCATGGTCGAATGGACGCAGGTCACGGCGGAACCACACCAGGGCGGCGGAAAACTCCATTAGTGCTTCTCGTCAATATTTAGGCAGGCTGGCCATTGTACGATGCCCTCATCCGCGCGCGGTACGGGGCAGTGGACAGGCCAACCAACAAAACGGTGTAAACTATCGCAAAGTTGACAATCCACCGCGCCGCAGAGACCAGAGAGCACGCCCAGAGAAAGTACCGGTATGAAGAAGAGTAAAGTCGGCAAATCTCTCCCCCTGCACGGTCTCACGCAGGAGGAAACCGATCACCTCGACAAGGGCGTCGGTGCCGCTGCGCCCACGCTGAACCTGGCTAACCATTTCCTGATCGCCATGCCGGCGGTCGAAGACCCGATTTTCGGCGGGACCGTAGTTTACATTTGCGAGCACAACGAAAAAGGCGTGCTCGGCGTGGTGATCAACAAGCCGACTGACATGACCATGGAGATCCTGTTCGAACGGATCGACCTCAAGCTGGCCGACGACATGCGCCCCTCCGTCGAAAACGAGCCGATCATGTTTGGCGGCCCGGTGCAGGACGACCGCGGCTTCGTGCTGCACACGCCGGGCCGGCGCTATTCCTCCTCGCTCAATGTCACCGACGAAGTCGCGTTCACTACCTCGATCGACGTGCTCGAAGCGGTCGCCAAGGGCGTTGGCCCCAAGCGCCTGCTGGTGTCGATCGGCTACGCGGGCTGGAGCCCGGGCCAGCTGGAAGAAGAAATCAGCCGCAACGGCTGGCTGACCGTCGGCGCCGACGCCCACGTGCTGTTCGACCTGCCGGCCGAGCAGCGCTACACCGCCGCCATCAAGCTGCTTGGCATTGATCCCCTGATGCTTGCCCCAGAGGCCGGTCATGCGTAATGGCTGAACTCGTTCTTGGCTTCGACTTCGGCACCAGGCGCATCGGCATTGCAATGGGAAATACCATCACCGGGCAGGCGCAGCCGCTGTCCGTGATCCATGCCGCCGACAACGCCACCCGTTTCAAGGAAATCGGCGAGATCATCGCCCACTGGAGCCCGGCGCGGCTGGTGGTAGGCGAGCCGCGCCACCCGGACGGCGCCGAGCACGAGATGACGCTGCGCTGCCGGCGCTTCGCCAACCAGCTCAGCGGCCGCTTCAACCTCCCCGTGATCCTGGTCGACGAACGCTATTCGTCGGCCGTGATCGACGCCAAACGCGGCGAAGTCATCGACGCCAAGGCCGCCGCCATCATTTTGCAACAATACTTTGACGAACATGCCCATCACTGACAACCCGAGCGCGGATGCCGACCACGCTTACCGGGAACTGCTGGCACAGATGCGGGCCGGCCTGGCCGGCGTGCAGGACCCGGCCATCGTCGGCATCTTTTCCGGCGGAGCCTGGGTCGCCGAACGCCTCGCGACCGACCTGGGACTGACGGGCCGCCTCGGCTTCATCGACGTCTCGTTCTACCGTGACGACTATGCCAAGAAGGGCCTGCACCCGGACGTGAAGCCTACCCACATCCCGTTCGACGTGGACCGCGCCACCATCGTGCTGGTGGACGACGTGCTGTACACCGGCCGCACCACCCGCGCCGCGATCAACGTGCTGTTCGACTATGGCCGCCCGGCGCGCATCATGCTGGCGGCGCTGGCCGACCGCGGCGGGCGCGAGCTGCCGGTGGCGGCCGACTTCACCGGCGTGAAGGTCGACCTCGCGCCGGGACAGTCGCTGGCGCTGGCCAAGGGACCCGATTCGCAACTGACCCTCACCGTGGAAGAGGACAATGTTTAATCCGCAGCTGAACAAGAACGGCGAACTGCAGCACCTCCTCAGCATCGAGGGCCTGCCGAAGTCGATCATCAACCATATCCTCGACACCGCCTCGTCCTTCGTCGGCATCTCCGACCGCGAAGTGAAGAAGGTGCCGCTCATGCGCGGCAAGAGCGTGTTCAACCTGTTCTTCGAGAACTCGACCCGCACCCGCACCACCTTCGAGATCGCCTCGAAGCGCCTGTCGGCGGACGTGATCAACCTGAACATCCAGGCCTCGTCCACCACCAAGGGCGAATCGCTGCTCGACACGATCGACAACCTGGCGGCGATGCACGCCGACATGTTCGTGGTACGCCACGCGCAGTCCGGCGCGCCCTACCTGATCGCCAAGCACCTGAACGACACGAAGCAGAACCACGTACACGTGGTGAACGCGGGCGACGGACGCCACGCGCACCCGACCCAGGGCCTGCTCGACATGTACACCATCCGACACTACAAGAAGGACTTCACCAACCTGCGTGTGGCGATCGTCGGCGACATCCTGCACAGCCGCGTGGCGCGCTCGGACATCCACGCGCTGACCACGCTGGGCGTGCCGGAAGTGCGTGCGATCGGCCCGCACACCCTGCTGCCGGGCGGCCTGGAGCAGATGGGCGTGCGCGTGTTCACCGACATGAACGAAGGGCTGAAGGGCGTGGACGTGATCATCATGCTGCGCCTCCAGCACGAGCGCATGAGCGGCGCGTTGCTGCCGTCGGCGCAGGAGTACTTCAAGAGCTACGGCCTGACCCCGGAGCGCCTGGCGCTGGCCGCGCCGGACGCGATCGTGATGCACCCGGGCCCGATGAACCGCGGGGTCGAGATCGATTCGGCGGTGGCGGACGGTGCGCAGTCGGTGATCCTGCCGCAGGTGACCTTCGGCATTGCGGTGCGCATGGCGGTGATGAGTATTGTGGCGGGAACCCAGGCATGAAAATTCAAATCAAGAACGGCCGCGTGATCGACCCGGCCAACAACATCGATGCCTTGCAAGGGGTCTTCATCGGTGACGGCAGGATCGCCGCAGTCGGCGCGGCGCCAGCGGGCTTCGTGCCCGACCAGGTGATCGACGCCGAAGGCATGGTGGTCGCGCCGGGCCTGGTGGACCTGTCCGCGCGCCTGCGCGAGCCGGGCTACGAATACAAGGCCACGCTGGAATCGGAAATGCAGGCCGCGCTGCACGGCGGTGTGACCAGCCTGGTGTGCCCGCCGGACACCGATCCGGTGCTGGACGAGCCTGGCCTGGTCGAAATGCTCAAGCATCGCGCACGCGACCTGCTGGACGCGCGCCGCGGCGCCAAACTGCATCCGCTGGGAGCGCTGACCATGGGCCTGAAAGGCGAGGCTCTGACCGAGATGGCCGAGCTGACCGAAGCGGGCTGCGTCGGCTTCGGGCAGGCGGAGGAGCCGGTGCGCGACACCAACGTGCTGCTGCGCGCGATGCAGTATGCGAACACCTTCGGCTACACCGTCTGGCTGCGTCCGCAGGATTCCTACATCGGCAAGGGCGGCGTCGCGCACAGCGGACCGCTGGCCTCGCGCCTGGGCCTGTCCGGCGTGCCGGTGATGGCCGAGACGATCGCGCTGCACACAATCTTCGAGCTGATGCGCGCCAGCGGCGCGCGCGTGCACCTGTGCCGCATTTCCTCGGCGGCCGGGCTGGCGCTGGTGAAGGCAGCCAAGAAGGAAGGGCTGCCGGTCACCTGCGACGTCGGCGCGCACCACCTGCACCTGACCGACGCCGACATCGGCTTCTTCGATTCCAGCGCGCGCCTGACGCCGCCGCTGCGCAGCCAGCGCGACCGCGACGCCATCCGCGCCGGCGTGATGGACGGCACGGTCGATGCGATCTGCTCCGACCACACCCCGGTCGACGACGACGAAAAGCTGCTGCCGTTCGCCGAGGCTTCGCCCGGCGCGACCGGCCTCGAACTGCTGCTGTCGCTGGCGCTGCGCTGGGCCGACGAGCATGGCCGCGGCGAGGCTTCCGCCCTGTCGACCGCGCTGTCGCGCATCACCGTCGACGCGGCGCGCATCGCGAAACTCGATGCGGGAACGCTGTCGCCGGGCGCCGCCGCCGACGTGGTGCTGTTCGACCCGGCGGTGCGCTGGAAGGTGGAAGGCGCGAAGCTCGCCAGCCAGGGCCGGCACACGCCGTTCGCCGGCTACGAGCTCACCGGCCAGGTGCGCACCACCATCGTTGGCGGCCACGTCGCCTACCAGCGGACCTGATGGACCGCTCGCCGGCGCCTGGCCTTGCCCTGCGCCGGCGACCCGCCGAAGTGACTCATTTGAATATCCGCCTCGCCTGGCGCTTCGCGCGCATCCTCCTGCACCTGGCCGAAGGCCTGGCCAAGTGCGCCTTCATGTTTCCCTGGGCTTCGCCGGCACTGCGCATGCGGCTCACGCGCGGCTGGTCGCGCCGCCTGCTCGGTATCTGCGGCGTGACGCTGCGCGAGCTGCCGGGCGCGCCGGTGCTGGGGCATGCGCTGGTGGTGGCCAACCACGTCAGCTGGCTCGACATCTTCGTGATCAACTCGGTCCATCCCTCGCGCTTCGTGGCCAAGTCGGAGATCCGCCAGTGGCCGGTGCTGGGCTGGCTGGTGGCGATGGCGGGCACCGTATTCATCGCGCGCGGCAACCGGCGCGACCTGCGCCACATCTTCAAGGGACTGGTGGCCAGCCTGCATACCGGCGAGCGGGTGGCGTTCTTCCCGGAGGGAACCACCGCTGCGCAGGGGCAGGTGCTGCCCTTCCACGCCAACCTGTTCGAGGCGGCGGTCGATGCGAAGGTGATGGTGCAGCCGTACGCGCTGCGCTATGTCGATCGCGCCGGCGCCTGGCATCCGGCGGCGGACTTCACCGGCGACACCACCTTTGCGCAGAGCGTGATGGCGATCCTGCGCGCGGACGGGATGGAAGCGCAGCTGGCTGCGCTGGAGCCGATCGACGCCACGGGGGCGCACCGGCGCGAGCTGGCGCAGGCCGCCCACGACGCGGTGGCGCGCGCCTTGGGGACTGTCCCCCGCTCTTTGGCCAGCAGTACCGATAACATCGGCTAAAAATCAGGGGACGGTCCCCTGCGGGGACAGTCCCCTAAACCTTGCCGGCGTGCTGGCGGTATTCGGGGCAGGCGACCTGGATCACGGTGCGGTCGTCAAGGCACACGGCGCTCAGCTTCCCGCCCCACACGCAGCCGCTGTCGAGCCCAACAAGGTGCGGCCGCAGCACCAGCCCGAGCGCCGACCAGTGCCCGAACACGACCGTCGTGTCTTCGCTCGCCCGGCCAGGCAGGTCGAACCACGGCACCAGGCTTGATCCCGCCGGCGCGCCCGCGCTTTCCTTGACCTTGAAGTCCATCGTGCCGTCTGGTGCGCACAGCCGCATGCGGGTCAGCGCATTGACGATGCAGCGCAGCCGCGCGAATCCCGTCAGCGACTCGTCCCAGCGGTCCGGCTGGTTGCCATACATCTCGCGCAGGAAGGCGTCGCACTGTTCGCCGCGCAGCACCGCTTCGACCTCGCCGGCCAACTCCATGGTCCGCTCGGCGCTCCACTGGGGCAGCACCCCGGCGTGCACCAGCAGGCAGCCGCCGCTGCGCATCGCCATCGGGCGCGCCCGCAGCCAGGCCATCAGCTCGTCGCGGTCCGGCGCCTCCAGGATCTCGTCCAGCGTGTCGGACGGCGAGCGCGCCTGCGCGCCCACGGCGACCGCCAGCAGGTGCAGGTCATGGTTGCCGAGCAGGGCCTCGGCCTGGCCGGACTCCTGCAGCGCCTTGATGCGGCGCAGGGCGTCCAGCGACTCCGGTCCGCGGTTCACCAGGTCGCCGACGAACAGCACGCGCGCCGGTCCGCCGGCTGCCTCGCCGATCCGGTCCAGCAGCAACTGCGCCTCGTGTGCGCATCCCTGCAGGTCGCCGATCACGTAAGTCTTCATGTTTTTGTGTTGTGTCAGGCGCGCACGATTCGAAAGCCGCAGCGCCAGAGTTTCCAATAGAATACGATCTTACCCATAACGCGTGCGGGATGCTAAATGATTTTTGTGACTGGCGGAGCAGGCTTCATCGGCTCGAATTTCGTGCTGGACTGGCTGGCCCAATCGGACGAGCCGGTGCTCAACCTCGACAAGCTGACTTACGCGGGCAACCTGAAAAACCTGGCTTCGCTGCAGGGCGACGCGCGCCACGTGTTCGTGCGCGGCGACATCGGCGACACCGACCTGGTGCTCGACCTGCTGCGCCGCCACCAGCCGCGCGCGATCCTCAACTTTGCCGCCGAAAGCCATGTCGACCGCTCGATCCTCGGCCCCGGCGAATTCATCAAGACCAATATCAACGGCACTTTCGGCCTGCTGGAAGCGGCGCGCGCCTTCTGGAACGAGATGGCGCCGGTCGACCAGCAGTCGTTCCGCTTCCTCCACGTGTCCACCGACGAGGTATATGGCACGCTCGGCCCGGCCGATCCGCCATTCACGGAAACCACCACCTACGCGCCCAACAGCCCGTACTCGGCCTCGAAGGCGGCGTCCGACCACCTGGTGCGCGCCTACCACCACACCTACGGCCTGCCGGTCCTGACCACCAACTGCTCCAACAACTACGGGCCGTACCACTTCCCCGAGAAGCTGATCCCGCTGGTGATCTCCAATGCGCTGGCCGGCAAGCCGCTGCCGATCTACGGCGACGGCCAGCAGGTGCGCGACTGGCTGTACGTGAGCGACCACTGCACGGCGATCCGCCGCGTGCTGGAGGCGGGCACGCCGGGCGAGACCTACAACGTCGGCGGCTGGAACGAAAAGGCCAACCTGGACGTGGTGCACACGCTGTGCGACATCCTCGACCAGGAAGCGCCCAAGCCGGCCGGCAGCTACCGCGACCAGATCACCTTCGTGACCGACCGTCCCGGCCACGACCGCCGCTACGCGATCGACGCGCGCAAGCTGGAGCGCGAACTTGGGTGGCGCCCGGCCGAGACCTTCGAGACCGGCATCCAAAAAACCGTCCGCTGGTACCTCGCGAACCAGGCATGGGTGGCCGACGTGCAGTCCGGCGCCTACAAGGACTGGGTCGAACAAAACTACGCAAACAGGAGTAACTGAATGAGCGCACGGAAGGGCATCATCCTCGCGGGCGGATCCGGCACGCGCCTGTACCCGATCACGATGAGCGTGTCGAAGCAGCTGCTGCCGATCTACGACAAGCCGATGATCTACTACCCGCTGACCACGCTGATGCTGGCCGGGATCCGCGAAATCCTGATCATCTCGACGCCGCAGGACACGCCGCGCTTCCGCGAACTGCTGGGCGACGGCAGCCAGTGGGGCATCGAGATCAGCTACGAGGTGCAGCCCTCGCCGGACGGCCTGGCGCAGGCTTTCATCATCGGCCGCGAATTCGTCGGCAACAGCCCGTCGGCGCTGATCCTGGGCGATAACATCTACTACGGCCACAACCTCGACGCGCAGCTGAAGGAAGCCAACGAGCGCACCGAGGGGGCCACCGTGTTTGCCTACCACGTGCTCGATCCCGAGCGCTACGGCGTGGTCGAGTTCAAGGACGGCATGCGCGCGGTCTCGATCGAGGAAAAGCCGCAGCAGCCGAAGTCGAACTACGCCGTCACCGGCCTGTATTTCTACGACAGCCAGGTGTGCGACATCGCCGCCGCGATCAAGCCGTCCGCGCGCGGCGAACTGGAAATCACCGACGTGAACCGCACCTACCTCGAGCGCGGCGCGCTGCAGGTCGAGGTGATGGGGCGCGGCATGGCGTGGCTGGACACCGGCACCCACGAGTCGCTGCTGGACGCCTCGCAGTTCATCGCCACGCTGGAAAAGCGCCAGGGCCTGAAGATCGCGGTGCCGGAAGAGATCGCGTACCGCAAGGGCTATATCGACGCGGCCGCGGTGGAGCGCCTGGCCGAGCCGCTCAGGAAGAACGGCTACGGCCAGTACCTGCTTCGCGTGATCCAGGACAAGGTGTTCTGATGAATGCCGTCCCGACTGCGATTTCCGATGTGCTGGTCATCGAGCCGAAGGTGTTCGGCGACGAGCGCGGCTTCTTCTACGAGAGCTTCAACGAGCGCAAGTTCCGCGAACTGACCGGGGTGGCGCTGCCCTTCGTGCAGGACAACCATTCGAAGTCGGCGCGCAATGTGCTGCGCGGCCTGCATTACCAGATCAAACAGCCGCAGGGCAAGCTGGTGCGCGTGGTGGCGGGCAGCGTGTTCGACGTGGCCGTGGACCTGCGCCGCAGCTCGGCCAGCTTCGGCAAGTGGGTTGGCGTCGAGCTCTCGGCCGACAACAAGCGCCAGCTGTGGATCCCGCCCGGCTTCGCGCACGGCTTCGTGGTGCTGTCCGAGAGCGCCGAATTCCTCTACAAGACCACCGACTACTGGGCGCCCGAGCACGAGCGCGCGCTGATGTGGAACGATCCGGACGTCGGCATCGAATGGCCGTTCCAGGGCGAGCCGCAGCTGTCGGCCAAGGATGCGCAGGCCAGGCGCCTGGCCGACGCGGAAACCTTCGCATGAAAATCCTCCTCACCGGTTGCAGCGGCCAGGTGGGCTACGAGCTGGAACGCAGCCTGCAGGCGCTGGGCGAGGTGGTGGCGGTGGACCGCGCGCGCATGGACCTGTCCGACCTGGACCAGGTGCGCGAGGTGGTGCGGACCGTGAAGCCTGGCCTGATCGTCAACCCGGCCGCGTACACCGCAGTGGACAAGGCCGAGTCCGAGCCTGAACTGGCGCGCCGCATCAACGCGCTGGCGCCGGGCGTGATGGCGGAGGAGGGCAGGCGCCTGGGCGCCGCGATGGTGCACTTCTCGACCGACTACGTGTTCGACGGGACCAAGCAGGGCGCCTACCTCGAGACCGACCCCACCAACCCGGTCAACGTGTATGGACAGACCAAGCTCGAAGGCGAACAGCTGATCGCCGCCGCCGGCATCGACCACCTGATCCTGCGCACCAGCTGGGTGTACGGCATGCGCGGCAAGAACTTCCTGCTCACGATGCTGCGGCTGGCGAAGGAGCGCGAGGAGCTGCGCGTGGTGGCCGACCAGCACGGTGCACCGACCTGGTCGCGCACCATCGCCGACACCACCGCGGTGCTGCTGGCGCAGGCGCGCCAGGATGGCTGGTGGGAGCGTAACGGCGGCGTTTACCATCTCTCTGGCCGCGGAGAGACCACCTGGTTCGGTTTTACCCAGGCGATTATTGAAAATGCCGGCCTGAGTTGCCGTGTTTTGCCGATTTCGAGCGCCGAATATCCGGTTCCCGCGCGCCGCCCCGCTAATTCACTGATGAATGCCGACAAGCTGACTGCCCGGCTTTGCACCCTGCCACACTGGAAAACTGCCCTCGATCTTTGCATGGGCTGAGTATTAAGGCACCGGTTCCGTTACAATGCCCGGTCAGTTGCGCGAGCCTTCTCATAAAAATTAGATGTTTTCCTTTATAGTTAGTTTCACCGCGTCGGCCCTGTTGACACTTTTGGTGATCAAACAGGTGACCCTGCATGGCCCAGCCCTGGACCGGGACTTCCAGAGCGTTCAAAAAGTCCATGCGCATGAAGTGGCGCGGATCGGCGGACTTTCTATTTTCCTGGCCACCGCGGTAAGCGCCGCGATTTCGGTCTGGCGGGTGCCGCCGATGGCGCCCCTGATTCTCGGCCTGATGCTGTGCGCCTCGATTGCATTCGTCGGCGGTATTGTCGAGGATTACACCGGGCGGGTCAGCGCAATGCGCCGCCTGGTGCTGACGCTGGCGGCTGCACTATGCGCGTATTTACTGCTCGATGCGCGTGTCGACCGGATCGATCTCCCATTTGGTTCCTACCCGATCGACTGGATATGGCTGAGCCTTCCATTTACGGTCCTGGCGGTAGCCGGAATCGCGAATGCGGTGAATATTATCGACGGCTTTAACGGCCTGGCCGGAATGGTCGTGGTGTGCATGCTGATATCGCTCGGTTATGTCGCGCTGCAGGTCGGCGATACCTTCGTGCTGATTACCGCGCTGATGGTGGCGGGGGCGACCGCCGGCTTCCTGATCTGGAATTATCCGGTCGGCCTGATCTTCCTGGGCGACGGCGGAGCCTATTTCATCGGCTTCATGCTGGGCGAACTGGCGCTGCTGCTGGTCATGCGCAATCCCGACGTATCGACCTGGTACGCGGTGCTGTTGCTGATTTATCCCGCATTCGAAACCATTTTCTCCGTATATCGCCGGATGTTTATTCGTGGAAAATCTCCCGCGATGCCAGACGGTATTCATTTGCATAGCCTGATATTCCGCCGCATCGTTGTGTGGGCAATCGGCGGCAAGGAAGCGCGCGCGCTGATGCGGCGTAATTCGCTCACCTCGCCCTATCTGTGGCTGCTGTCGCTGATGGCGGTAATTCCGGCAACGATATTCTGGGATCGCACCAATATTCTTATTTCTTTCTGTTTCTTGTTTATCGTCAGTTATGTGTGGCTTTATGCGCGTATCGTTCGGTTTAAGTCCCCGCGCTGGCTCATTTTCCGCAAGAAGGACTAGCATATTGTTGCAAGTGTAGTATATTGCGACAATTGGTGATATTTCACTATGCCTCTCCACCCTGACGAATAAGGAATGATGATGGATCTCTCGAATATGTCCCTGGGCGATTTACGAAACCTGCAAGACCAGATCAAACAGGAAATGAAAAAACGCGAACACCAGGAAGTCGCCAAAGCGCGCGAGCAGATCCTGGCAATCGCACAAAGCGTTGGTGTTCCCCTGAAAGACCTGCTGGCAGCCAGCTCGCGCGGCAAGGGCACCAGCGTCGCGGTTCGCTATCGCCATCCGGACAACGCGTCCCAGCAGTGGACCGGCCGTGGCCGCCAGCCAAAGTGGGTGAAGGAATGGGTTGAAAGCGGCAAGTCGATGGACAAGCTGCGCGTTTAATCCTTTAGCGGTCCATTCCGGCATTCGGCCGGATTAACTCCCCGCGGCAGGCGGGACGCGAGCGATTCGCCGGCGCAGTATTGCCGCCCGAACCCCCCGTCCCCGTTTTCGCGGGGATGTTCCGTTAACGCGTGCGCGGTTTCCAAACAGGGCCGCTGCCGCTACAATCACCCGGTTATCTTCTTACTATTCCCGACCCCATGCTTCCTCTTTCCAAATCGATTTTCAAGGCTTACGACATCCGCGGCGTCATCGGCAGCACGCTCGACGGCAGCATCGCTAAAAAGATCGGCCACGCCTTCGGCCTGGCGGCCCTGGCGAAAGGAGAGAAGAAGGTGGTGATCGGCCGCGACGGACGCCTGTCCGGCCCCGAACTGGCGTCGAAACTGGCCGAAGGCCTGCAAAGCGCCGGCGTGGACGTGATCGACCTGGGCGTGGTCGCCACCCCGATGGTCTACTACGCGACCAACGTGCTCGACACCCGCTCCGGCATCATGGTCACGGGCAGCCACAACCCGCCCAACTACAACGGCTTCAAGATGGTGCTGGCCGGTGAGGCGATCTACGGCGACGCCATCACCGGCCTGTACGACACGATCCAGAAGGACGAGGCAGTATCGGCGGTCACCCCGGGCGGCTACAGCACCCACAACATCGCCCCGGACTACCTGCAGCGCATCATCGGCGACGTGAAGATTTCGCGCCCGATCAAGATCGCGGTCGACTGCGGCAACGGCGTGGCCGGCGCGTTCGCGCCGCAGCTGTTCCGCGGCATGGGCTGCGAAGTGATCGAGCTGTTCTGCGAAGTGGACGGCACCTTCCCCAACCACCACCCGGATCCGGCGCACCCCGAAAACCTGCAGGACCTGATCCAGTGCCTGCGCGACACCGACGCCGAAATCGGCATCGCCTTCGACGGCGACGGCGACCGCCTGGGCGTGGTCACCAAGGACGGTCAGATCATCTACCCGGACCGCCAGATGATGCTGTTCGCGCAGGACGTGCTGAGCCGCCACCCGGGCGAGCAGATCCTGTTCGACGTGAAGTGCACGCGCCACCTGGCGCCATGGATCGCCAAGCATGGCGGCCGGCCGCTGATGTGGAAGACCGGCCATTCGCTGGTCAAGGCCAAGTTGCGCGAAACCGGCGCACCGCTGGGCGGCGAGATGAGCGGGCATATCTTCTTCAAGGACCGCTGGTACGGCTTCGA
Organism: Telluria sp.; assembly: GCA_035759315.1. Taxonomy (GTDB): domain Bacteria; phylum Pseudomonadota; class Gammaproteobacteria; order Burkholderiales; family Burkholderiaceae_D; genus Telluria. The sequence goes on along the minus strand of DASTVB010000117.1, from coordinate 50,836 downwards.
CGACGGCCTGTACGCGGGCGCGCGCCTGATGGAACTGCTGACCCGCATGCAGTACCCGTCGGCGGTCCTGAACGCGCTGCCGCAGTCGGACAGCACCCCGGAACTGCACCTGCACCTGGGCGAAGGCGAAAACGTCGAGCTGATGGACAAGCTGCGCGCCAACGCCACCTTCCCGGGTTCGGACCAGACCATCGCCATCGACGGGCTGCGCGTCGAGTATCCGGACGGCTTCGGCCTGGCGCGTTCCTCGAACACCACGCCGGTGATCGTGATGCGCTTCGAGGCCGAGACACCGGAAGCGCTGCGCCGCATCCAGGGCGAATTCCGCCGCGTGATCGTGGCGGCCAAGCCCGACGCCAAACTGCCGTTCTGAGCGCCGCGTGAAAATTCTCCTGGTTCGCGTCTCCTCGCTGGGCGACGTCCTGCACAACATGCCGATCGTCGCGGACATCCACCGCAACTTCCCCACCGCCGAAATCGACTGGGTGGTGGAGGAGGGCTATGTCAGCCTGGTTCGCATGAACCCGGGCGTGCGCAGGATCATCCCGTGGGCGCTGCGGCGCTGGCGCAAGAGCCTGTTCAAGCCCGAAACCCGGGCCGAGATCAAGGCGTTCTTCCAACACCTGCGCGCCGAGCAGTACGACTACGTGTTCGACACGCAGGGCCTGCTCAAGACCGGCATCATCATGGGTGCCGCGCGCGCCCATAACAAGGTGGGGATGGCCAACGGCAGCGAAGGCTCCGGCTACGAGGGCATCTCGCGCATTTTCCACAGCAGCAGCATCCCGACCGCTCCGCGCACCCATGCGGTGCAGCGCGGCCGCATCGTCGCCGCGCGGGCGCTGGGCTATTCGCCGGACGAACCGGCCGATTTCGGCCTGCCGCCGCCGCGCGCAGACGACGCGCGCCCGGCCTGGATGCCGCCGCAGGACTACGCCGTGTTCTTTCACGGTACCGCGCGCGCGGCCAAGAAATGGGCGCATGCCAACTGGGTCGCGGTCGGACGCGCGCTCGCGCCGAAGCCGGTGCTGCTGGCCTGGGGTTCGCCGGCCGAAAAGGCCGACGCTGAAGCGCTGGCCGCCGAACTGCCGAACGCGGTGGTGCTGCCGAAGCTGTCGATGGACGAAGCGGTGCAGCTGGCGCGCCATGCGTCGCTGGTGGTCGGGGTCGACACCGGCCTGACCCACATCGCCGCGGCCTTCGTGCGCCCGACGATAGAGCTGTATTGCGATTCGCCGAAGTGGAAGACCGAAGGCAACTGGTCCCCGAACATCGTCAACCTCGGCGACCTGGGCTCCCCGCCCTCGGTCGACGAAGTCCTCGACGCGGTCCGCCGGCTGACCTGATGCGTGCTTTCTACTCCTTCATGTGGGTGCTGGCGCTGCCGCTGGTGCTGGCGCGCCTGTGGTGGCGCGGCCGCAAGGAACCCGGCTACCGCGCCCACTGGGGCGAGCGCCTCGGCTTCTACTCAAGCAGCACGCGCGCAGCGGGCAAGTCGATCTGGGTGCACGCGGTGTCGGTGGGCGAGACGCGCGCCGCCGAGCCGCTGGTCGACGCCCTGATGGCCGCATATCCCGGCCACCGCATCGTGCTCACGCACATGACCCCGACCGGCCGCGCCACCGGTCGCAGCCTGTTCGCGAAGCACGGCGAACGGCTGGTGCAGGCCTATCTTCCCTACGACATCGGTTTCCTGGTCGCCCGCTTCATCCGGCACTTCTCCCCGTCGCTGCTGGTGTTGATGGAAACCGAGGTGTGGCCAAACCTGATCGCCACCGCGCGCGCGATGGACGTGCCGGTCGCGCTGGTCAACGCACGCCTGTCCGAACGTTCGCTGCGCCGCGGGCGGCGCTTCGGCAAGCTGATGACGGATGCCGCACGCGCCATCTCCGTGGTGGCGGCGCAGACCGGAGACGACGCCGCGCGCATCCTGTCGCTCGGTGCGCCACACGTGGGGGTGACCGGCTCGATCAAGTTCGACGTGGTCGTGCCGCAGGCGGCGCTCGACCTCGGTGCCTGGCTTAGCGCGCGCTTTGGCGAGCGCAAGGTATTCCTGTGCGCCAGCACCCGCGACGGCGAAGAGCAGCAGATCCTGGAGGCGTTCACGCGCACCGATCCGTCCGCGCGCCCTCTGCTTCTGCTGGTACCGCGCCATCCGCAGCGCTTCGACGAAGTCGCGGCGCTGGCGCAGGCCGCGGGCCTGTCGGTTCAGCGTCGCTCGCAGTTGGATGACGGCGAAGTGGCGTCCGACGTGGTGCTGGGCGACTCGATGGGCGAAATGTTCGCGTACTTCGCGGCCAGCGACGTCGCCTTCATCGGCGGCAGCCTGGAGCCGCTGGGCGGCCAGAACCTGATCGAAGCCTGCGCGCTGGGCAAGCCGGTGCTGATCGGCCAGCACACCTTCAACTTCGCGCAGGTCAGCGACGAGGCGGTGGCATCGGGCGCCGCGCGGCGGGTGGCGGATGCGCAGGACCTGGTCGACGCCGCGCTCGGACTGCTTGCCGACGATGGCCAACGCCAGGCGATGGGCGCACGCGCCGCCGCCTTCGCAAACCAGCACCGTGGCGCCACAGCGCGCACCCTCGGCCTGCTGGCACCCTTCATCGCCTGACCGGGGACTGTCCTTACGGGACTGTCCCCTGCCTTTAAGGGGTAAAGCTAACTGCCTGCAGCAGGCAGGGGACAGTCCCGCAGGGACAGTCCCCTCGATGTCTATTCGGCGGGAACCGCCAGGAACGCCGGCTGGCGCTCGGCCCATGCGCTGTGCGCGGCCAGGGCCGGGAAGTCGGCGGGCAGGATGCTGTCCTTCACGTAGAGCTGCGTGAATCGCCATGTGACCGCAACCGTCAGCGAAGCCTGGTCGAGCTCTTCGCCGAAAGGCTGTCCGGCCACTTCGCTTTCCAGCAGGTTCAGGGCGGCCACCAGCTGTTCGAGCACGCGCGCCAGCCATGGCCCGGAGCGCAGTTCAGGAGTGCGCACATGGTATTCGTGCACGACCTGGCCGGTCTTTTCGCATGCGGCGGTGGCCAGTCCCAGCAGCCTGAGCGCGCGGCGCCGCGCCGGCAGTTCCGCTGGCATCAGAGAACGTCCGGCCAGACATTCGAGGTAGTCGATGATCAGGTGCGAGTCCATCAGCTGCTCCCCGTCGTCGCACACCAGCGTCGGGATGCGCACCACCGGATTGATCGCCCGGAATTCGCCGTAAGCCCGGAACACCGAGATCGGGCGGTGTTCATAGGCGAGCCCCAGCAGCTGCATGGTGATTGCGACGCGCCGCACATAAGGTGAATCGGTCATTCCGAGTAGTTGCACAGCGCCTCCGCAGGAAAAAAACAAGAAGGCGTAAATATACTAGAGCAACAAAAACTTTGCTTTCGACAAGGTCCCCCTGCCTCTGCTACGCTAGCGGTTTGTCCGAACCCTGGAGAAGCACATGCTGTTGAAGAAGTTCGTATTGACAGCGGCCCTCGCCGCCGCATTCGCCGGTCCCGCCTTCGCGGCCGATACGCTGTCCGACAAGGAACTGCAAACGGCGGCGGCGCTGCGCGACGCGGCCCTCACCGGGAACCTCAGTTACCGCATCCTCGAATCGCTGACCACCGAAGTGGGCCCGCGCATGGCAGGCTCGCCGAACGACGCGCGCGCGGTGGCATGGGCCGAGGCCAAGTTCAGGGAGCTCGGCTTCGACAAGGTGTGGAAAGAGCCGGTGACCTTCCCGGTCTGGAGGCGCGGCCACGAAACGGCTGAAGTAGTGTCGCCGTACCCGCAGCCGCTGCTGGTCACGGCGCTGGGCTTCAGCGTCGGGACGCCGGCCGAAGGCGTTTCGGCGGACGTGGTGCGCTTCGCCACCCTCAAGGACCTGATGGCGGCCCCGGACGGCGCGGTGCGCGGCAAGATCGCCTTCATCGACCACAAGATGCAGAAGTCCAGCGACTACGGGTCGGTGCAGGCCGGCCGCAGCAATGGCGCGTCCGAAGCGGCAAAGAAGGGTGCAGTCGCACTGGTGATCCGCTCGGTCGGCACGGACAGCCACCGCTTCCCGCACACCGGCATGATGCGCTACCAGCAGGACGTTCCGAAGATTCCTGCCGCGGCGGTGTCCAATCCGGATGCGGACCTGCTGGTGCGCATGCTGGAGCGCGGCAAGCCGGTGAAACTCAAGCTGCGCCTGGGCGCGCTGAACGAAGGCAGCTACACCTCGTACAACGTGATTGGCGAAATGACCGGCAGCGAGAAGCCGGACGAATACGTGCTGATCGGCGGCCACCTCGATTCGTGGGACCTGGGCACCGGCGCGATCGACGACGGCGCGGGCGTGGCGATCACGATGGCGGCGGCGGAATTCATCAAGCGCCAGGGACTGCGTCCGAAGCGTTCGATCCGCGTGGTCCTGTACGCGAACGAAGAGCAGGGTCTCATCGGCGGCAAGGCCTACCATGACGCGCACAGCAAGGAAATCCACAAGATCCAGGCGGCCGCGGAAGCGGACTCCGGCCAGGGTCCTGTGATCAAGTTCTCGTCGTACGTGCAGCCGGCGGCGCTGCCTGTCGTGAAGCAGATGGCTGACGTGCTCAAGCCGCTGGGCGTCGAAACCGGCGGCAACGACGCGCATCCGGGACCGGACATGGGTGTCCTGAAGAATGCGGGCGCGGCCAGCTTCGGCCTCGGGCTGAAAAACGACGATTACTTCGACCTGCACCACACGCCGGACGACACCTTCGACAAGATCGAACCGGCGCGCATCAACCAGACGGCGGCTGCGTATGCGGCGTTTGCGTGGATGGCGGCGCAGGCGCCGGTCAGCTTCGGCTCGGGCCAGGATGCGCTGCGCGCGATGAAGGCTGTCTCGCAGTAAGCAGCAAGGAGGGGACAGTCCCCCGGTGTTAGAGAGTGACCGTTGGCCCGACCCAATACCGGGGGACGGTCCCCTTCGGGGACAGTCCCCTGGCTAAGCGAAGACGGTGGGGAGTTCGGCGGAGCGTTTCTTGAGGGCGGCTTTCGCACCCTCGTAGTCGGGATAGATCGAGCCGACCGTGGCCCAGAAGCGCGGGCTGTGGTTCATCTCGCGCAGGTGCGCCAGTTCGTGCGCGACCACGTAGTCGATCAGCGGCAGCGAGTAGTGGATCAGGCGCCAGTTCAGGCGGATGTTCCCCTGCACCGTGCACGAACCCCAGCGCGTCCCTGCCGACGTCAGCGCGAACGCGTTGTAGCTGACGCCGAGCTTTTCCGCGTAGTGGTCCAGCCGCTCGCGGAACAGCTTCTTTGCCTGCGCTTCGAACCAGAGCCGCACCCGTTCGACCAGCTGCCATTCGTGCAGGCCGGGCACCACGCCCACCGTCAGTTCCTGCAGCAGCGCGTCGTAGTAGCAATGGCTCTTCGATGCTTCCTCGAGGCGCAGCGTGATCTCGCCGCCCATGTACGGCAGCTTTGCGCCGTCGCCCCACACCACTGGCTTTTCCTCGCGCTTGGCGCAGCGCTCGCCCCGTTCGAGCAGCTTGGACACGATCCAGCGCTGCTTGGCGCGGATCGCGTTGTCGATTTCGGCGAGGGTGAGGCGCTTGGGCGAAGTGACGTGCAGGCCGTCGTCGTCGATCATGAAGCCGATCGTGCGGCGCGCGGAGCGCTTCAGCTCATATTCGACCGCATGCGGGCCAAGCTGGATGTGGCGGCGCGGCGGCGACAGCGGCTGGAGCGGCTGCAGGGGCAGCAGCGGAACCGGCTCCACCTGGGGCGGAGCCTTGAACAGCGGCTGGAGAGGAAGCGGACGCTTCGCCGGCTCGAGCGCCGCGAAAAAGTCCTGTGCAAATAATTCGAGTTGCGACCCGTTGTTCTTGGGTGGTGGAGTCATGTCCTGGTGCGGTGATGAGGCTTTGATCAGCGCGCCCATTCCCCCATTCAGCCAGCGCTGTATGCGTGAGGCGAAATGACGCGCATTTCGGATTCTATCCAAGTTTCGACCTCTTGCATCATGCTTTCAGGCGTGTGGTTTTTCGGCGATATCGGCTTGCCAATTGATACCGTGACCACGCCTGGACGTTTAATAAAGGAGTTCTTCGGCCAGCACTCGCCAGAGTTTAATGCAATCGGTACCACAACGGTATCGGTAGCGACCGCAAGCCGCGTCCCGCCCGTTTTATATTTGCCTTTTTGTCCCACCGGGATGCGCGTCCCTTCCGGGAACATCATCACCCACTGGCCACCGGCGAGCCTGCGGCGGCCCGCCTTGACCACCTGCTCGAACGCGTTCTTGCCCTTGCTGCGGTCGATCGGGATCATGCGCAGCAGCGCCATGCCCCAGCCGAAGAACGGGATGTAGAGGATCTCTTTCTTGAACACGTAGACCAGCGGGCGTGGCATCGCCTGCAGCAGGAACACCGTCTCCCACGCCGACTGGTGCTTCGACAGCACGATCGCCGGCGTGTCCGGCAGGTTCTCCCAGCCCTTGATGCGGTAGTCGATCCCGCAGATGATTTTCGCGAGCCAGATGGTAAATACGTTCCAGCGCGCGGTGACCCAGTAGCGCGTGTTGTACGGGAACGGTGCGACCAGCATGCAGGGCACGACCCAGATGATGGTGGCCATCAGCACGATGGTGACGAAGAGGGCAGAGCGGAGGAACGGGATTACATTACGCAAGCGGGACTCCGGAATTTGGTAATCAGGTAGGGATGTGGGCTGCCGCGGCAGTCACCTTGAGCAGCGAGTTGACCATGCTGGCCAGGTCGGGGAACACCTGGGTGCCGGGCGGCAGGCCGCCGGTTTCGAAGGTCTTCTGGCCTTTGCCGGTCAGGACCAGGTAGGGCGTGCAGCCGCTCTTGAAGCCGGCCTGCAGGTCGCGCAGCGAGTCGCCCACGGTCGGCACGCCTTTCAGGCTGATCTTGAAGCGCTTCGAGATCTCCTCGAACATGCCGGACTTCGGCTTGCGGCAGTCGCAGTTGTCGATCGCCGCGTGCGGGCAGAAGAAGATCGCATCGACCGTCGCGCCCAGCTGCTGCGCACTGGTGTGCAGCTTGTGGTGGATGGCGTTGAGCGTGGTGATGTCGAACAGCTCGCGCGCGATGCCGGACTGGTTGGACGCGACCACCACGCGGTAGCCGGCCTGGTTCAGGCGGGCGATCGCCTCGAGCGATCCGGGAATCGGCATCCATTCCGCCGGAGACTTAATGAACTCCGGCGAATCGTAATTGATGACGCCATCGCGGTCGAGGATGATCAGTTTCATGTCAGGAAGCGAGCTTGGAAATATCGGCGACGCGGTTCATCATGCCGTGCAGTGACGACAGCAGGGCCAGGCGGTTGCGGCGCAGCGCCTCGTCCTCGGCCATGACCATCACGTCGTTGAAGAAGGCGTCGACGTCGTCGCGCATCTGCGCCAGGGTCTTGAGCGTGCCGGCGAAGTCGCCGCGCGCCCAGGCCGCGTCCACTTCCGGGCGCACGCGCGCGATCGCGGCCGCCAGGTTCTTCTCGGCGTTTTCGACCAGCAGTTCCGGCTTGACTTCGCCCGGTTCCACTTCGGTCTTCTTCAGGATGTTGGTGATGCGCTTGTTGGCGGCGGCCAGCGATTCGGCCTGCGGCAGGGCGGCGAAGGCCTGCACCGCTTCCAGGCGCTGGACGATGTCGTCCAGTCGGTCAGGGTTCTGGGCCAGCACCGCTTCCACTTCGTTCGGCGAGAAGCCGCGCTCGCGCAGCATGCCGCGCAGGCGGTCCTGCATGAATACGGCGATGTCGGCGGTCGGGTCCTTGAACTCGGCGCGCTTGGCGAACAGCGCCACCGCGTCCTTCAGCAGGTCGGAGATGTTCAGCGGCAGGCGCTTTTCCAGCATCATGCGCAGCACGCCCAGCGCGTGGCGGCGCAGCGCGAACGGGTCCTTCTCGCCGGTCGGTTGCAGGCCGATCGACCAGATGCCGGCCAGCGTCTCGAGCTTGTCGGCCAGCGCGACGGCGGTGCCGGTCTGGGTGGACGGCAGCGTGTCGCCGGCGAAGCGCGGCTGGTAGTGTTCGGATGCGGCCAGCGCGACTTCCTCGTGTTCGCCGTCGTGGCGGGCGTAGTAGGTGCCCATGATGCCCTGCAGCTCTGGGAACTCGCCGACCATGTCGGTCAGCAGGTCGGCCTTGGCCAGCAGCGCGCCGCGTTCGGCCAGCGTCACGTCGTAGCCGAGGCGCTTCGCGATCGAGCCGGCCAGCGCCATCACGCGCTCTGTGCGTTCGGCCTGCGTGCCCAGCTTGTTGTGGTAGACCACGTTCGACAGGTGCAACAGGCGCGACTCCAGCGACTTCTTCTTGTCCTGCTCGAAGAAGAACTTGGCGTCGGACAGGCGCGGGCGCACCACTCGCTCGTTGCCGCCGATGATGTGCTGCGGGTCGGCCGTTTCGATGTTCGAGACGATCAGGAAGCGCGAACGCAGCTTGCCGTTTTCGTCCGTCAGCGCGAAGTATTTCTGGTTGGTCTGCATGGTCAGGATCAGGCATTCCTGCGGCACCGACAGGAATTCTTCCTCGAAGCGGCACTCATAGACCACCGGCCATTCGACCAGCGCGGACACCTCGTCCAGCAGCGATTCTGGCATCAGGACCTTGTCGGAGCCGGCCTTGGCCAGCAGCGCGGCGCGGATCTTCTCCTTGCGCGCGGCGACGTTCGGGATCACCTTGGCCTGGTTTTCCAGCGTGTCGGCGTACTGGTCGGCGTGCGCGATGCGGATCGGGGCGCGCGGGACCAGGAAGCGGTGGCCGAGCGTTTCGCGGCCGGCGTCGACGCCCAGCTGCGATACCGCCAGCACGGACTCGCCGTGCAGCGCGATCAGCTTCTGCACCGGGCGCACGAACTGCACCGTGGCGCCGTCCGGGCGCTGGTAGCTCATCACCTTCGGGATCGGCAGCTTGCCGAGCGTGTCTTCCAGCACCTGCTGCAGGCCTGCGGCGAGCGCGCTGCCGGCGGCAGTGTAGTTCAGGAAGAAGCTCTCGGCCTTGCCGTCCTGCGCGCGTTCAAGGTCGGCCACCGTCAGTTCGGCGCGGCCCATCGCGGCCAGCTTTTTCAGCAGCGGCGCGCTCGGGTTGCCGTCCTTGTCCAGCGCGACCGTCACCGGCAGCACTTTTTCGCGCATCGCCTTGTCGGGCGAGGTGCCGCGCACTTTGGTGATCGTGACCGCCAGGCGGCGCGGGGTGGCGTAGGCGGTGGCGACGCTGTCGCTTGCGAGGAAGTCGCGGGCCTTGAGGCCGTTTTCAATGCCGCTGGCGAAAGCGGCGCCCAATTTGGCGAGCGCCTTCGGCGGCAGCTCTTCGGTCAGCAGTTCGACGAGGAGGGTCTGGTTCATGTTCGTGTCTTTGTAATTCAGGCTGCTGCGGATTTAGGCAGCATCGGGAAGCCGAGCTTTTCGCGCGAATCGTGGTAGGCCTGCGCCACCAGGCGCGAGAGCGTGCGCACGCGGCCGATGTAGGCGGCGCGCTCGGTCACGGAGATCGCGCCGCGCGCGTCCAGCATGTTGAAGCTGTGCGAGGCCTTCATGATCTGCTCGTAGGCGGGCAGCGTCAGTTCCAGCTCGATCAGGCGCTTGGCTTCGGATTCGTGGTTCGCGAACGCGGCGAACAGCAGGTCGGTATTGGCATGCTCGAAGTTGTAGGTGGACTGCTCCACTTCGTTCTGGTGGAACACGTCGCCGTATTTCAGCGTTTTCTTCACGCCGTTCTCTTCCCACTCGGTCCACACCAGGTCGTACACGTTTTCCACGCCCTGCAGGTACATCGCCAGGCGCTCGACGCCATAGGTGATCTCGCCCAGCACCGGCTTGCAATCGAGGCCGCCGACCTGCTGGAAGTAAGTGAACTGCGTGACTTCCATCCCGTTCAGCCAGACTTCCCAGCCCAGGCCCCAGGCGCCCAGGGTCGGGCTTTCCCAGTCGTCTTCCACGAAGCGCACGTCGTTCTGCTTCAGGTCCAGGCCCAGCGCTTCGAGCGAACCGAGGTACAGGTCGAGGATGTTTTCAGGCGCTGGTTTCAGCACCACCTGGTACTGGTAGTAGTGCTGCAGGCGGTTCGGGTTCTCGCCGTAGCGGCCATCCTTGGGGCGGCGCGAAGGCTGCACGTAGGCTGCGCGCCATGGTTCCGGGCCGATCGCGCGCAGGAAGGTGCCGGTGTGGAAGGTGCCGGCGCCGACTTCCATGTCGTATGGCTGGAGCAGGGCGCAACCCTGCTTGTCCCAGTAGGATTGCAGCGTCAGGATGATTTGTTGGAAAGTGAGCATCTGGGTTCAGGGCCGCGCATCGGGCGCGGCGTGGGTGAGTTTGCTAAACGGCCAATTTTAGCGTTTTTTAGGGGTATCCGTCGGATTTTCGGGGCGTCGCTTGGAAGGGGACCGTCCCCGCAGGGGACTGTCCCCCGGTGTTTGGATTCCGTCGGTAACGCACTAACACCGGGGGACGGTCCCCATGCGGGGACAGTCCCCTGAGATGCTAGCCGCGGCGGCTGCGGGCCAGCCACCAGATGGCGGCGATGGCCAGCGCGGACAGCGCGAGGAACAGGTAGTTACCAAAGCGGACGTACGGGGTGAAGCCCGTCATGCCCTGCACCGTGCCTGCCAGCGTGCCGCGCGTGAAGAAGGGCAGGCTGTGCGTGACCTTGCCGCGCGCGTCGACGATCGCGGTGGCGCCGTTGTTGGTCGAGCGGAGCATCGGGCGGCCGGTTTCCAGCGTGCGCATCTGCGAGATCTGCAGGTGCTGCGGGATCGCGACCGATTCGCCGTACCACGCCAGGTTCGATACGTTCAGCAGCACGGTGGCCGGGTTGGCGGCGCCGCGCAGCTGGTCGGCGATCTCTTCGCCGAACGCGTCTTCGTAGCAGACGTTCGGCAGCACCAGCTGGTCCTTGACCGCGAATGCCGGCTGCACCGCAGCGCCGCGAGTGAAGTCGCCCAGCGGGATCGACATGAAGTTGACGAACCAGCGGAAGCCGGTCGGCACGAATTCGCCGAACGGTACCAGGTGGTGCTTGTCGTAGCGGTAGGTCTCGCCCTGCGGCGAGACGCCGCCGACGCTGTTGGAATAGCCTTTGCCGTCCGAGAACGGGATGCCGAAGATGACCGAGCTGCCGGTGCGCGCCGAGAACGACGCGATCGAGCCGAGGTAACCCTGCGGCAGCTGCTGCGGGAACATCACGATCGCGGTTTCCGGCGTGGCGACCAGGTCGGCCGGTGCCTGCGTGATCATGTCCTGATACAGCTTGAGCGTGCTGGATATGTAGGCCGTATCAAATTTCTGGTCCTGCGGGATGTTCCCCTGCAGCAGGCGCACCGTCATCGGCTTGCCGTGCGGGGTGGTCCATTCGATGGTGCCCAGCGCCGCGCCTCCGGCCATCACCACCGCCAGGATGGCGAGCGCCTGCAGGCGCGCGCGCTGGGTCAGCAGCGCGAGGCAGGCCGCGCACAGCGCCGCCAGGATGCTGACGCCGTACACCCCGACGATCGCCGCGTAGCCAGCCAGCGGCGCGTCGTTGTGCGCGTAGCCGGCGTTCGCCCACGGGAAGCCGGTGAACACCCAGCCGCGCAGCCATTCGCCGATGCCCCAGCCGATCGGCAGCGCGACCAGCAGGAAGGACTTGACCGGCAGCGACCAGCGCTTGCGCAGCCACGAAGCCATGCCGGTGGCGAAGGCGCCGTAGATGCCCATGTAGGCGCCAAGCAGCACGATCGCCAGCGCGGCGATCGGCGCGGGCATCGCGCCGTAGGTATTCATGGCGATGTACAGCCAGTGCATGCCGGCCACGCACCAGCCGAAGCCGAAGGCCCAGCCGATCCACGCGCTGCGCTTGACGGAGGTGTCCATGCCGACCTGGTAGAACAGCCAGCCCAGCACCAGCAACTGCACCGGCCACCAGCCGTAGGGTTCGAACGAGAGGATGCTGGCGAAGCCGGCCAGCGCGGCAAGGATCATCGGCCGCGCGATGGTGCGCGGCGCGCGGACTGCGTCCAGGTCGGGCTTGCTGCGGAACCGCATCAGTCCCTGTCGTCTTCCGAGAGCGGCAGTTTTTCGACCAGCAGCACGTGGACCTGGCGGGCGTCCGCGCGCAGCACTTCGAAGCGCAGGTTATCGATGGTGAACTCGTCGCCCTTGTGCGGCATGCGCCCCAGGTGGTTCGCGACCAGGCCGCCGATGGTGTCGACGTCGTCGTCTTCCAGGTTGGTGCCCAGTTCTTCGTTGAACTGATCGAGTTCGGTCAGCGCCTTGACGCGCCAGCGCGGGCCTTCCTGGCCTTCCTTGATCGAGAGGATGTTGTCCTCTTCTTCGTCGAAATCGTATTCGTCCTCGATCTCGCCGACGATCTGTTCCAGCACGTCTTCAATGGTGATCAGGCCGGCCACGCCGCTGTATTCGTCCACCACGATCGCCATGTGGTTGTGGTTGGCGCGGAAGTCGCGCAGCAGCACGTTCAGGCGTTTCGATTCGGGGATGAAGATCGCGGGGCGCAGCATGTCGCGCACGTCGAAGGTATTGTCTGCGTAGTAGCGCAGCAGGTCCTTGGCGAGCAGGATGCCGACGACTTTGTCGCGGTCGCCCTCGATGGCCGGGAAGCGCGAGTGCGCGGTCTCCAGCACGATCGGGAGCCATTCGTCGATAGGGCGGGTGATGTCGATGACGTCCATCTGCGAGCGCGGCACCATGATATCGCGGGCGGACAGGTCGGAAACCTGGAACACGCCTTCGATCATCGACAGCGCGTCGGCGTCGATCAGGTTGCGCTGGTGCGCTTCATGCAGGACATCGAGGAGCTCGGCACGGTTTTCCGGCTCGGGAGCGATCAGTGCGGTGAGCCGTTCGAACAGCGACCGGTGGGATTTGCCGTCATTTCTGACGTCAGAGGGATACTCGGGCATATATTGGCGTGAAGCCGTTGTTGCAAAGGTCTATAGGATACACCAAAAGGCGGATTGCCTGATTTTTAAGCAAGTGTGGCGGGGGTGGGGACTGTCCCCGCAGGGGACCGTCCCCCGGTGTTCGAGTGTTGCCGATAACACCAAACACCTGGGGACAGTCCCCTTTGGGGACAGTCCCCTTCCCATGCCGGCTACGCGGCCTGGTAGGGGTTGGGATAGCCGAGCTTCTGCACGATTTCGGTCTCGATGCCTTCCATTTCCTCGGCTTCTTCGTCGTCCATGTGGTCGTAGCCCTGCGCGTGCAGCACGCCGTGCACGACCAGGTGCGCGCAGTGCGCTTCCAGCGTCTTCTTCTGCTCCTTGGCTTCCTTTTCCAGCACGTCGGTGCACAAGATGATGTCGGCCTGCACCGGCCCTTCCTCATCCTCGGAATAGGCGAAGGTCAGCACGTTGGTGGCGTAATCCTTGTCGCGGTACTCGCGATTGAGCTGCTGCCCTTCGGCGGCGTCGACGATGCGGATATTCAGTTCGGCCGGCGCGAACAGCGCGGCCTTGACCCAGCGCCGCACCTTGGGGCGGGTGATCAGGTCCTTCAGGCGCGGGTCGGGATATTGGACGGACAGGGAAAGGCTATTTTTTTCTTGCATTGCGTGCGGTGGCGGTGGTGGTGACGGGAGCCAGCTCCTGGATCGAAGCGGCGTTTTCATACGCGTCCACGATGCGGGCAACCAGCGGATGGCGCACCACGTCGGCGGACGAGAACTGGGTGAAGGCGATGCCGCGCACGTCCTTCAGCACGTGCATGGCGTCGAGCAGGCCGCTTTTCTGCGTCTTGTGCAGGTCGACCTGGGTGACGTCGCCGGTGATCACGGCCTTGCTGCCGAAGCCGATCCGGGTCAGGAACATCTTCATCTGTTCGACCGTGGTGTTCTGCGCTTCATCGAGGATCACGAAGGCGTGGTTGAGCGTGCGGCCGCGCATGTAGGCCAGCGGCGCGATCTCGATCACCTGTTTTTCGAACATCTTGGCGGTGCGGTCGAAGCCGAGCAGGTCGTACAGCGCATCGTACAAAGGGCGCAGGTACGGGTCGACCTTCTGCGACATGTCGCCCGGCAGGAAGCCGAGGCGCTCACCCGCTTCCACCGCGGGGCGCGTGAGGATGATGCGCTTGACCGCGTCGCGTTCGAGCGCGTCGACCGCGCACGCCACCGCGAGATAGGTCTTGCCGGTACCCGCGGGCCCGATACCGAAACTGATGTCGTGCTCGAGCACCGCCTTCAGGTACTGGATCTGGTGCGGCGTGCGGCCGCGCAGGTCGGTGCGGCGCGTCTTGAGGATCGGGCTGACCAGCTCCTCGTCTTCCTCGCCTTCCGGCTCTTCGCCTGGCTCGACGTGTTCGATGTGCGGTTTCAGTCCGGTGCGCTGTTCGACCAGCGCGAGCTGCACTTCCTCGATCGGCACGATCTTGTTGGCAATCGCGTAGAAGCGCTCCAGGATTTCCACCGCGCGTTCGGCATTGCTGCCGCTGACGATGAATTTTTCGCCGCGGCGGAAGATTGTCACGTCGAGGGCGGCCGAGATCTGGCGCAGGTTTTCGTCGAGGGGGCCGCACAGGTGCGCAAGGCGCGTGTTATCGAGCGGCTCGGGGATGAAGTAGTGGGGCTGGGATGGAGTCTTGGTTTTCAACGGGCTTTGGCTAATTCTTCCGCGCCGGCCTCGGGCCCGCGCAAAGTGAAGTGAAGGGTATCGACGGTCCCGTATCGAGCAGGATCACATCTGCATTTGTGAATTCTTTTTTCTGCATAAATAAAAGCGAACGGACTGGCCGTGCAAGAGCCCCAAGTTTACCGTAAATGCCATTTGGTCGCGGCGCGAACGGTGTGAGCATGTTTGCAACATCGGTCGCCGCCATCTTGCTTACTCGGTCGGTAAGCGGGGCTGAAATGCAAAATCATGTATTCTCAACAATAGGAGCACGCAATATTCGGTGTCAGAGTATTATTAAAACAGTCGGTTTTAACGTTTTTAGGTAGGGCGCGGCAACAAGCTTTTTAGCAATTGATGCAAATTCGCTCTTGCGTGCGACACCCTTTGTCTTCATGTGGTGAAATGTACGCGTGACAAAATTTCCGACCGAAAGCTTGATTTTTAACAATTGCCAGCCTGTTGCGATCGCATGTCATCGTTGCTGTGAAGCCTAATAATTGTTGAAAAGACACTGGGAGGGATTTGGTCGCGCTGTCGGAGAGCGCATTTCAACTAACATAGATGAGGAAAATCATGGCACATCATGCATTGGCATCTCAGGAAAGCTACAACCCCAATCACCTGCTGGACATCTTGCTCGGCAAGATGCAACTGAAGAACGACGCGGCCCTGTCGCGGATGCTCGAAGTTGCACCACCAGTCATCAGCAAAATCCGTCATCATCGCCTGCCGGTGGGCGCTTCCCTGCTCATTCGCATGCATGAAGTGACCGGCATGAGCATTCGCGACCTGCGCGACCTGATGGGCGACCGCAGGACCAAGTATCGTCTGTCGGACGCACAAGGGCGTCCGAAGCCAGAAGAAAAAGCGGCACAGCAGGCAGCCCAGGCACAAGGCCAGGGCCAGTCGTCGGAATCGGGCGGCAAGGGCGAAGGCGGCACCGGCGGCTCGGGCAGCAACTACGCACACTGACCGTCGTGTCGGCGGCGCCGTTCGTGGCGCCCGCAATCGCCCGGCGTAGCGCTATGTTGCGTCGGGGCTGAAGGGCTTGTCAGCCCATCAGCAGCAATTCGCTGATCTCGGCGAATTGCAGTTCCGTTTCGCGGAACACGTGCAGGCAGGTCTCCTCGTTGAGGGCTAGTGCCGCCCAGGCAACGGGTGAGACAGCCGGCGCCTTTTCGTCCTTCTCCCCAGCGATATCCAGCGCATGCACCATCGCATCCGCGACGTGCACGATCGCGCTCAGGAATCCCGCCCCTTTGGTTTCCGGCTCGTGATGCAGCGCGATTGGCAGCCTGATCGTCTCCGGAAAATTCCAGTGCCCCGCCAGCGCGGCGCCCGCCGCCATGTGGTCGGTCCCGAGTACCGCGCGTTCCGCTTCCAGCACGCTGCAGTCTTCTTGCGCGCGATGCGCCAGCACCTGTTCGTAATGGCCCGGGAACCCGCTCACCAGCACCAGCCGGCCGATATCGTGCAGCAGTCCCGCCGTGAAAGCGAAGTCCTGGTTCAGGCGCTTGTGGCGCGCCAGGATGCGCGCGCACGCGGCAGTCGCGATCGAGTGGCGCCAGAACGCCTTGTGGTCGAAGCCGCGGCAGGTGTTCTCGGCGAAGCAGCCGGTAATGGCTGCCGCCGTGATCAGGTTGCGCGTAGCCTGGAATCCGAGGAAGGTGATGGCCTGCTGGATCGTGGTCACCTTGGTCTGCAGGCCGAAGGCGGAGGAGTTCGCGAGCCGCAGGGTTTTGGCCGTCAGCGCCTGGTCGTGCGAGACCTTCTTTGCCAGCACCGCGATATCGACGTCTTCCTGGTCGATGCTGTTCAGGAGTTCCATCACCACCGCGGGCAGCGAAGGCAGGTCTTCCAGGCTGGCGGTGAGGCGTTCGAGCGGGATCGCGATCATTGTGTGGTCCCTTCGAGCCGGTATTCCTGGACGAGGCGGCGCAGCAGGCGCGTGCTGGCCTGGGCCGGGTCGTGCGGGTCGACGCCGCGGAACACGTGGGCAAGCCGCGCCAGCACCGCATCGCGGTCGACCGATGCCTCCGCCTGCGCGGGCGGGACGGCGATCGGCAGCGCATCGATGCCGTGGGAGGGCAGGCGCGCAAGGATGCTCTCGGTGAGCACGGCGCCGGCAGGCAGCAGGACCTTGCCTTGCCCGTCAAGCAGTTCGTCGGCCAGCGTCATGCCGGGTTCGACCTGGTCGAGCTGGAGATAACGGTGGCTGGAAACCATGTCTTCCTCGTCGGTTGTGATCCGATCTTAGCACGCGGCGCCGGGGCTGCCACCGTCATCCCAGCATCCGCCGTCATCCCAGCGAAGGCTGGGATCCATGCTGACTCGAGCGAAGGAACCAGGTTTGTAATTAGCGGAACCGCCGTATGGGTCCCAGCCTTCGCTGGGACGACGGGCGGCAGCAGGCGAAGGAACACTGATTGTTATTAGCGGAGCCGTCGCATGGGTCCCAGCCTTCGCTGGGACGACGGGCGCGCTGGGACGATGAAGATGGACAAGCACGCGCCCGCGTTCGGCGATGAAGGGTACGATTCGAGCTCATGAACACACGCTGCTACATCGCGCTCCTGCGAGGAATCAATGTAGGCCGCGCCAAGCGCATCGCCATGGCCGACCTGCGCAAGGTGATTGCCGACCTCGGCTTCACCGAAGTGCGCAGCCTGCTCAACAGCGGCAACGTCGTCTTCATGGGACCGAAGATGACGCACAAGGAAGTCCGGCGCGCTATCGAGGAAACGCTGGTGATGAAGCTTGGCGTGCCCTCGCGCGTCACCGTGCTCGAAAGCGACGAACTGGACCAGGTAGTGGCCGAGAACACGCTGACCGACGTCCCGGAGCCCTCGCGCCTGCTGGTGTTTTTCCTCACGCGGCCGCGCGACCACGCGCTGATCGAACCGCTGGCGGCCATCGACTGGGGCAAGGAAGCGCTGGCGCTGGGCCGCCGCGCCGCCTACGTGTGGTGTCCGGAAGGCGTGTTGCAATGCCGGGCAGGAGGCGAAGTAAACACCAAGCTTGGCGACGCGACAACCTCGCGCAACTGGAGCACCGTGCTCAAGCTGCATGCCCTGACCGAAGCCGTCAAAGCCGCCACCGCCTAGGGGACTGTCCCGCCGGGGCTGTCCCCTGCCTTTGCGTCGCATATCCGCAACGCCTGCGAAAGGCCGGGACAGTCCCGGCGCGACATTCCCAATGCATGGAGCGCTTGCAGATCAGGTAACAAATTGCATCGCCCGATGCGCCATGATTCGCACTCCGGTATCATGTTTCGCAGGCGCTAAAAAGCATGGTTTTTCACCGGAAATTGACAGTCCTTCATCGCATGTTGGCATTGAATAAAGCCCGTAGTTGCAAGGCTCCTACCGTTTCGTTGCTTTGAAAAACTTTTTCACATAAACGTTTACACTCGTCTTTTTTTTAGCGGTATAGTGCCCATATCCCTCTTGCCTTGGGGCATCAGGTTGATAGTAAATCCATACGCTCGGCCAGCACTCTTCGATGTGCAAAAGATAACCGCCGCGCCCCCTCCCCAAGCGACGATTACGCCACAGAGTAAAGTTTAAACATGCCCAATTTCGCCAAGCTCCAGATCGCCCTCAAGAACATGTATGTGCGCGTGGCCGTTGTGCTGCTCGCGGCAGCGGCGATCGGGCTGCTGATCTACAAGAACGACGTGGCGCAGGATCCAAGTCCGGTCGTCTACTCGCAGGACATCTCCGAGATCACCGCGCTGGTGTCGCAGCAGGACAAGCTCGACTACCTGATGGTGGCGCAGCCTTTGTCGGACTCGCCGCGCTATATCTACAAGTACAAAGGTGCGCCGCAACTGCACGTGGTGAAAGTGCCAAGCACCTCGCACTTCGCGCTCGAGCGCGAAGTCCTGCTGAAGAACGCGATCCCGTATTCGATCGCCAGGGACGACTACCTCGCCTCGCACAAGGCCGTCATGCTCGACGAGAGCGACACCAAGACCAAGACCGCGGTCACCTTCCTGAAGCGCCACGCCTTCGAGATCCTCCTGGTCGTGCTGATCCTGTACGTGCTGAAGTTCGGCGTGCCGGGCATGGGCATGAGCGCCAACGTGATCTCGCCGGACAAGCTGAAAGGCTCGATGGACGACCTGATCGGCATGGATGACATCAAGACCGAAGTGCTGCACCTGGAAGAGATGATCCGCAACCGCGCGGTGTACAAGTCGCACAACATCGACAAGCCGTTCAACGTGATGCTGAGCGGTCCCGCCGGTACCGGTAAGACCAAGCTGGTGGGCTACCTGGCCAAGCGCCTGAACATGCCGCTGATCTCGGCGTCCGGCTCGGCGCTCGAATCGGGCTACGTGGGTGGCGGCTCCAAGGCGCTCAACGCGCTGTACCGCAAGGCCTGCGCGAAGGGCAGCTGCATCATCTTCCTGGACGAAGCGCAGACCCTGTTCGTGCCGCGCGGCCGCGGCGAGAAGAAGTGGGAAGACGACACCGCCAACACCCTGCTTGGCCTGCTGGACGGCGTCAAGAGCGACAAGGGCCAGGGTGTGATCTGGGTGGTCGCGTCGAACTTCGACGACGCCAACAGCGAGATGGACGAGGCGATGCTGCGCCGCTTCTCGGTGAAGATCAACTTCCGCCTGCCTAACAAGAGCGAGCGCGCGGAACTGCTGCGCAGCTTCCTGTCGCGCAAAGAGAAGGGCATCGTCGACTACGATGACCTGGACCTGAACCAGGTCGCCGAAATGACGGCCAACCTCAGCCCGGCGCTGCTGGAAACCGTGGTCGAGCGCGCGAGCATGATCTCGATCCAGGAAAAGCTGGTGATCAACACCGACGTGATGTTCCGCGCCTTCGAGCGCGCCACCATCGGCCTGACCGACCGCGCCACCTCGGCCGATAAAGAGAAGCAGCGCGAGCGCGTGGCGCTGCACGAACTGGGCCACTTCTTCATGCAGATCGATCCGTTCCTGCGCGAAGGCATGTCGCTGGAAGAAGTGAAAGAGAAGTCGCACCTGCTGAAGATCTCGACCGAATCGGTTTCGAAGATCGGCGCGCTGGGTTACGTGCTGCAGTCGGGCGACGACGCTTCGCTCAAGACGCTGGAAGAACTCGAGCGCGACGTGATCGGCCTGTACGGCGGCGTGGCGACCGAGGAGCTGTTCTACGGCGCGCGCGGCATCTCGGTCGGCAGCCAGAACGACATCGAGAAGGCGACCAAGATGCTGAACCTCATGGTCAACCGCCTGTCGATGTACTCGCGTTCCAAGATCGACTACACGCAGCTGAAGGCGGAAGGCGCTGGCGACAACACGCTGCGCCAGGTGGAAGAGAAGGCCGATGAACTGTACAGCTACACGCTGTCGGCGATCCGCGACTACAAGAGCGTGATCGAATCGCTGAAGGACACGCTGCTCGAGCGTTATGTGCTGTCGAAGGACGCCGTGTTCGAGCTGCTGGCCGAGCGCCGCGAACTGCTGGCCGCGGCCAGCTGCCCGATCCGCCGTGCGCAGCTGACGCTGTGCGAGAGTACTGCCGGCGCCGCGTAGGCCAGCCGCCGCTCCTCAAGAACGCACGCACGCCTCGCGCGTGCGTTTTTTTTTGGAGACTGTCCCAAAGGGACAGTCCCCTGTCCGATTCGGCATAAACATGTTCGAATCCGACACCCCAGCCGCGCACGCAGCCGGAGCGCAACCCCGCCCGATCTTGGGTAATATAGGCTCAGCAGTCCAACCTTTTGGAGCGGGCAATGAGCGCAACCCACGCAGGATCCGCTGGAATCGCCGGCGAGTGCAGCCGCGAAGCCGAAGCGCCGACCGGGCGCGACCTGTTCACCGTCGCCTCCTATTACGACCCGACCCAGGCCCACATCGTGCAGGGCTGCCTTGCCGCGGCCGGCATTCCCGCCGTCGTCGCCGACGACAACCTCGTGCAGGCCAACTCGCTGTGGACCGCTGCCGTGGGCGGTGTGCGGATCCGCGTTCCGGAGGCCTTCATGGCCGAAGCAAAGGCGGTGATCGAGGCCTTCGATCGCGGCGAATTCGCGCTCAAGGATGACGATGTCGAAGCCGGGGGACTGTCCCCGCCGGGGACCGTCCCCAGCTCTTAAGCATGTCCAGTGGTACTGCGGGCTAAAGAGCTGAGGACAGTCCCCTCTGGGGACAGTCCCCTCTGGGGACAGTCCCCTTCCTCCCCTTGCGAAGAACTCCTCTAATTAAATCGGCAAGACCCCGGATATTGCTGTCCTATAATCGGTCGAATGGGCCGCACCGGCCGGGTATTCGCGGAGGGATGCAATGGGCAGCAAAGTCTTTGTGACCGGCGTCGGGATGATCCCGTTCGCCAAGCCGGGCGCCAGTGCGCCGTACGACGAAATGGGCTCGATCGCTGCCCGCGCCGCGCTGGCCGATGCCGGCATCGACTACGCCGACGTCGAGCAGGCCTACTGCGGCTACGTCTACGGCGATTCGACCAGCGGCCAGAAGGCGCTGTACAAGGTCGGCATGACCGGCATCCCGATCATCAACGTCAACAACAACTGTTCGACCGGCTCCACCGCGCTGTTCCTGGCGCGCCAGGCGGTCGAAAGTGGCGCCGCCGACTGCGTGCTGGTGCTCGGCTTCGAGCAGATGAGTCCCGGCGCGCTGGCGTCCGTGTTCACCGACCGCCCCAGCCCCTTCGACCCCTTCGACGAAGTCACCGACCGCCTGGTCGGCATGCCCGATATCCCGCTGGCGCTGCGCTACTTCGGCGGTGCGGGCCTGGCGCACATGAATAAATACGGGACCCCGCTGGAAGCGTTCGCCAAAGTGCGCGCCAAGGCCAGCCGCCACGCGGTCAACAATCCGCTGGCGCTGTTCCGCAAGGAGGTGAGCACCGAGGACGTGATGAACGCGCCCGCGATCTGGCCCGGCGTAATGACGCGCCTGATGGCCTGCCCGCCGACATGCGGCGCCGCCGCCGCGGTGCTGGTGTCCGAAGCGTTCGCGCGCAAACATAATCTGCGCGCCGACGTGTTCATCGCCGCGCAGGCGATGACGACCGATCGTCCCGGAACTTTCGATTCCGGCGACATGATGCGCGTGGTCGGCTACGACATGAGCCGCGAGGCGGCGCAGAAGGTCTACGACCAGGCCGGCATTGGCCCGCAGGACCTGGACGTGGTGGAGCTGCACGACTGCTTCGCCCACAACGAACTGATTACCTACGAAGCATTGGGACTGTGCCCGGAGGGCGGCGCCGACAAATTCATCAGCGAAGGCGGCAACACCTACGGCGGCACGGTGGTGACCAACCCGTCCGGCGGCCTGCTGTCGAAGGGCCATCCGCTTGGCGCCACCGGCCTCGCGCAATGCTACGAGCTGACACACCAGCTGCGCGGCAGCGCCGACGCGCGCCAGGTGGCGGGCGCGCGCACCGCGCTCCAGCACAACCTCGGCCTCGGCGGGGCGTGCGTGGTGACCCTGTACCAGTCGGCATAAGGACGCGCGCATGCAAACCACTTCCCCATGGATGAACGCGGAGCTGGAAGGCTTCCGCGACGCAGTGAGCCGCTTCATCGACAGCGAGATCATGCCGCACCAGGAGCGCTGGCGCGAGCAGCAGCACGTGGACCGCGACCTGTGGAACAAGGCCGGCGAGATGGGCATGCTGCTGGCCGATATCCCCGAGGAGTACGGCGGTTCCGGCGGCAGCTTCGCGCACCAGGCGATCGTGTTCGAGGAACTGAGCGACGCGGGCGACACCTCGTTCGGCATCCACGTGCACGCGATCGTCGCGCACTACATCCTGAACCAGGGCACCGAGGAACAGAAGCGGCATTACCTGCCCCTGCTCGCCAGCGGCGAGATGGTGGCCGCGATCGCAATGTCGGAACCGGGCGCGGGCTCGGACCTGAAGGGCGTGCGCACCACCGCGCGCCTGGCCGGCGACCACTACGTAGTGGACGGATCCAAGACCTTCATCTCCAACGGCTACCTCGCGGACCTGATCCTGGTGGTCGCCAAGACCGATCCGGCGGCCGGCGGCAAGGGCATCTCGCTGATGCTGCTGGAAACGAAGAACTGCGGCGGCGGCTTCCGCGTCGGCCGCATCCTCGAGAAAGTAGGGCAGAAGGGCCAGGACACCTGCGAGCTGTTCTTCGACGGCGCCCGCGTGCCGCGCGAGAGCGTGCTGGGCGGCCAGGAGGGCCGCGGCTTCGCGCAGCTGATGCAGGAGCTGCCTTACGAGCGCACCATCCTCGGCGTGTGCGGCGTGGCCGCGATCGAGCGCGCGCTGCGGCTGACGCTGGAATATACGCGCGAACGCAAGGTGTTCGGCCAGCCGCTGATCGAGCTGCAGAACACGCGCTTCGTACTCGCCGAAATCAAGACCGAGGCCACCATCGCCCGCATCTTCATCGACCGCTGCATCGAAGACATGCTCGCAGGGCGCATGGACACCGTGCGCGCTTCGATGGCCAAGTACTGGATCTCCGACCTGCAGTGCAAGGTGGTGGACCAGTGCGTGCAGCTGTTCGGCGGCTACGGCTACATGCTCGAATATCCGATCGCGCAGATGTATGTCGACGCGCGCGTGCAGCGCATCTACGGCGGCGCGAACGAGATCATGAAAGAGATCATCGCGCGCTCACTCCAGGAGTAAGGCTATGGCGGGACCGCTGGCTGGCATGAAAGTGGTGGAGATGGTCGGCATCGGGCCGTGCCCGTTCGCGGCGATGATGCTGGCCGATATGGGCGCGCAGGTGATCCGCATCGACCGCAAGGCGGCGCCCGGCGCCCCGAATCCTTTCCCCATTCTCGGAACGAAGTTTGACGTGATGGCGCGCGGGCGCGAAGTGCTCGCGCTTGACCTCAAGGCGGCGGGCGCGCGCGAACTGGTGCTCGAACTGGTGGACGGGGCCGACATCCTGATCGAGGGCTTCCGCCCCGGCGTGATGGAGCGCCTCGGCCTCGGGCCGGACGCCTGCCTCGAACGCAATTCGCGCCTGGTGTACGGACGTGTGACCGGCTGGGGCCAGGACGGCCCGCTGGCGAAAACGGCAGGCCACGACATAAACTACATCGCGCTGACTGGCATGCTGGGCGCGATGGGCCGCGCCGGCCAGCCGCCCGACCCTCCGCTCAACCTGCTCGGCGACTTTGGCGGCGGCGGGATGATGCTGGCCTTCGGCGTGGTCTGCGCGGCGCTGGAGGCCAGGACCTCCGGCAAGGGGCAGGTAGTCGATGCGGCGATGGTCGACGGCGCGGCCACGCTGGGCGCCATGGTCTACGGGATGCGCGCGGCGGGCGAATGGAGCACGCAGCGTGGCGCCAACATGCTCGACGGCGGCGCGCACTTCTACGGAACCTACGCCTGCGCGGATGGAAAATTCGTCGCAGTCGGCGCGATCGAACCGCAGTTCTATGCCCAGCTGCTGGCCGGCGCCGGCATCGACGATCCCGCGTTCGAGGCACAGATGGATCCTGCGGCATGGCCCGGGCTGCGTACCAGGCTGGCGGCGATCTTCCTGCGCCGTACGCGCGACGAGTGGTGCGCGCTGCTCGAAGGCTCGGAAGCCTGCTTCTCGCCAGTGCTGGATGTGGACGAAGCGCCCCGGCATCCGCACAATCGCGTGCGCGGTACCTTCATCGACATCGAAGGGGTCGCGCAACCGGCACCGGCGCCGCGCTTCAGCCGCACGGTGCCGGATGCGCCGCGCGCAGCATCGGGTCCCCGCGATCCCTCCGATTTCCGTGGATGGGATACCGCGGCGGGGGATTAATCCGCCAGCATGCGGTGAATAAGCCGGTAGACGAGAATTAGTCCCACGAACAGCGCAACAACGGTAGCCGCAAGGCTGGGTTGTTCCGCGGCCTGGCCTTGCTGCAGCGGAGCCTGAAGCGTCCCGGACCCGGCGACAGGACGCGCTGCGGACACCCCGTCCGGCACCGCGCCGAACGGGGAGATGTAAATGCCAACCGCTTCATCGGAGGTCAGGCTGAGCACGGACGGCTTCGGCTGGACGCGCGCGATCACCTGCTGCATCGCACCTGCATGCGCCTGCTTGATGGCTTCGATTTCCTGGTAGGTCGGCATGGTTCAACCGCTCAGATGTCGCAATCCGGCTTGGACAGTGTCATCGAGAGGGAGGGCATGGAAAATGGCCCAACCGGCGTGGTTTCCTCCTTAAACCACACACCCGAATACGATACGGCGACCAGGCACATCTTCATTGCATTGCCCTGGCATCGCGCGTCCCCCGGCGACGGGGAAAGCGTTACCGAGCCCGTTATCTGGCCGTTCCGCGGCTGCATGGTGACAAAGACCGAGGCATCCGATTCCTTGACGCCGTTCGGTTCGCCGACAGGTGTATTCCCTGCGGGGTTGAAGCACTGGTAAGTGTAGATGGCCTCGTTCGCCACCAGGGAGTAGGTGACGGGGATATTGCCGAGGCCAACCTCCTTGAAGCTGACGACATAGTCACCCGAGGAACTCAGGCTTGCCGTCGGCCCCCTGACAAAGTGCGCTTCGGCGAACGCCATTGACGACACCAATGCGCATGCGGCTGCCACCGCGAGTCTCTTGAATTTCATTTTCTCCTCCTTGTTGTGCCCTTTGTACCGGGCTCGAAGCAGGCCCGGCTAAAACCAGAATATGCCGGCAGGTGGAGTCCGCTTGAAGTTTTTGAACAGAGTTGATCCGCTTTGATGGAGGTCAAAAGCGCCGTGAAATCGCACCCGAAGTTTTCTACCCCGCCACGACTCTCGCGCCCGCGCCGACTACACTTATACTTTTGTCGAAGCCAGCCTGCCTTCTCGGCGCGAAAGAAAGAAAAACGAAACAGATCGCATGAAAACCTTGATCGGTGCAGCAATTCGTTTAGACAGATCAAGCGGCGCAAAACGGACCGCGCCTAAGCTCGAGGTGTGCCAGCCAACAGCGGAGGCCGCCGTGTGGATCAACCACCAGAGCTTTTTCCTCGCGTACGAAGAGCGTTTCGGCGCGCTCGCGGCGCCCAAGCGCAGCGGCCTCGACGCCTTGCTCGGCTACCTGCAGCTCGACCCATCCATCCACGACATCCGCTGTGCCGCCTACATGCTGGCCACCGTCAAGCACGAATGCGCCGACCTGTGGGTGCCTATCGCAGAGTGGGGCGACGATGCCTACTTCTATAAATATGAGCCGAACACGCCGCTCGGAACTCGGCTCGGCAACGTGGTGGCCGGGGACGGCAAGCGCTACAGGGGGCGCGGATACGTGCAGATCACCGGCCGCGCCAACTACGGCAAACTGGGCCGCCGGCTCGGTCTGGGCGACGGGCTGGAGCGAGAGCCGGACCGCGCGCTCGATCCGCTCACCGCCTACCGCATCATGTCGGTCGGGATGACGGAAGGCCTGTTCACCGGCCGCAGCCTGGCCACCTTCATCAACGGGGACGACACCGATTACCTGGAGGCGCGCCGCATCATCAACGGCACCGACCAGGCAGCGACCATCGCAGCCTATGCGCTTGGACTGGAGCAGGCGCTGTTCATCGCACTGGACGACAAGCCTGCGTAGCGCCAGGGTCCGCCCCAGCCTTGGGTCGGTCGCGCGAATCCATCCTGCGGCAACTATGCGCGTCTGGGCGGCGCACCGTTCCGTGCATGCTACGATATGGATTCCGCGCTCGGCAGAGCGCCATACTTACTAATGCGGAGTCAAGCATATGCGCCTCAAGAACTGGATCATCATCGGGTCCGCCTGCTCGACGCTGGCCATCATGCAGGCGCCTGCCCACGGAGTGGAGGCGGCGGCTGTACCATCCAGCAAGCACACGACGGCCGGACGCTACCTCGATGCACGCGAAGCGTATGCGCTCAAGCAGAAGCTGGGCGGAAAGGCATTCTTCGTCGACGTGCGCACACGCTACGAAGTCACTTATGTAGGGATGCCGACTGTCGCCGATGCGAACGTGCCGTACGCCGAACATCCGGACGGCGCGCCATGGGACGACAAGGCGGGCCGTTTCAAAATGGAGCTGAACGGCGAGTTCGTTCCCGAACTGGCGCGCCGCATGGCGGGCAAAGGGCTCGGCAAGGATGACGTCGTCATTGTGATCTGCCGCTCCGGCGAGCGCAGCGCCCGCGCCACCAACCTGCTGACCCAGGCCGGGTATGGCGCCGTGTACAGCGTGGTCGACGGCTTCGAAGGCGACGTCGCCACCAGCGGCCCGAAGCAGGGCCAGCGCGTGGTGAACGGATGGAAGAATGCCGACCTGCCGTGGACCTACAAGCTCGACAAGGACCGCATGACCACCACCACGCCGTAAGCAGCCCGGCCGTGCGCAGGCGGCCAGCCGCAGTGCAGCCGGCGCCTCGTCATACGCTGTGTGGCAGTCCCAGGTTCTGGTTGGCCGGTACCGCAATGTCGATCATTTTGGGTTTGGGCAGGTTCAGCCCCGCCATCAGTTGCGCAAAATCCTCCTTGCTGCGGCTGGCGATGCGCGAGTTGTGGCGCTTCTCCCATCCGATCGTCGATACCGACTGCCCCTTATAGTCGTGGCCGGGCCACATGCGGGTGCTGTCGGGCAGTGCAAACAGCTTGCCGACGATGCTGTCGTACAGTGCCGACGAACTGCCGCTCTGGAAATCGGTGCGTCCGCAACCGTCGATCAGCAAGGTGTCCCCGGTGAAGACGTTGCCGCGCCATAGGAAGCTGACGCTGCCGGCGGTATGGCCGGGCGTGTGCAGCACTTCGATCTTTTCATCGACCCCAAAATGGATGATGTCGCCATCGTTCAGCTGCAGCTCGGCCCCCGGAATCCCGCAGCCCGACGGCACCGCGGCGCTGGCGCCGGTGAGCTCGCGCAGCCTGCCTGCCGAAGTGACGTGGTCGGCATGCGCATGGGTTTCCAGCACATAGGCCAGCTTCACTCCCAGCCGCTCAAGGTGGGCCAGGTCTCGCGCGCAGTGGCGGTCGACCGGGTCGATAATCACGGCGGACTTGTCGTCATCCGCAACCAGGATATAGGTAAAAGTCGATGATTCGGCATCGAACAGCTGGACAGGGTTGACGTTCATGGCGGGTCTCCAGGCAGGTGCAGTAAGGGAAGTTTCAAAACGCCGACCTGCCGATCATTCCGATCGCGACCGCCGCCGATACTGCGGCGAAGCCGATCTGCAGGTGGGGGCCGGCCAGCCGCGCCGACACGGCGCGTCCCGCCAGCATGCCGGCCAGCGCGCCGGCGGAAAACGGAAGCGCGACCTTCCAGGCGAGGCCGCCGGTGAGGGCACTGGTGGCCACCCCGGCCACCGAAACCAGCGCGATCACCGCGAGCGAGGTCGCGATCACCGATTTCATCGGAAGGTCGGTGTAGCGCTGCAAGGCAGGCACCATCACGAAGCCGCCGCCCACGCCAAGCAGGCCGGATAACAGGCCGGCGACGGTGCCCGATAGCGCCAGCGCTCGTGCGCAGCTGCTGGTCCAGATGAAGCGCCCGGTAGCCGGATCGCGCCGGCACGGATGAGGTGCGCCGGCGCCGGCTGGCGCCGCGGCCGGGCGCGTGGCCTGCCGGAAGGTGCGCACCGCAACCAGTAACAGGACCATCGCGAACAGGATGCCGAGCCAGCGGTTGTCGATGCGCTGCGCCAGCCACAGGCCGAGCGGCGCAAGCAGCATGCCCGCTGCGGCGATCAGCAGCGCGGCGCGGTAGCGCACGATGCCTTCGCGCAGGCCGAGCAGCGCGCCGAGCGCCGCCGCGATGCCGACCGCCAGCAGGCCGATCGGGCCGGCCTCGGCGACGCTCATCCCGATCCCGAACACCAGCAGCGGCACCGCCAGGATGCCCCCGCCGGCGCCAGTCAGCGCCAGGATCACGCCCACCACCAGTCCCAGCCCGAGCACGGTCAACATGGGATCCCTCAGGCGGGTTGCTTGCCGCGCGCTGGCAGGCGTTCCAGCATTTCGAAGATCGCCATGCCGGCGACCATTGCGGCCACAAAAATCAGTGGCTTGCTGCCGCCGCTTGCCATTGACGCCAGTGCCGGGCCGGGGCAGTAGCCCGCCAGGCCCCAACCGGCGCCGAAGGCGAAGCCGCCCAGCACCAGCCGGCGGTCGATCTGCGACGCGGTTGGCAGGCGCATCGGGAAGCCGAGCAGCGATTTGTCGCGCCGCGCCGCGACGCGGAACGCCACCAGTCCGACCAGGATTGCGCCGCCCATCACGAAACCGAGGGACGGGTCCCACGGTCCCGCGAGGTCGAGGAAGCCGATGACCTTGGAAGGATCGGTCATGCCGGAGAGGATCAGGCCGATGCCGAAGACCAGCCCGACGATGAGTGCAGAGACGATGTGCATGATGGGTTCCTTATCCGACGAGGTGGCGAACGATGAAAACAGTGACGAAGCCGGCCGCCATGAAGGCGCCGGTCGCGACCAGTGAACGCGGCGAGAGCCGCGATAGCCCGCAGACGCCATGGCCGCTGGTGCAGCCGGACCCATAACGCGTCCCGATGCCGACCAGCAGGCCGGCGACCACCAGCGTGGCTGGCCCGGCGTCTACCCGCACCGCAGGCAGCGGAGCCGCGAGCGCGTACACCAGCGGTGCGCCGATAAGGCCGAGCAGGAAGGCAAGGCGCCAGGCGATGTCTCCTTTTGGCCATTGCAGCAGGCCGCCGAGGATGCCGCTGATGCCGGCGATACGGCCGTTAAACAGGACGAACATGGCTGCCGCCAGTCCGATGATGGCGCCGCCGGCCAGTGAGGCCCATGGCGTGAAACTCGCCCAATCGATGGTCATGATGTCGCTCCGTTCGGTTTTTTACAATAAAGTTGGTACAACACCTGCATCACTGCCATCGCCTCTTCGCTGGCGATGCTGTAGAAAATCTGCTTGCCTTCGCGCCGCGTTGTCACCAGCGCTTCGTCCCGCAGCACCCCCAGTTGCTGGGACAGGGTCGGCTGCTGGATCCCGACGATTTCTTCCAGGTCGCTCACGCACAGCGGGCCCTGGGTGAGCTGGCACAGCAGCAGCATCCGGTCGGGGTTGCTGAGCGCCTTCAGCAGTCCGCAGGCCTTCGATGCGGCGGTACGCATCGCGGCGACGTCAAATTCGGCAGGTTTTTTCATGTTGATCATTGTCTGGAAGAGGGGGGCTTTCGAACATTATACTATCAAACAAAATATATTTTCATAGAGTGTTGGATAGTTCCCTGAGCGTATTTCTAGGCTATGCCACCGTACACGCCCCACGGAACGCAAGCGGCCCTGGCAGCGGTGCGTGCACCCATCACGTACAATGCCTCATGGTCCAAGAAGCACACGTCCTGTCCGCAACCTTCGCCGTGCAGCGCGACGCCTCGCGCGGGTCCGTTTCCGTACCATGGACCGTGCGCGCCGACCGGCTGCGGCGCCTGCGCAAGCTGCTGCTGGACCATCGTGGAGCGCTGGCCGCTGCCATCAGCGCCGATTTCGGCCGGCGTTCGCGCCACGAGACCGAGCTGCTCGAAATTAATCCCCTGATCGACGGCATCAATCATTCGCTGCGCTACGGCGAATCCTGGATGGCGGCCCGTCGCCGCGCCGTGGTCCTCAAGTACTGGCCGGGCCGGGCATCATTGGAACCCCAGCCACTTGGCGTATGCGGCATCGTCGTGCCGTGGAACTATCCGCTGGCGCTGTCGGTCGGGCCGCTCAATTCCGCGCTGGTGGCGGGCAACCGCGCCATGGTGAAGATGTCGGAACTGAGCCCGCGCCTCGGTGAACTGTTGACCGGCCTGGTGGCCGCGGGCTTTGCCGAAGACGAGCTGCGGATATTCAATGGCGACGCCGACTTCGCACGGCGCTTCTGCGCGCTGCCGTTCGACCATTTACTGTTTACCGGCTCGACCGCGGTCGGCCACGACGTGATGCGGGCTGCCAGCGAAAACCTGACGCCGGTGACGCTCGAACTGGGCGGAAAGTCGCCCGCGATTGTCGGACCCGGCCCGATGACCGATGCCCACTTCGATCGACTCGTGCAGAGGCTGGTGGTGGGCAAGACGCTGAATGCGGGCCAGACCTGCATCGCCCCCGACTTTGTTTTCGTGCCGCGCGCGCGCCTCGCGCAATTCGCCGATGCGGCACGGCGCGCCGCTTCCGGCTTTTATCCCGGCGGCGACACCCGCGACTACACCAGCATCGTCTCGCAGCACCACTTTGACCGGCTGCAGGCCATGCTCGACGACGCGCTGGCGCGCGGCGCCTGCGCCACCGCGCTGACTGACATGCGCGGCGACGCCGGGCTGCGCGTGTTCCCGCCGATGCTGCTTACTGGCTGCGCCGAAGGCAGCCGCGTGCTGGAGGAAGAGATTTTCGGCCCGCTCCTGCCGGTGCTGGCCTACGACGACCTGGAACAGGCGCTGGCCTGGATCAATGCACGTCCGCGACCGCTGGCGCTGTACCTGTTCGAGACCAGCGGCGCGACCGTCCGGCATGTGATCGCAAACACGGTGTCGGGCGGCGTGTCGGTCAACGACACCCTGCTGCACATGGCGCAGGACAACCTGCCGTTCGGCGGAGTCGGCGCCTCCGGCATGGGCAGCTATCATGGCGAGGAAGGCTTCCGCAACTTCAGCCATGCCAAACCGGTGTTCCGGCAGGGCCGGTTCAGTCCCGTGCGCTGGCTGTATCCGCCGTTCGGACGGCTGGCCGAGCGCGTGATGCGGATTCCGCCTGCACCCTGACGCCCGGCATCAGCGCCGGCGCGGCCGCGTTCCCAGCCAGCGCACCAGCTGTTCGTACACTTCAGGGCGGCTGAGCAGGTCCAGGTGATGCATGCCGAAGCCGATCCACTGGCGCGACTTGGGAAACGCCAGCGTGCGCGCCGGATCTTCGTGGCGGCCCAGGGCCGATTCCAGCGGCACCAGGCCATCTCCCAGCAGCCAGTCGCGGATGTCGCCCATGCTGCGGCCAGTGGTGCCGGCGACGGTGTAGCAGCGCACGCCGCGCGGCAGCGGTATCGGCTGGGGCAGCTCGCCGCCATGGTGGAAGCGGTCGCGTCCGTGCCAGTCTTCATCCACCAGGTTACCGTAGCGCAGGTCGGTAATGCCCGCGCTGCGCAGCTGGCCAAGCTTGGCAAATGGCGCGGTGGCCGCGCTGCGCCCGAGCACGGCGGTGAGCCAGTTGCCATGGCGCTCGAGGGGTGCGCCATGGTGTGGCGTGCCCAGGAACACCAGGTGCCGCAGGCTGGCGCGCCACTGGTGGCCGGCCAGCTGGCCGTAGTGGCAGGCGCTGCGTGCCACCAGGCCGCCCATGCTGTGCCCCAGGATCGCAATCTCGTCGATCTGGCCGGGCCAGCTGTCGGCCAGCGCCTCCAGCAAATCCGCGAGGTCGCGGCCATTGCGCGAGATATGGCGACCGCTGTTGTAGTGCAGGTAGAGCGGGACATAGCCAAGCTCGCGCGCCAGTGCGGCGCCATGGTCATGGTGGTTGGAGCGCTGCCACTGGAGGTCGCAGCGGCACAGGCCGTGCACCAGGATCAGCAGCTTGCGGCGCTCGCCCGCCAGCTCCGCCAGCGTGCCCGGCTCCATCGCCAGCGGCTGGCCGCCGGAGCGCAGCCGCATGGGAATCGCCAGCGGATTGCCGGCGCGCTCCAGCAGATCCCCGAACAGGCCATTCAGCGCCGCCAGCACCGCCTCGCGTTGCGCCGTCGAGCTGCGCGGCGAGCGTGCCGCCGCGCCCAGCCGCGTGTCCAGCCAGCGCGCGGTCACGGCCACACCCCACTTGGCGCGGCGGTACACCGTGCCGGTGACGCCGCCGGCCCCCGGCTGCGCCAGCGACTTGCCCAGCAGTTTCACGTGCAGCACCTCGACCTGGTCGACCAGCACCTCGATCCCCAGCAATAACAGGCGGCCGGCGCCATGCAGGTCGGTGGGGTGGACATGGCGTGGCGGCGCTTCAGGCGGCGATTTCCTGGCGTGCGCGTTCAATGTCGAGCCTTTCCATGGCATCGTGCGGCGTGCTGGCGGCCGCCTGTTCGCATAGTGCGATGGCCTCGCCGGCGGCGGCGCGGCCATCGAGCATGACCAGCCCGCGGGCGTACTCGATGCGCGCGATCGCCGAGCCTGGATTGAGCTTGAGCGCCTGGCGGAAGTGGTGCAGCGCCTCATCCCTGCTGGCGCCATAGGTGAGGCGGGCGACCAGCGAGCCGACCTTGGCGATGATTTCGGCGTGGTAGACACCTAGCGCAATGTGGGCGTCGGCATGGCGCGGCGCCAGCCGCAACGCCGTGTCCAGGCTGTCCTTGACCTGGCCGGCGACGCCTTGCGCCAGCGCCTTCAGGATCGAGATTTCCTGCGCGTGACGTCCAAGCGCGTAGGCGTGCCAATAGAATGCCGCGGCGCAGCCGGGCTGCTGGTGCTGCTGCTGGTCGCAGCGTTCGGCCACTTCGAGCAGCAGCGCGCACTTGTCGGCCTGGGTGGCCAGGTAGACCGCCTGCATGCAGCAGGCCTTGTTGGCCACCGAATAGCCGGGCAGGCCCGCGGCCAGCCCTGCCTGCGCCGCCTGCTCGAAGCGTCCGGCGTGGAAATCGATCCATGCGCTGGCCAATGCAGCGCTGCGCGGCCACGGTTCGACGTCGCCCGCATGCAGGGCCCCCCAGGCGTCCTTGAGTGTCGCCCGGGTATATTCGAAGCCCGCGCTGGGGTAGGGAAAGCGCTTCCACGCCATGGCAGTCTCCGGGGCGCCGCTATTTCTGCTTCAGTGATGGCGGGCGCTGGCCTTGGTCTGGCGTTTCGGGGCGCCCCGCACCGGCGCCTTGACCGCGACGGCCTTGCGCGCGGGCTTGGCGGCAGCAGCGCTGGCCGGTTTGGCTGCCGCCTTGCGGCTGGCCGCCTTTGGCTGCGCGCCCGAGGCCTCGAATGCCGCCTTCAGCTGCGCCAGTTCGCGCCGCAGCGCATCAAGTTCGTCATGCGACGGTACCCCCAGCGCCCGCATCGAGCGTGCCACGCGGTCTTCGAACAGCTTCTCCAGCTTGTCCCACGATTCGCTGGCCTGCCTGCCCACGCTCTCGGCCAGCCGGTTGGCCCGGTCTGCCATCCCGGGCGCCCTGTCGCCGGCCAGCTTCTGCGTCAGCTGGTGCAGGTCCACGCCGTCGTTCACCAGCTTGTCGAACAGATCGCTGCCTTCCTGCTGGGCCCTGGCGAAAGCTCCCAGTCCCGCCTGCCAGATCTGCTGCGCCGAGGCGAGCACCGCTTCAACCATCGCATGCTGTTCTTCGGCTGCCATTTCCCTGAGTTTCTTGACCATATCGATTCCCCTATGTTTGCGTTTCGATTGGATCGGCGCCCGGCGTCAACCGGCTAGCGCCGGGTCGGCGCCGCCTTGCGCCTCCTCGTCTGCCACGACCCGCCGCAGGATCTTGCCGATGTTCGACTTCGGCAGCGGTTCGTCGCGGAATACCACGTACTTGGGCACCTTGTAGGCGCTCAGCATTTTCCGGCAATAAGCCAGCAGTTCGTCAGCCGTCAGTTCCGGGTCGCGCCGCACCACCACGATCTTGACCACTTCGTCGGAATGTTCGTCCGGCGCCCGGATCGCCGCCACCTCGGAAACCCCCGGATGCAGCGAGACGATCTCTTCGACCTCGCTCGGGTACACCTTGAAGCCGGAGACGACAATCATGTCCTTCTTGCGGTCGATCAGCTTGACGTAGCCGCGCTCATCCATGAAGCCGATGTCGCCGGTGCGCAGCCAGCCTTCGCCGAACAGCACATGCGCGGTTTCTTCCGGCATGTTCCAGTAGCCTTGCATCACCTGCGGTCCGCGCACGCAGATTTCGCCGGTCTGCCCCTGCGGCAGTTCCTGTCCCGCGTCGTCCATGATCGCGACTTCGGTGGAAGGCAGCGGCAGGCCCACGGCGCCGGAAAATTCGCGCAGGTCGGGCGGGTTGGCGCACACGATTGGTGAGGTTTCGGTCAGGCCGTAGCCTTCGATCAGCGGCACGCCGAAGACCTGCTGCCAGCGTTCGGCCACCTGGCGCTGTACCGCCATGCCGCCGGCCACGGACAGCTTCATGCCGGCCGGGTGCAACTGCCCGATGTCGGGCGCTTCCAGCAGCGCGTTGAACAGGGTGTTGACGCCGATGATCACGCTGAACGGGGTGTGGCGCAACTGCTTGATCAACCCCGGCATGTCGCGCGGGTCGGTGATCAGCACGATATGCGCGCCCAGCCGGCAAAAGGTCAGCGTGGCGGTCAGCGCGAACACGTGGTACAGCGGCAGTGGAATGATGGCGGTCTCTTTGCCTTCTTCGAGGAAGCCGCGGACCCAGGCCGCGGTCTGCTCCACATTGGCCAGTACGTTGCCATGCGTCAGCACAGCGCCTTTCGGCCGCCCGGTGGTGCCGCCGGTGTATTGAAGGAAGGCGACATCGGCGGCCTTCAGCGCCACCCCGGCCAGCGCCAGGTGCTTGCCTTTGCCGAGCGCCCCGGGCAGGTCGATCGCGCCGCTTATTTCCCACCTGGGCACCATGTGGCGGACGTGCTTGACCACCAGGTCGACGATCTCGCCCTTGGGGAAGGGCAGCATGTCGCCCACGGCAGTGGTGATGACGTGCTTGACGGGGGTGAGCGGCAGCACCTGCTCGAGCGTGTGCGCGAAATTTTCGAGGACGACGATGGCTGTGGCGCCGGAATCGGACAGCTGGTACTGCAGCTCGCGCGGCGTGTACTGCGGATTGACATTGACGACTGTGCAGCCGGCGCGGAATGCGCCGAACAGCGCCACCGGGTACTGCAGCAGGTTCGGCATCATCAGGGCGATGCGGTCGCCCGGACCGAGCCCGGCGACCTGCTGCAGGTAGGCGCCAAATTGCGTGGCCAGTCCCGCCAGCTCGTGCCAGGTGAGCGTGGTGCCCTGGTTGCTGAAGGCAGGCTGGGGGCCGTAGTGGTCGGCGATCCAGTCGAGCAATTCGTTGAATGATGCGAATCTGGCGACGTCAACGGTCGCCGGGACGCCGGGTGGATAACTGCCAATCCAATACGGTTGCATGGCGACCTCACTGCAGCGAAGGCACGGCCGGCTCATCCGTTACCAGAACATGCCAGCACGAATTGGCCCATTTGTAGATAGTAAGCCTGACACGGTCTACGGCTTTTGATCTTGATCAATTTCGGGCCAAGGCAGCATCAGCGCATGCAACTGCAGCGCCTCGAACTCTGCCGCGTAGCGCGGCGGCAGCGCACCCGGTTCAGGGACCCGGTGCGCATCGGCGATCACGCCGAAGCTGACCTGGCCGGCGTAACTGAGGATGCTCACGCCCAGCCCGATGCCGCCGGACTGCGGCACCCAGAACATCTGGCATGCGATGCGCCGGCCCGCCAGGTAGCGCGGCTGTTGCGCGCCGCGCACATTGGTGACGATCATGCTGGCGTTCGCGGCAAGCGCTTCGAGCACGCGCTCCTTGATGAACTCCGGCGCCACGCCCATGCCGGCGAGGATGCCGAGTGCCACCAGCGGCTGCTGCGAATTCTTTAGCGCCGCCATGCGGCGCCGCACTTCGGCCACGCGTTGCAGCGGATCGCCGATCCCGACCGGGAGGCTGAGGAACACCATGCCGAAGTGGTTGCCCAGTTCGGTGACCGGCCCGGGCGGGCGCAGGTTGACCGGCACCAGCGCGCGCAACTCGACGCCCTCGACCGGCTCGCCGCGCTCCTGCATCCAGGAACGCACGGCGCCGGCAATGCACGCCACCAGCAGGTCGTTGACGCTGCAGCAAAGGACGCGCGCGACGGCCTTGACTGCGTCGAGCTCGAGCGGTTCGGCCCAGGCGACCCGCTTCATGACGCCCAGTTCGCCCTTCAGGCTGGTGGCCGAATCGGGTGTCATGGCGGCGATCACGCCGGCCTGCTCCACCAGGTCGGCAGCCCTGGCGGCAAGCGCCAGCGCCTGGCGCGGTGCGGCCACCAGCGCGGCGCCCGCACCGGCCGCGTCCAGCGCGGCGCGCAGCGCGTCGCCCGCAGTCTCGGTGACGCCGCCAAAAATGCGTTCCCAGGCGCCGCGTGCGGGCGGCGCCGGCGTCACGTCCGGACAAGGTGCGCGCGGGTGCGCCGGATCGAGGTCGGTGATCGCGTCGACCACGTGCAGCAGCGCGAAGCCGTCGCCATAGCAGTGATGGATACGCAGGAACAGTGCGCTGGCGTGGGCGCCCTCGGCGAGATGGAACTGCCACATCGGCTTGTGCGGGTCGAGCGCGGTGCTGGCCAGGTCGCCCGCCAGTTCTTCCAGCGCGCCCTGTCCGGACGGCAGCGCCACCCGGCGCACGTGCCAGTCGAGGTCGAACTGCGGATCGGCCTCCCAGTACGGCGCTTCGGCAGGGCCGGCCACGCGCTGGAGGAAGCGATGGAAGCACAGCATGCGCGAGCCGATCACGCCGCGCAGCGCGCGCAGGTCGAGGCGCTGCTCGAACATCATCATCCCGCAGATCATCATCAGGTTGTCGGGGCGATCCATGCGCAGCCAGGCCGCGTCGATCACTGACATCGGCTCGCGCGGCGCTTCGTGCGCCGCCATCAGAGGTGGACCCCGTGCAGCAGGTGCTGCATGGCGCGCAGTTCGGGCGACGCCGGCGCGGCGCCATCGGCAGGAGCGCCTTCCTGTTCGGCCGACAGACGATAGGCCGTGTTCATGATGACCTGCCCCATATGCGGCGCCGCCAGTTGCACGCCCAGCCCAAGCATGCCGACGTCGGTGGCGATCCGTGCGGGGGCGTTGACGATCGCCTGCACCACCAGATCCGCGGCGGCGTCGGGGCTGAGCGCGGGCGCGTCGCGGTAGGCCTTGGTGGGGGCGATCATCCGGGTGCGCACCAGCGGCATATTAATGGTGGTGAAGGAGACGCCGAGGTCGGAAAACTCGGCGGCGGCGCAGTAGGACCAGGCTTCCAGCGCCGCCTTGGAGGCCACGTAACCGGAAAAGCGCGGCGCGTTGGTCAGTACGCCGATCGAGGAGATATTGATGACGTGTCCGGCCCGCTGCGCCGCCATGGCCGGCAGCAGGCCCATCGTCACGCGCAGCGCGCCAAAATAATTCAGCTGCATCATGCGCTCGAAGTCGTGCAGGCGATCGTAGCTTTCCTCGACGGCGCGGCGGATCGAGCGGCCGGCGTTGTTGACCAGCACATCCACGTGCCCGTGCTCGGCCAGCAGGAGCTGCACGAAGCGTGCGCTGTCTTCCGGATCGGCCAGGTCGGCGCGGTAGGTGCGCAGGTCGAAGCCGCGCGCCTGCACCTGCGCGCGGGCTTCCGCCAGCCGGGCTTCGTCGCGCCCGCAAATCAAGGTGATGGCACCGGCCGCGGCGAGCCGGTGCGCAGTGGCCAGGCCGATGCCGGAAGAGCCGCCGGTGACCAGCACCACCTTGCCCGCCACCCGCCCGCGCAGGCTGCGATCGAGGTGCAGCGCGGGATCGAGGTGGCGCTCCCAGTAATCCCACACTGGCGCGGCGTACTGCTCCAGCGGCGGGCAGGCGATCCCGCTGCCCTGTAGCGCGGCGGCGGCGGCGCGGTTGTCGAAACGGGTCGGCCAGTTCACCAGTTGCAGGATCCCTTCAGGCAGGCCGAGGTCTTCCATCAGCGCGTCGCGCAGCCGGTGCACAGGCTGCAGCGCGCCGATGCTGTTGCGCAACCACGCCGGCAGCAGGCCAAGCACGGCGGCGTTGACGTGCATGCGCATCGCCGGCGCATGGGCGGCCCGGGCGAAGATGTCGAGCACCTCGCCCACCCGCGGGGAATCGGGCGCGGTCAGGTGGAAGCACTGGCGGTCGAGGCCCGGCTGGTGCGCGATGTGGGCCAGCGCATCGACCACATAGTCGACCGGCACGATGTTGACCCGGCCGCCCTCGATGCCGATGGCCGGCATCCAGGGCGGCAACAGGCCGCGGATGCGCTGGATCAGCTTGAAGAAGTAGTAGGGGCCATCGGGCTTGTCGGCCTCGCCGCTGCGCGAGTCGCCCACCACCAGGCCGGGACGGTAGATGCGCCATGGCACCGCGCAGCATTCCCGCACCACCTTTTCGCCCTCATGCTTGGTGGCGAAGTAGGGATGCCACAGCTGCTCGGCCTCGTCGAACATGTCCTCGCGAAAAGTGCCTTCATACAGGCCGGCGGCGGCGACCGAGCTGATGTGGTGGAAGCAGCCGGCGCCGAGCGCCGCAGCCAGGTCCACCGCATGCCGCGTGCCATCCACATTGGCGGCCAGTTGCGGCTCCGCGCCGGCGCGCAAGTCGTAGATCGCGGCCAGGTGGAAGAAGTGATCGACCTTGCCGGCCAGCGCGGCGCGCGCGCCGTCCTGGATCCCGAGCAGTGGCTGCAGCAGGTCGCCGGAAACCGGCGTCGCGCGGTCGCCATCCGCGCCCCAGAAGGCCCGCGCCGCGGCGAGCGACCCGGCGCTGGCGTCGCGCGCCAGGAACCACACGGTGTTGTCGGGCGACGCCAGCAGCTTGCGCACCAGCCGCTTTCCGATGAAACCGGTCGCTCCGGTGATGAAATAGCGCATGGCATCCTCCTGGTCAGTGCTGCACCGCCGCGATCGGGCCGGCGCCGGCGCGCCGCTCGCCGGCGTCGGCGAGGACCATATCGGCGCCCTTCTCGGCGATCATGATGGTTGGCGCATTGGTGTTCCCGGCGATCAGGGTTGGCATGATCGACGCATCGACCACGCGCAGGCCCTCGACGCCATGCACACGGAGGCGGTGGTCCACCACTGCCTCGGGATCGCGTCCCATCTTGCAGGTGCCGGCGGGGTGGTAGATGGTTTCGGCCTTGCGCCGGATGAACGCTTCGATCTCGTCGTCGCCCTGGACCGCGGCGCCCGGAAAGATCTCGGGACCACGGAACGGATCGAAGGGGGCCGCGCGCAGCACCCGGCGCGCGGCGTGCACGCACTCGATCATCGCCAGCAGGTCGGCCCGGTCGGACAGGTAGTTCGGATCGATCAGCGGCGCCGCGGCCGGATCTGCGCTGCGCAGGGAGACCTGTCCGCGGCTGGCGGGCCGCAGCGGGCAGGCATGCAGCGCGTAGCCGTGGCCCCACAGCGTAAAAGCGGCGCTGCGAAAGGTGCGTGCGTGGCCGTCGAGGCGGGCTGGGGTGAAGTGAAACTGCAGGTCGGGCAGCGCCTGCTGCGTACTGCTGCGGACGAAACCACCCGCTTCGGCCGAATTGCTGGTGAGCGCGCCGGTGCGATGCGCAAGGTAGTCGTACAGGCGCCTGAACTGGGCCGGCAGGGTGCGCATTGACATGCCCAGCGACACCGGCAGCCGGCAGCGGTGCACGATCAGGACATCGAGGTGGTCCTGCAGGTTGCGCCCGACGCCGGCCAGCGGCTGACGCACGGCGATGCCGTGGCGCGCCAGCTGCTGCGGCTCACCGATCCCGGAGAGCATCAGCAGTTGTGGCGAGTTGATGGCGCCTCCCGCCAGCAGCACCTCGCGCCGCGCCACCACGCTCCCGCTGGCGCCGGCGCGCCGGAAGGCGACGCCGGTCGCGCGCCGGCCGTCGAAGAGCACGCGTTCGGCGTGCGCTCCGGTCAGCACCGTCAGGTTGGGACGGCCGAGTGCCGGATGCAGGAAGGCCCGTGCCGCGCTCCAGCGTTCGCCGTTCTTCTGGGTGACCTCATAGCAGTTCACCCCTTCCTGGATGGGACCGTTGAAGTCCTGGTTGAACGGGAAGCCCGCGGCGAGGGCGGCGTCGACGAAGGCGCGCGACAGGACGTTGGGCGAACGCAGCGCTGCGACGTTCAGCGGCCCGCCGGTCCCGTGAAAGGCGGAGGGGCCGGCCTCGTGGTGTTCGCTGCGCAGGAACAGCGGTAACACCTCCTCGAAGGACCAGCCCGGATTACCGAGCGCCGCCCAGTGGTCGTAGTCGGCACGGTTGCCACGTGTGTAGATCATGGCGTTGGTCGAGCTGCTGCCGCCCAGTGTTTTGCCGCGCGGCCAGAACAGGCGCCGGCCGCATAGTTCCGTCTGCGGTTCGGTGAAGTACTGCCAATTGAGTTTCCTGCTCATCATCAGGCGCACGATGCCGAGCGGGACCCGAATGAACGGGCTGCTGTCGCGCGGACCGGCCTCGAGCAGGCAAACCCGCATCCCAGGATCGGCCGACAGGCGGGCGGCAAGCACGCAGCCCGCCGACCCGCCGCCGACGATAACGTAGTCATACATGCCAACTCCAGCAGCGCCTGCGCTGAACGGGTTCCGTGGCAAGCCGGCCCGGCGAAACGGTGCATTCCGCCGCCCACAAGTGGATGGTGATCCTGTCCTATCCGAATGTAAAGAGCGTCAAACCGTGCGCCGGGTACGCCAGGCCGGCGGGAGTCGAGGTCGCTACCAGGGCGCGCCAGCGGCGCCTGAATTGGACGACCGATAAACAAAAAGGCCCGGCTCGATGTGAGCCAGGCCTTTGTGGGTATCCTTGGTGGTGATAGGTGGACTTGAACCACCGACCCTAGCATTATGAATGCTATGCTCTAACCAACTGAGCTATATCACCAGAGCCACGCATTATGAGGGTTTGAACCCGGACTGTCAAGAGGTCCGGCGATTCACGATCGACAAAATCTCGTCCGTAATGCCATTTTTTAAACAGTCCACGAGGATCCGGTCGGGCATCGCGCGCAGCCACGTAAGCTGGCGCTTGGCCAGCTGGCGCGTTGCGACGATGCCGGTTTCCCGCAGCGTTGCGCGGTCAATTTTACCATCCAGGTAATCCCACGTTTGACGGTAGCCGACGCAACGCATCGACGGCATGGCCGGATCGAGGTCGCCGCGCGCGCGCAGGCGCTCGACTTCGGCAACGATGCCCGCGTCGTCAGATTTGCCCAGCATCTGGTCGAAGCGCGTGGCGATCCGGTCGTGCAGCACGCCGCGGTCGCTCGGCTCCAGCGCGATCGGCACCAGCTCGAACGGAAGATCCAGTTTCGGACGGCCGGTGAGCAGGGACGACATCGGCTTGCCGGTCAGTTCAATGATCTCGAGCGCGCGGTTGATGCGCTGCGCGTCGTTCGGCTTCAGGCGCTCCGCGGTTTCCGGGTCCAGCGCGCGCAGCTTTTCGTGCATCGCTGGCCAGCCTTTTTCGGCCGCTTCGGCTTCGATCCGCTCGCGCAGCGCGGGGTCGGCTTTCGGCAGGTCGTCCAGCCCTTCGTTCAGCCCCTTGAAATACATCATGGTGCCGCCCACCAGCAGCGGCAGCTTGCCGCGCGCGGCGATGTCGGCCACCAGCCGCAGCGTGTCGTCGCGGAACTGGGCTACCGAATAGGATTCGGTCGGCTCGATGATGTCGATCAGGTGGTGCGGCACGGCAGCCAGTTCCTCGGCGGACGGCTTGGCGGTGCCGATGTCCATCTCGCGGTACACAAGGGCGGAATCGACCGAGATGATCTCGGACGGGATTTCGCGCGCGATCGCCAGCGCCGCGGCGGTCTTGCCGGACGCGGTCGGGCCCATGATTGCGATCGCGCGTGGCTTCACGCCGCCGCCTCCTGCACGCGCATGGCCAGCACGCGCACCGCGACGAAGATCAGGGTGCCGATTGCGCAGGCGATCAGTGCGAGCGGCATCACGGTGCCGTCGAAGGTGCCGCCGACCACGCTGCCGACCACGAACGCGACGCCCATGACCAGGGCGCCCATCAGGCCTGCCGCGGTGCCCGCGTTGTGCGGGAACGGCGTCACCGAACCGGATTGCGCCACCGGGAAGTTCAGGCCGTGCGCGCCCATCGTCAGGAACATCGCGCCGACCACCGTGGTCCAGTGCGCGAAGCCCAGCGTGATCAGCGTGAGGAACAGCGCGCCGGAGGCCAGCGACGCGGCGCTGCCGATGCGCAGCGTGGTGGCCGGGCCGAAGCGCGCCAGCAGGCGCCGGCACACGATGGTGCCCAGCAGGTAGCCGGAGACCGCGAACGCGAAGCAGTAGCCGAACATCGCGGTCGGCACGTCCAGCACGCGGATCAGCACCAGCGACGAACCGGAGATGAACGCGAAGATCGATCCATAGGACAGCGCGCCGGGCAGGGCGTGCGCCCAGAAGTCGCGCGAGCCCAGTACCAGCCGGTAGCTGGCCATCAGGCCCTTGATGTCGGTTGCATTCGGATTCTTGTGGCGGTTGGTTTCGGGCAGCCGCAGCAGCACGAACAGCAGAAGCGTGGCCGACAGCGCCGACAGCGCGACGAAGGCGGCGCGCCAGCCGAAGGTCACCTGCAGGTAGGAACCGGCGATGGGGCCCAGCAGCGGCGCGAACGAGAGATAAGTGCTGGCCTTGGCGATCACGTGCGGCGCGGCGTCGGCCGGCCAGGCGTCGCGCACGATGGCGCGCGCGACGATGATGGCGGCGCAGCAGCCGAGCGACTGCAGGAAGCGCGCGGCGATCAGCAGGTCGATGTCCGGCGCCGCCGCGCACAGCAGGCTGGCGATCACGTACAGGCCGACGCCCCAGGAGAGCACCGGCTTGCGGCCGAAGCGGTCCGACAGCGGGCCGGCCACCAGCTGCGCGCCGCCGAAGCCGATCACGAACATCGACAGCGTCAGCTGCACGGTGGAGGCGGGCACGCCGAACACGGTGGCAAGGCCCGGCAGCGATGCCAGGTACAGGTCGGTCGACAGCGGCTGCAGCATCAGGAAGGCGATGATCAGCGGGAGCAGCGGCGCCTGCGCGTACTGCGGCAGTGGTTTGACGATGGACATGGCTTATTGCCCGCGCAGGAACAGCTTGTCGAGCGAGGAAATGTCGAGCTGCACCCAGGTCGGACGGCCGTGGTTGCACTGGTCGGCGCGCTCGGTGCTTTCCATCTGGCGCAGCAGCGCGTTCATCTCTGAGACCGACAGGATGCGGTTGGCGCGCACCGCGGTGTGGCAGGCGAGGGTGCCCAGCAGCTCGTTGCGGCGCTCGATCAGCACGCGCGAGCCGCCGTATTCGCGCACGTCGCGCAGCACGTCGCGCGCCAGCGTCTGCGCGTCGGCGGATTTGAGCAGTGTCGGGATCGAGCGCACCGCCAGCGTGGTCGGCGACAGCGCGGCAATGTCGAAGCCGAGTTGTTCCAGCGTCTCACGGTGCTCGGTCGCGGTACCGACTTCGACC
The DNA here is from genome assembly GCA_035759315.1 of Telluria sp. Classification (GTDB taxonomy): domain Bacteria; phylum Pseudomonadota; class Gammaproteobacteria; order Burkholderiales; family Burkholderiaceae_D; genus Telluria. The sequence goes on along the minus strand of DASTVB010000117.1, from coordinate 7,220 downwards.
GCGTCGGCGAAGAAGGTGATCGGGATCAGTAGCGGCTGCACCTGCATCTGCTGCCCGCCCATGCTGGCGTCGAGCGCGTTCTTCAGCTGCTCGTACAGGATCCGTTCGTGCGCGGCGTGCATGTCGACCAGCACCAGGCCCTTCGCGTTCTGCGCGAGGATGTAGATGCCGTGCAGCTGGGCCAGCGCGAAGCCGAGCGGGAACTCGTCTTCCGTGCCGGTCGGCGGCATGATGAAGGGCGCGGGCTGCGGCGCGGCGCCCGGTTCAGGGTTCGCGAACAGCGCGCCATAGGTGTCGGTACGCTGCGCGACGCCGGCGCTGCTGCCGCCGCCGTCCCAGCGGCTGCCCGCGGCGTAGGGCGAGGGCGAGAACGTGCTGCTGGCGAGCTGCGCGCCGAACGAGGCCTGCTGCGGGCGCCAGCTGCTCTCGCTTGCGCCGCCCATGCTGCCGGCGGTCTGCGGCGCGGGGACGCTGCCGAAGGAGGTCGCCGACGTGGTTGCGAGCATGCGCTGCACCGCGTGGAACACGAACTGGTGCACCGCGCGGCTGTCGCGGAAGCGCACTTCGATTTTGGAAGGGTGCACGTTGACGTCCACCAGTGCCGGGTCGAGTTCGAGCGCCAGCACGTAGGACGGGAAACGGTCGCCGTGCAGCACGTCCTGGTAGGCGGCCTTCACCGCGTGCATCAGCAGCTTGTCGCGCACGAAGCGGCCGTTCACGTAGAAGAACTGGCCGTCGGCGCGCGCCTTGGAGGCGGTCGGCAGGCCGACGAAGCCGTGTACGCGCAGCGGGCCGGCGCATTCGTCGACCGGCAGGCGCGCTTCGGCGAACTCGCTGCCGACGATGTGGGCGCAGCGCTTGGCCAGGTCGCTCACGTTCCAGTGGTCGATGGTCTTGCCGTTGTGCGACAGGGTGAAGGCGACGTCCGGGCGCGCCAGCGCGATGCGGCGCACGACTTCGGCGCAGTGGCCGTACTCGGTCTGCTCGGACTTGAGGAATTTGCGGCGCGCGGGCGTGTTGTAGTACAGGTCCTGCACGTCGATGGTGGTGCCGCAGGCGCCGGACGACGGCGTCACGGTGCCCAGGTGAGAGCCGACGATCTGCCAGGCGTGCGCGGCGTCGGCGGTGCGGGTGGTCACGGAGACGGCGGCTACTGCCGCGATCGAGGCCAGCGCTTCGCCGCGGAAGCCCAGCGTGGAGACGTTCTCCAGGTCGGTCAGCGAGGCGATCTTGGAGGTGGCGTGGCGGGCCAGCGCGAGCGGGAGCTGCTCGGGCGGGATGCCGCGGCCGTTGTCGGTGATGCAGATGCGTTTGACGCCGCCTTCTTCGAGGCGGACGCTGATCTGGGTCGAGCCGGCGTCCAGCGCGTTCTCCAGCAGCTCCTTGACCACTGCTGACGGGCGCTCGACCACTTCGCCGGCGGCGATCTGGGAGATGAGCTGGTCGGGGAGGGCCTGGATGGGGCGGGGAGCGGTGGGGACGGGCGCGTTCATCCGCTGGATTATAGCTGGCGGGGTTGCGACCTAATCAAAAAAATAGGGGTGGTGTGGACAAACCACCACCCCGTCATCCCCGTGAAAACGGGGACCCATGGTGCGTGTGGCATTGCGGCGCTGTCGGTGGTGGCAGGAGCTCGCTATGGGTCCCCGCGTTCGCGGGGATGACGATTGCTTAGAACTTCGGGCGGACCGGGATCGGGGCGTTGCACAGCTCGACGTAGTTCGGCGCGAACTTGGTCCACGGGCCGCCGCGGTTGCGTGCCGCTTCGACCACGCGGGCGTAGATCGGGCTCTCGGTGCGCATCACCTCGTAGTTGCTGCGCTCGGCCACCGGCACGTCTGCCGCCATGCGCACCGACTTGATCGGGGTGCGCTGCTCCGGCTTCTCGTAGAAGCCCAGTGCGGCGGTCCCGCGCGGCATGGTGCTCAGGAGCGGCATGCCGGCCACGACGCGGCCTACGACGGTGATGTTCTGGTCCAGGTGGCGCGGCGCGTGCCCGGACACCACGTACAGCTGCGAACCGTTGCCGCTGTCGGTGGCGGCGTCGCGCGCCACGCCGACCATGCCGTAGCAGTGGGTCAGCCAGGTGCGGCCGGTATTCGGGTCGCGCGCCGATGGGAAGCCGTTCGAATGGCCGACCTGCGCAGCGTAGCCGTCCTTGTCCTTCATGCGCGCGAAGCGCTTGTCGTTAGCCATCGGGACGGTGAATTCGCCGACGACCTTTTCCTTGGCGGTCTTGATCGGACGCGGCTTTTCCTCGTCCGGGTCGCCCCACTGGACCACGTAGTTGTCCTGCGAGCGGATGATGAACAGGCCGTCGAAATACTTCTCGCGCACCAGCGCGCGGATGTTGGCGGCGTTCTGCGGCGCGAAATCGGGCGCCATCTCGATCACCACGCGGCCGGCCGGCAGCTCCATGTAGAAGGTGTTCTCGGGGTCGAGCGCGCGCCAGTCGGCCGGCTTCGATTCCTTGACGATGTCGGTCACGGTCGGCCGCGGCGGCAGCTCGGCCGCGCAGGCCAATTGCGACACCATGGCCAGTGCCGCGAGCGCGCCAATCTTGTACTTGAACAGCATGCCTTGTCTCCTTGTATTTATCGTGCGGCAATTTTAGCCTAATCAACACGGTAGGGGCCGGGCACGCTTTCGCGGCAGGTCGGAGGTGGTATGATGCCCACCTGTTCTTAGGATAAATATGGACTTCGTGCAATTCCTCGACATGCTTGTGCATGTCGACAAAACTCTCGGTTTCTTACTGACGGAATACGGTGTTTACGTATATGCCGTGCTGTTTTTCATCATCTTCGCCGAGACCGGTCTCGTCGTCTTCTTCTTTTTCCCGGGCGACACCCTGCTCTTCATTGCCGGGGCGTTTTGCGCCAGCGGCCAGATGAATTACGTGTTGCTCATGGCCCTGCTGATCACAGCGGCGGTGATAGGAAACACGCTTAATTACTGGATTGGCAAGAAAATCGGGCAGCGCGTGTACACGCACGAGTACCGCTGGATCAACCGCGAGGCGCTGCAGAAGACCCACAACTTCTTCGAAAAGCATGGCGGCAAGACCATCATCCTGGCCCGATTCGTGCCGGTGGTGCGCACTTTCGCGCCGTTCGTTGCGGGCGTGTCCGACATGACCTTCACCCGTTTCCAGTTCTACAACCTGGTGGGCGCCGCCTCCTGGGTGATCAGCCTGGTGACCGCCGGCTACCTGTTCGGCGACATCCCGATCATTCGCGAGAACCTGACCGCGATCGTACTGATGGGCGTCGCGGCGGCCACCGTGCCGATCGCGCTGGGCGGCTTGTACAAGGTCGGCCGGCGCGTGTTCAACCGCTGATGCGCATGTAAAAAAGGGTGTGTCCCTTTTTGCAATCCGGGGTGCGGGAACGACATGTTCCACGCACCCCGATTTTTTTGGGGCTCAGTCACCGATAACCGGGAACGCCGTCATCCCAGGACCAAGGTCGCCCTCGGCTAGGATCCATACGCCGTTTGCGTTCAGGCGACGTGCGCCTTGGCCGGATGCTCAGCATGGATCCCAGCTTTCGCTGGGATGACGGCGTCGCGATTCCCACCTTTTTCGGTGACCGAGCTTTTTTTCTACGGTCGAATTCGCGGTTCGGTTCAAGTTTTCGGGCTTGCCTGCCGTTATAGAGCGTGAACACATCTTCCTTGGAAATCAATGCGCACCCTGATCGCCTTGCTTGCTTGCGGATTTGCCATCGCTGACGCAAGCGCCAACGATCCAGCCGCCACCGCCCCTGCGCCCGCCGCAGCGAAGGCGGCGCCTGCTGCCGCGAAAGCGCCGGTCAAGCCACCGGTGCGCCCCGCTGCGCCTGCGATTTCGGAAGAGGAAGCGGAAGCCGACCTCAGTGCGCGCATCGCCCAGCGCATCGCCACCATGCGCGCGCAGCAGGCCGCGCGTGCGGCCGCCAATGCGCGTGCGCGCCGGCTGGCCGACGCCAGGAAGAAGGAAGCCGTCCAGCTGGCCGTGAAGCCGCCGCCGCCCGCGCGCGGTACCCACTGGAGCTACGAAGGCGAGCTGGGGCCGGCCAACTGGTCGAAGATTAATGTCGACTGGGCCGCTTGCAGCAATGGCAAGCGCCAGTCGCCGATCGACATCCGCAACGGGCTCAAGGTGGAACTGGAAGCGGTGACGGTCGACTACAAGCCGTCCACCTTCAGCGTGGTCGATAACGGGCACACGATCGAAACCGGCATCGCAGCCGGGAATTTCATCAGCGTCGGCAACCGCGTGTATGAGCTGGTGCAGTTCCACTTCCACCGTCCGTCGGAAGAGCGCATCGACGGCAAGGGCTACGAAATGGTAGTGCACCTGGTGCACCGCGATCCGGAAGGCCAGCTGGCGGTGGTGGCGGTGCTGCTGGAGCGCGGCGCGGCGCTGCGGCCGCTGCAGACGGTGCTGAACAACCTGCCGCTCGAGAAGGGCGATGTGGTCGAGCCGTCGGTGGTGATCGATCCGGCCGAACTGCTGCCGCGCACGCGCGAGTACTACACCTTCATGGGGTCGCTGACCACGCCGCCGTGCTCGGAAGGCGTGCTGTGGGTGGTGATGAAGCAGCCGATGCAGGCGTCGCCTGCACAGATGGCGCTGTTCGCGCGCATGTATCCGCTCAATGCGCGGCCGATCCAGGCCAGCGGCGGGCGCATGATCAAAGAATCGTACTAAATCCCCCGTCATCCCCGCGGACGCGGGGAGCCATGCTGAGCGAACGGCTTGGCAAATGTTCGCTTCGCTTATTCAATATGGGTCCCCGCATGCGCTGGGATGACAGATCTCTTAGGCGGTGATGGTGTGGCGCGCGCTCCAGGTCTCGCCCGGCAGCAGCGGCATCGGATCGACCGTCGCCGGCTCGATGCACACGAATCGCTTCCACTCGCCTTCGCCCAGGTCCGCCAGCTTCGCCGCATCCGCTTCGCCCGGATTCCACAGCACCGCGTCGCGGAACGCCGACTGCTCCAGCTTCAGCCCGTCCAGGCCGATCGGCGCGCCGATGTGGCGGTAGATGCGGTCCACCTTGCCGGTCACGACCAGTGGCATCGCTTCCAGGCCCGACACCTTCGGCGCCATTCCTTCATCCAGCAGGTAGTAGGTGTGCAGCGCGGCGGCGAACTCGAAGCGCCCGGAGCCGGTGTTGCGAACGTCGAGCGACATCTGGAGCGAGCGCGCGTCGAGCGCCACGCGCAGGGTCAGCGCGAAGCCGTGCGGCCATGCCGCGGCCACGTCCGGCGCCAGGTCGGACGGCGCGAGTTCGAACTCGCACCATGCCTGGCCGCCCACCGTACGCGAGGCGCCTTCGCGCCATGTCGACACGCGCGCGAAGCCGTGCCGCATGCCTTCGCCGCGTTCGGCGAACTGGGGGAAGATGACCGGCACGCCGCCGCGGATCGCGCGGCTGCCGTCCAGGCTCGATTTGCTGCTGACGAAGATCCGTTCCTTGCCATCGCTGGCCTTCCAGGAGACCAGGTGTGCGCCATACAGGGTGACAATCGCTTGTGATCCGTCGGGGCTGTTGATCTGAATCGCTGGGAGTTTTCCGTAGGTCGTTTTAGTTATAGTCATTTTTAAGTCATGCGGCTCTTGGCCAGCGGCGGATGCTTCGCGAAGTAGCTCTTGATGCCCTTCGTGATGGCGGCCGCAATCTGGTCCTGGTAGCCATTGTCGTTCAGTTTTGCTTCTTCTTCCGGGTTCGAGATGAATGCCGTCTCGACCAGGATCGACGGGATGTCGGGTGCTTTCAGCACCGCGAATCCCGCCTGTTCCACCGACGCCTTGTGGAGCCGGTTGATTCCGCCGATCTCGCCCAGCACCGCCTTGCCGACCTTGAGGCTGTCGCTGATCTGGGCGGTGGTGGAGAGGTCCAGCAGCACGCTCGCCAGCTGGCGGTCGCGCGTTTTGATGTTGACACCGCCGATCGAGTCGGCGAGGTTTTCCTTGTTCGCCAGCCAGCGCGCGGCGGTCGACGACGCGCCCCGTTCCGACAGCACGAACACCGAGGCGCCGCGCGCGGTCGGCCGAATGAAGGCGTCCGCGTGGATCGACACGAACAGGTCGGCCTGCACCCGGCGCGCCTTCTGCACGCGCATGCCGAGCGGGACGAAGTAGTCGCCGTCGCGGGTCAGCATCACGCGCATGTTGGGCAGCTTTTCCAGCTGCGCCTTGAGGCGCTTGGCGATCGCCAGCACGATGTCTTTTTCGCGCGAGCCGCGCGAGCCGATCGCGCCGGGATCCTCGCCACCGTGGCCGGGGTCGAGCGCCACCGTAATCATGCGGCTGACCGGCAGCCCCTGTTCCGGGGAGCGGGGCTGCAGCTTGATTTCGGGTTTTTCTTCGGACGGGGTTTCAGGCGTCGCTGGCCCGGCCTTGGCCAGCTCCGGCACGCCGGCCGGCGCCGGCTGCATGCCGGCGGCGATGCGCGCGATCGGATCATCGGCCGGTGCGGGCACCTGCGTCACAGTCTCCGGCGATTCCGGGCTCCAGTCGCCTTTTTCGATCATCGCCGCGATCGGGTCGACCTGGCGCACCGGGTACAGGTCGAAGATCAGGCGGTGCTGGTAGGTGCCGACCGGCTCCAGCGTAAACACCTGCGGCGTCACGGCTTCCTTCAGGTCGAACACCAGGCGCACCACGTTCGGCTTGTTCTGGCCGACGCGCACCTGCTTGATATACGGGTCGTTGGACTGGATCTTGGCGACCAGTCCCTTGAGCGTGGGGTTCAGTTCCAGGCCTTCGATGTCGACCACCAGGCGGTGCGGGTCGGGCACCAGGAAGTGGGTGGTCTTCAGGTCGGAGTCGTTTTCCAGCGTGACGCGGGTGTAGTCGGCGGCGGGCCAGACGCGCACCGCCATGATCTGCGCCGCCCTCGCCGAGCCCGGCGCGAACACCGAAAGCAGCAGCGTGCCGCCTGCCTTGAGCAGGGTGCGGCGGGTCAGCGGGCGATCTACCCCAGGTTTGGTGCGAAGTGCAGGCGGTCGAGGCATAACTGGCCGAGGTCGGAAAACGCTTGCAATTCTACATCACGACCGTCACCGTTGACGCACAGCAATATAGCTAAATCGGGTTTCGGCAACACGCCTTCGGCCTTCTCGGGCCATTCGACGATGCAAATGTTGTCCGCATTGAAGTCTTCGCGGAAGCCGGCGTCGAGGAACTCCTCCGGACTGGACATGCGATACAGGTCGAAATGGATCACGCC